>VFJK01000083.1 GCA_009886125.1 Geobacter sp. | reverse complement strand
TTGACATAAAGTTACAGTTAGTGTAACTTTATGTCATGTCAACGCTCCAGCCGATCAAGCAACTTACGAACGTTATTGAATCACTTGCGACGGATGATCACTACCTCTTCACCCTTTCCGATCTGCGTGCGGTTCACCTTACATTAAGCCCCGGCGCTTTTAAAGTTCTGATAAGCCGAGCTGAAAAGGCAGGTCTTTTCAGGCGTGTCTGTCGAGGGCTCTATCTCTATCCAAAAGTGAAATATCCACAGGGATTGCTGTTATTTCATGCTGCAGCCAGGCTGCGAGCCGATGAATTTAATTACATAAGCTTTGAAACTGCCTTGAGTGATTCAGGGGTAATTTCTCAAGTTCCGATCAACTGGATTACGCTTATGTCAACCGGCAGAAGTAATGTGATACGTTGTGGTGATTGGGGAACGATAGAGTTTGTTCATACGTCGCAAAAACCTGAAGATCTCAAGGATCAACTTGAGTATGATGCGCGCTGCCATCTCTGGCGTGCTTCCGTGGCGCTGGCTCTAAGGGATATGAAGGCAGCCAGACGTAATCTTGATTTGATAGACTGGGGTGTTGTGAATGAGCCTGTTTGAACGCCTGGTTGCTCAGGCAATGATAGATAATGCTACCTTGAATCCACTCTCAATGGTTGTGGAAAAAGAGCTTCTGCATCACGATATCCTTAGAGAGATGAGTAGCATCGGCTTGCTTGAAAAGTTGACGTTTATTGGTGGAACCTGTCTGAGGGGATGTTACGGTTCGAACCGCTTGAGTGAAGATCTTGATTTCACTGGCGGTATAGATTTCAGTCGAGAATCTTTGAGCAAACTCCCAACACTGCTAATTGAAAAGCTGTTCACAAAATATGGATTGAAGGTAGAGGTCAGTGAGCCCAGGCGGGAGACAGGCAATGTAGATACCTGGAAGCTGAAGATGGTGACTCGTCCGGAGCAGAAAGGGATGCCTGTACAGCGGATCAATATTGATGTGTGTGCAGTGCCCAGTTATGACAAACGGCCAATGATGTTGCGCAACTATTATGGTATTGACATGGGGACATCGGGGTTGATTTTGCAGGTTGAAAGCCGGGAAGAAATACTGGCTGACAAAATGGTCGCCCTGGCGCTGCGTCCGGGACGAATCAAAAATCGTGATCTCTGGGATATTGTCTGGTTGAAACAGCAGGGGATACTTTTACCAATTGAGTTAGTGGAGAGAAAGATTGCCGATCATCGTCATTCGGTGGATAGTTTTGTGGGATTACTCAGTGATCGCCGGGAATTACTTAAGATAGATGCTGGCTTGCGCATTGCCTTTGAACAGGAGATGAAGCGCTTTTTGCCATCGAATATCGTTATCGAAACGGTAGAAAATAAATCCTTTTGGTTTTTTTTGACGAGTCTCGTTATGGCAGAATGTGATCAGGTAATTGATTCGTTGTCCGGGAAGCTTAACGCTCCTTTATTCAAGATGTAGAAAGGTGCTCTAACACTTTGAAAATCCTCATCCTCGGTGCCGGACCATGCGGACTCGGCGCAGCTTATCACCTGAACAAGCTTGGCTACAGCGACTGGGCTCTCTTTGACAAGAGCGATCATGTCGGTGGACTCTCCGCATCATTCAGAGATGACAAGGGTTTTACCTGGGATATTGGCGGGCATGTCCTGTTCTCACATTATGATTATTTTGATAAAGCTGTAGAAGAGTCCTTGGGCGATTCATATTTTGAACACCAGCGAGAAAGCTGGATCCGGATTTTGCAGAGATGGGTGCCGTATCCGTTCCAGAACAATGTACGCTATCTTCCGGATGACGTACTTCAGGAGTGCATAAACGGCTTACGGTCACTACAGGGGACTCAGGTTCATACAGCCAATTTTTATGATTGGATGCACTCTGTTTTCGGAAGCGGTATCGTCAAGTACTTTATGGAGCCGTACAATCGAAAAGTCTGGGGAGTCCCTCTGCAGAGTATGTCAAAAGAGTGGATCGCTGAACGGGTGAGCCTGGTCGATATTTCCCGTATCGAGCGAAACATTTCCGAACAGCGTGATGATCTGAGCTGGGGACCAAATGCTGTTTTCAGGTTTCCGGAACATGGCGGAACCGGAGCGATTTACCAAGGGATTGCTCGGAAATTCAGTGACAGGATTCATCTTGATCATGAGATGGTCACTGTTGATGTTATACAAAAAGAGGTCTGTTTTTCAAATGGCAGGATCGAAAGATATGATTATCTGTTGAACACCTCTCCGCTGGATCTTTTTGTTGATTCATGTACTTCTCTGCCATTCGAAATTAAAGAAGCCTCCGAAAAACTTGTCCATAACAGCGGCTTGATCGTCGGGCTCGGTTTCAAAGGGGAAAGGGTTGATCCGAAATGCTGGATGTATTTCCCGGAAAGCAGCTCTCCTTTTTACCGGGTGACCAATTTTCACAACTACTCTCCGAATAATGTTCCAGAATCTGTCTCGGAGAGATATTTTTCTCTCATGTGCGAGACGACGTATTCAGAACACAAACCTGTCAGTGAAGCGACCGTTGTTGAGGCGACTTTGCAGGGTCTGATAGAAACCGGTATGATTTCAAATAAAGAAAGAGATGGACTTGTCAGCAGCTATCTGATCAATATCCCATACTCCTATCCTGTCCCGGAATTGGGTCGAGACAGGGCGCTTGGTTCTATCCAGCCCTATCTTGAGTCCAAAGATATATATTCACGCGGACGATTCGGTGGATGGAAGTACGAGGAGGGGAATATGGATCATTCCTTTATGCAGGGGGTCCAAGCTGTTGATTCTATGGTTGAGAGGTATAGGACTAAATGATTTAATACAATCGGTAATCACTCAATCTTTTCAATATAAATCCTATCTGTTTTAAATTAATCATCTTAATAAATTTAAAAATAATTTTCGGCCTTAGATAAAATTGCCTGAATGCCCGGGACTGGAATGACATTATTTTTTCTTTTGTCAGCCCATCCGGGATCCATTCCGGCTCTTTATAACTGTTTTTACCCCAGTTTGAAATGAATTTCCCTTGCAGATTGTCCCACAGCTCTGATCCCGGCAGGATATCCAGTACGCAAAACTGAGCGCCTGAAAGTTTTGAACGCTTGGCGAATTCTATTGATTCTATCATCGTTGTTTCGGTCTCACCAGGGAGTCCGAATATGAAGAATCCCTGATGACCTTACCCCATTTTTTGGTCCAAAAGACGTGCTAGTTTTTCAAATACAAAAAAGGAATCCCGAAAGATTCCTTTTAAATGCTTTTTGGAGCGGGAAACGGGATTCGAACAGGTCGAAACGTAAAAAACACTATTAATGGAATCGCTAAAACAACCAATAAATACAAGTACTTAAAAACTGATCTCCTGTGGTGTCCGTCCATCTAGGTACATCAGTTTACATCGAAATCTACTACAACCTGCGAAAGTTTTGCGAAAGATACCCGTGTCCGTCTGAATTTCTTATGGAAGTAATGACTCTCATTGTTCAATCAAGCGCCTACCAATTGATGCTCATGCCAGCCATTGTCGAATACCATGGAAAATGGTGAAACTTCCAAGTCATCAATAGTAGCCAATTGGTCTACTTGCTCGTCATAGTTTTCAATTTTCTTTCCAATAGCAACAAATGCACGAAGCAAAAGCTCGCTCTGAATCATCATTGGTTTTGGAGATTTGTCGCTTTCCCATCTATATACCTGCTCTATATTTACATGCATTTTCTTTGCGAAATCATTTTTAGACCATCCAAGTGATTTACGCAAAAAACGGATATCCGCAGGCGCAAGACGAGCAATCTTCTTTACAAGATGCACAGCAATACATCTATGTAGTTCAGATAAACGCGGAATGGTGACAAGTCGATTGCCGCAAGTAGGGCATTGACGAACCTTTACCGCTTCGAGTACCACATTTGGCAGACCTGATTCATCGTAGCGAACATTTTCATGTCGCTCGATCATTTCTGATTTATTGCATTCGTGGCAAATCATAATCACCTCCAAACAGTAACAACAAGAACTTCGTCATCTGATATAAATTCAATGACTACGGTTAGTTTGTTGGTGCTGACCTTAAATCGGTTAACCCCGTCAGGTTCTATTTTCCCACCACGTAAAACATTCTCACAATCAACCATTGAAAGAGTACGTTCCTTCATTCGGTCAACTGCGTGTGGTTGCGAGTAAGTTACTTCGCCAAACTCTAAAATTCTTTTGAGCAGTTTCTTTGCATCTGCTGCATTCATCGGACTCTTCATATTCACCGTACCAAAAACATTATATGTTGTCAACGCATACTTGGTGTTTAGCGCATACTTAGCTTATAGACAGGAATCATTTGTTGATAGCATTACGGAGAACATTGCTCGGCATAAATGAAATTATCCGACGAGCTTCAATGGTAATGGTCTCTCCGGTCTGTGGGTTCCGTCCTTTACGGTCTGATTTAGCTTTGACAACAAAGTTGCCGAAGCCTGTTATCTTCAAGTTCTCCCCACGTTGAAGAGTTTCCTTCATGGCGCTGAAAACAGATTCAACGAGTTCTACTGAATCTTTCTTGCAACCTCCCGCGTTCAAGAAAACACGCTCAACAATATCCGCTTTGGTCATTAATTAACTCCTGTAAATGATAACGGTACATTACCTATGCAGCCTACAGAATTCAAGTTGATAATATTCTCTTTAATCTGTATCGGTGTATGCCGGAGGCCGTGAAAAGAAAACCCTTTCAGTATTGTACCCTACCTCATCACCCACAGTTGACTCACCTCTAAAGCTTGGCAGTTCCAGCCGCTATAATTTCTCGCATCGGGGCCAATTACTACCAATAATGAAGCTCATCCGATGTTAATTGGAATGAGAACAACTCCCAGTCTCAAGAAATGTAATTGCCGTTTTCAGCATCCCTTCTCGCGGATCACCCAGTTGATGCGATGTGTCATCTTGCATCCGGCAGTCGGGTCTAATGCCTTTTTCATAATCTGCATTTCCTCGACTATTAAGGATCTTACCCGTTACAGGAAAAAGTGTCTTGTCGCCAAATTCGAGCAATTCCATCAGGTAAGGTTTGCCGCAGGTGGTGGAACCGACTGTGGTGATAGGGATGTATGGACTAAGTCCATTGATGACCGCTTCGCTGGCTGAACAGGTGTCATTAGTTGTCAGGACAACAACCAGACTGGCAGAAATGGACTGCGGCTGTCGTTTGAAAGCATAATCCTCATCTCGGTCTTCATAACGCTGGCCGTGCTCAAGCCTGACAAATTGCTTTCCATCGAACTCCTGGCTGACAATAAGGCTCCCCAATTTGACCAGATCGCCTACATTTCCGCCGCTGTTATAGCGCAGGTCCAGTACCAGGTTGTTGACCCCGGCCCGTTTGAATTTTAGAAAATGTTTTTCAATGTTATCGAACTGGGACGCAGTGAAGCTGTGCAAGTATAGGTAACCGACCTTTTCCCCATGCCTGGTCGTAATGATCCGGCTCATGGGCGGGTCCCGGATATTGTTGCCGATGGTCACGTTCACTTTCCGCTTAATTCCGTTGCGTGGCAGCACATCCATTGAAACGGTGGTGCCTGTTTTCCAGTTATCTTGTTCCTTTGTCTGGCACTGAAAAATATTGCAAAAAAGTGGACGATGCCGATCAGAGACTGGAAATCTGCTCTTAATTCAGCGTCGTATTTGAAGAGAGAATGCCACATTATAAGAATATTTGGTCTGTTTTGAGGTTAGTAAATATTCCAGCGTTACTGATTGTAAATTGGTGGAATAGCGATATAGTTACACCATAGAATTCTGCCCATGAGGTGTTTCACTTGGCAATAATATTTTGCAGGCAGGCAGGCAGGCAGGCAGGAAAAGTCTTTCCCTGAAAGCCCTCTTGTCGACTATTATTCAGATTCATCCATTTTAAACCGGCGCTGCGGATATGTCTGTACGCCGGTATTTTTGCTTTAACAGGAAAATGTTAATTCCAGGTTCCCTTGGTAGAAAAGGAGAATTTTATGCCCAAGCAGAATAAAACAAATAAATCAGTCATGATCGGATTAACAAAATGCCCCACCGGCATACAGGGACTGGATGAGATAACAGGAGGCGGGCTGCCCCAGGGAAGACCCACGCTCGTCTGCGGCAGCGCAGGCTGCGGCAAGACCGTCCTTGCCATGGAGTTTCTGCTGCGGGGGGCGCTCCAGTACAATGAACCCGGAGTATTTATCTGCTTTGAAGAGACTCCTGAAGACCTTACGAAGAATTTCGCCGCCCTTGGGTTTGATCTGAATGACCTTATATCACGCAAATTGCTCGATATAGACTATATCCGGATTGAACGGAGCGAGATGTCGGAGACTGGAGAGTTTAACCTTGAAGGGCTCTTTGTCCGTCTGGAGCTGGCGATTAATACTGTCAAGGCAAAGCGGGTTGTGCTCGACACCATAGAAGGGTTGTTTGCAGGTTTTAGCAATGAAGCTATCCTTCGCGCCGAGCTGAGGCGCCTTTTCAGCTGGCTGAAGGAGAAAGGCGTTACCGCCATCATTACCGGCGAACAGGGGGAGAAAACCCTGACACGCTATGGTCTGGAGGAGTATGTCGCCGATTGCGTGATAACCCTTGCCCACGTCTCTACGGAACAGATAGCCACGCGTCGACTGAGGATTGTAAAATACCGCGGCTCTCTGCACGGCACCAACGACTATCCTTTTCTGATCGATGAGCAGGGCATTTCCATTTTGCCGATAACATCAATGGGCCTTGACCATGCCGTATCCGACGAAAAGATTTCGACAGGCATTCCTCGCCTTGACACCATGTTTACCGGCAATGGCTATTACCGCGGCAGCAGCATCCTGGTGTCAGGCACATCAGGTTCGGGCAAGACCAGCATCCTTTCGGAATTTATCAATGCGGCCTGCAAACGGGGTGAGCGCTGTCTCTTTTTCATCTTCGAGGAATCTCCGGCGCAGGTCATCAGAAACATGCGCTCTATCGGCATCGACCTTGAACCCTGGATCAAGAAAGGTCTTTTGCGTTTCCATGCAGCACGGCCCAGCCTCTACGGCCTTGAAATGCACCTGGTAACCATCCATAAACAGATCAAGGAATTCAAGCCGGATGTTGTCGCCATTGATCCGATCTCGAATCTGATGAATATAGGCACTCTAAAAGAAACAAAATCGATGATTACTCGTCTCGCTGACTTTCTTAAAGCGAGCATTATAACCGGCATATTTACCAATCTCACCCAGTCTGATTCTCTGGAAGAGACAGCTGTCGGGATCTCTTCCCTGATGGATACCTGGCTACTCCTCAGGGACCTTGAAGTAAACGGCGAGCGCAATCGGTCCTTGTATATCCTGAAGTCACGCGGCATGAAACATTCCAATCAGGTCAGAGAACTCTTGCTGACCGACAAGGGGATAGAGTTGCAAGATGTCTATGTCGGCGCAGCAGGCGTTTTGACCGGCTCGGCAAGGCTCTCCCAGGAGGCCGTTGAAAAGGCTGAAGCCCTGATAGGCAAACAGGGGTTCGAGTTTATGCAGCGCGAACTGGAGCGAAAACGCAAGATCCTGGAGGCGCAAATCACCGCCATGCGCACCGAGTTTGAGTCCGAGGAAGATAATTTGAAAAGGGCTGTTGCCGAGGAGAAACTGAGCGAAAAGGTCACGGTACAAGACCGCGCTGACATGGGAAAACTCCGCAAGGCGGATAAGTAAGGGGGGACAATTGTCATGTCAAAATCAAAAGCGGTCGAAAATGTTCTGCGGCTCTATGTGGCCGGGACAACCCCAAACTCAGTCCGGGCTATTGAGAATATTAAGCTAATCTGTGAAGAATATCTCGAAGGGCGCTATGATCTTGAAGTGATCGATATCTACCAGCAGCCAGTGCTTGCAAAGGGGGATCAGATTATTGCGGTGCCGACGCTCTTGAGAAAACTGCCTACGCCGTTAAGAAAGTTTGTCGGCGATATGTCAGCCACCGAGCGTATTCTTGTGGGCCTGGATTTGCGCCCGAAATAAGAGGGGCTTTTATGGATAACAAAAACGAAAAGCAGCTTCTTGAAGATATCAAATCGCTTCGGATTAGGCCTTCAGAAGCTGAAGAGACAATCAGCGCTATCCGGGGCGGCGGGGTAGATGCCATCGTTGTTTCAGGTTCTCAGGGCGATCAGGTGTTCACTCTGACAGGCGCGGAACTCCCCTGACAACGGTCATTCTTTATGGTGAAAGTGGAGTTATCCATTGCTATAATTTCCCTCTTATCTGCGCGTAACCAGATTCATCATCGGTCCTATTTCTTCTAGCGGCGCGAATACTGGCTATTCCGGTGAATCCGACCAAAGAAACTGACATGAAAGTGACCGGCAATCCGCTGTGAATCCGACCAGCGTTCCGGCGAAAGCGACCAATGAATTTTAGTCGCAAGGTATGTTTCAAATTAAATCTTAAGCACCATACTGGATTGCTGTATAACTGACTTTTTAACTGTCTAGCACCTCTCGCACCTTGGCAGCAAAGACATCCAAATGAAATGGTTTCTGGATAAAATGTGTCCCTTCATCAAGTACGCCATGTTGAGCTATTATATCTGCCGTATACCCTGACATAAATACGTTCTTAATTTGAGGGTAGAGTGATGACAGCATCTTGGTAAGTTCCATGCCGTTCATTTCTGGCATTACGACATCGGTTATTAATAGGTCAATCTCACGATTGTGCTCACCCGCTTGGCGAATAGCTTCACTTGGGGTAAAAGCTTTCAGTACAGTGTATCCAAGTTCCTCAAGATACACAGTTATCATTTCCAAGATAACCTTTTCGTCCTCCACAATCAAAATAGTCTCATGACCACGAAGGGACTTTCCTGCTGCAACATCTTTATGAAGTTGAGTTGACTTGAAGTGGTTGCGCTTTTTGAGACATGAGTATAAGCAATGAACCGACCTACATTGAGAGGAGAGTTCATATGCCACAACATCGTACACGTCACAGCGCAGAATTTAAGGCCAAGGTAGCCTTGGCCGCCCTGTCGGGATTAAAGACCCTGGCAGAGCTTGCAAGTGAGTTTCAGCTTCATCCGACCCAGATCAATCGCTGGAAACAGGAGCTGATAGCGAACGCTCCTGACCTCTTTGGCAAGGGCAAGAAGAAAGAAGTCAACCATGATAGCGAAGTTGCCGACCTTCACCGCTTGATCGGCAAGCTCAAGGTTGAGAACGATTTTTTGTCACATCTGCCCGGTCTGAACTTGGCCGGGCGCAGAAACAACAAGTGATTGCCACCGGTCATCCTGAAGTTTCTGTTGAACGGCGCTGCCAGCTTCTGGGTGTACCCCGTGCCAGCTATTACCGTGGTCCTGCATCAGGTATGCGTCAAGGCGATCTTGAGCTGATGCGCCTGATAGATGAGCTCTATCTGGAACAGCCTTGGATGGGGAGTCGCACACTGGCAGATCAGCTTACGTCTCCTGAATCACCTGTAGGGCGTGATCGAGTTCGGCGGCTGATGCTCATCATGGGTATCGTGTCGTTGTCTCCTAAACCGGGCACCAGCAAACGGCAGCCAAAGCATCCGGTCTATCCCTATCTGCTGCGGGGAGTAACAATTGACCGCCCTAACCAGGTATGGGCAACCGACATCACTTACATCCCTATGCATAAGGGCCACATGTACCTGGTGGCTATCATGGACTGGGCCACCAGAAAGGTGCTGTCATGGCGGCTTTCAAATACTCTGGATACAAGATCCTGCGTTGAGGCTCTGAGAGAAGCTCTCTTTAAATTCGGAGCACCTGAGATATTCAACTCGGATCAGGGCTGTCAGTTTACCAGTGAAGCCTTCACCTCCGTGCTAAAAACCTGGGATGTAAAGATCAGCATGGATGGAAAAGGGCGCTTCAAGGACAACATCTTCATCGAGAGGCTCTGGCGTACTCTGAAGTACGAAAGAATCTACCTGAGAACGTACGAAACAGGAGCTGAGCTTTTCAAAGATTTGACAATCTGGTTTGCCGGTTACAACGAGAAACGGAAACATTCATCACTTGACAAACGAACACCTGATGAGGCTTATTTCCAAGGGCTTAATAAACTGAAAGAGGCTGCCTGAAGCCTACAACCACTACAATATCGGTGAATTGCTTATTCTTCTGCTCAGGCTGTCTCACTAAACCCGGCCACCTCAGTATTCACCCCTTTCGGTGCTGAGGCACTGGCAATTTATCATCATACCCTGCGCATTATTAACCCAGGAGATTACCTATGAAAAAACATTGTATGCTTGTTGCCGTTTTATTGTTGCTGACCATAAGCGCCTGCAGTGCTGACAACGGCAGGCAGCAGCTGGAGACGGCCCAGTTCGAGGAGAAACAAAGCAATCGCGAACATGCCATAAAGCTCTATGAAGAGGTGGTCAGCAAGTATCCCGGTTCAGCCAATGCCAAGACTGCCCAGGAACGTCTTACCGTGCTCAAGGGGAGCAAGTGAAAGCAGTCATACAGCGGGTGAGCGAAGCTGCGGTGGTAGTCGATGGTACGACTGTCGGGGCAATAAGCGCCGGGGCAGTGGTTCTTCTGGCAGTGGAGAACGGCGACTGTGAAGCCGATGCTGCCTGGCTGGCAAAGAAAATTGTCGAACTGCGCATGTTCGGTGACAATGATGGGAAGATGAACCTTTCTCTCCAGGATATCGGCGGCAGCATTCTGGCCATCTCCCAGTTTACTCTTGCCGGGACCTGCGACAAGGGGCGGCGGCCATCCTTTGTGTCGGCTGCTCCACCGGACGAAGGGAAACGATTGTACGACTGTTTTTTGGATCAGGTAAAAGGGCTAGGGGTGCCGGTTGCAACCGGCATTTTTCAGGCGGACATGAAGGTTCAGCTGGTCAATGACGGGCCGGTTACCTTTATTCTGGAAAGACGCTCCGGTGAAAAACCGTGAGTAGGAAGCAAGGTTCCTGCACCGATGAAGAGTTGATAAACACCCTCAATAAACTCTACGCCAATCGCTCGCAGCAGCACCTGGCCAACGATCCGCTTTCTTTCTGTCATCGCTTCGACGCTCCGGAAGATCGTGAGGTGGCCGGGCTGATCGCCTCCTCCTTTGCCTACGGCAATGTCAAAATCATCCTTCGCAATCTTGAAACCATATTCAGCAGGATCGGTACATCGCCCAGACGTTTTGTGGAAAGGTTTGATCCTGACGAAAAAGCAGTTCTTTTTGTCGGGTTCAAACACCGCTTCAATGACAGCCGCGATCTTTGCGCCTTGCTGTACGCAATCCGGCTGATGATTGCTGATGCAGGGTCCATCGAAAAGTTTTTCAAAAAGGGATTCGATCCGGATAGCAATGATGTCAGCGAAGCTCTGACAAACTTTTCCTCAGCAGTGTTGGCATTCGACTATACTCCGGTATTCAGATCTTCAATGCCTCCGAAAGACTCGTATTTCAACTTCCTGTTTCCCTCTCCCGAATCCGGCAGTGCATGCAAGCGCCTCTGCATGTACCTGCGCTGGATGGTGCGGCCTGACGACGGCATTGATCTGGGCGTCTGGCAAAGTGTTCCACCCTCAACGTTGGTTATTCCTGTGGATGCGCATATTCAAAGGATCTGCAGGCAGCTCGGCTTTACCGTCAGAAAACAGGCTGACTGGAAGATGGCTCAGGAGATCACCGCCGCCTTACGACGACTCGATCCGCTCGATCCGGTAAAATACGACTTCTCTATCTGTCATCTCGGAATATCGGAGGGATGCAGCGGAACTGGATCGTCTCAATGCATTGTCTGCCCGATCAAGGGATTGTGCACCGGGGAAAGATGTTGACGCTGTCAGCCAAAATAAAAAGGCTCCGTCATTTGATGACAGAGCCTTTTAGCTGAACAGCAATTTGTACGAACAGTCCTAGTCTGCGCTTGCCTCGCAAGCTACGGCAGGATCTGCAATCTTGGTCTTTACCTCTTCAATCACTTCCACTGCCGGAGCCGCTTCCTTTTTTGGAGCCTTGGCAGCTGCAGAAGCTTTGACTTTTGGAGCAGCTTTCTTGACTTTGGGGGTGAACTCCTCTTCAACAAGCTCGATCATCGCCAACTGTGCATTGTCTCCAGGACGCAGCCCAAGTTTCACGATACGGGTATAGCCCCCCGGTCTGGCGGTATAGCGTGGTGCAATTGTCGTAAAAAGCTTTGTCACAACGCTCTTTTCGCGGATATATGATGCAGCCAGCCTCATGGCGTGGAGATCACCTCGCTTGCCAAGAGTGATCATCTTGTCAGCAATCGAACGGAGTTCTTTAGCTTTTGCATCTGTTGTGGTGATCCGCTCATGATTAAAAAATGAGGTGACCATGTTGCGAAACATCGCAACCCTGTGGCTTGTGGTTCTTCCAAGTCTTCTGCCTGATTTATTATGACGCATAGTAACGGTCCTCTGTTCCTTTTATACTTTTAAAAACTACTCTTCTTCCTTCTTATCGCCACGAAGACGAGCCATCAACTGAGGATCAGGGAAGTTCTCGAGTTTCATCCCGAGAGTAAGTCCCATTTCGCCAAGAATATCCTTGATCTCATTCAAGGATTTTCTGCCAAAGTTCTGGGTTTTCAGCATTTCTGACTCGCTTCTGGAAACAAGCTCACCAATAAGTTTTATTCCAGCATTTTTCAGACAGTTAGCTGAACGGACAGAAAGCTCAAGTTCATCCACGGTCCTGTAAAGATTCTCGTTAACTTTCTCAACTTCTTCTTCTGCCTCTGCCTCAGTGAAAGATTCAGACTCTTCATCAAAATTGATGAAAATAGAAAGTTGCTCTTTAAGAATCTTGGCAGCATATGCAAGTGCATCATCCGGCTTTGCACTGCCATCTGTCCATATCTCGATAGTCAGCTTGTCGTAATCAGTTATCTGCCCGACACGTGCATACGTGACCGTAAAGTTGACTTTCTGGATCGGAGAAAAGATCGAATCTATCGGCATAGTGCCGACCGGAGCATTCTCGTCTCGATTCTTGTCTGCAGGGACATATCCCTTGCCGATCTTGACGATCATCTCCATTTCAAGATTGGCGTCCTTTGAGCACGTAGCGATGTGATGCTCCGGGTTGAGAATCTCGACATTCGCATCAGCAAGTATCGATCCTGCGGTAACAACCCCTTCGCCCTTGTGAATGACCCGTATGATCCTGGACTCGTTCCCGTGGACTTTAAGCCTGATCCCCTTAAGGTTCAAGATTATATCTGTTACGTCCTCAGTAACTCCCGGGACAGCTGAGAATTCATGAAGAACACTTTTAATCCTGACAGAAGTAATTGCAGCTCCCTGAAGTGAGGAAAGCAGAACTCTGCGAAGAGAGTTCCCTAAAGTGGTCCCAAAACCGCGCTCAAATGGCTCGGCATAAAATTTTCCATAACAGTTTGTAAGCGACTCTGTCTCAAACTGAACTTTTTTAGGTTTGATCAGATCGCGCCAATTCTTATACATATAATCCTCCCCGTAAGGTGGTATCAGTGACTATTTGGAGTAGAGTTCGACTACAAGCTGCTCCTGAATAGGCAAAGTGATATCCTCACGTATCGGGAGAGCTTTTACTACGCCTTTGAAAGCGTCTTTGTCCAACTCCAGCCACTGGGGAAGACCGCGACGAACAACGGATTCCAGTGATTCAATAATGCAGGCAACGTTTCTGCTCTTCTCTCTGAGTTCGACAACATCGCCCACTCTACATTGAATTGATGGAATGTTAACTTTACGACCATTAAGAGTAAAGTGACAATGACGTATAAGAATCCTGGCCTCAGTCCTGGATGAAGCAAAGCCGAGCCGGTAAACAGCATTATCAAGTCTTCGCTCAAGCAGTGAGAGAAGATTCTCACCGGTTACACCACGCATACGGTCTGCTTCGTGGAAATAGCCGCGGAACTGTTTCTCCAGAATCCCATATATACGACGTACTTTCTGCTTCTCGCGAAGCTGGGTACCGTAATCACTGACCTTTGTCCTCAATTGGCCGTGTTGACCGGGAGGATAATTTCTGCGCTTTATTGCGCACTTATCCGTATAACATCTCTCACCCTTAAGGTAGAGTTCCATATTCTGTCTTCTGCACAAACGGCATGACGGACCTGTATATCTAGCCAATTACAGCCTCCTTAATATATATTTCTCAGGTTTAAACTCTTCGCCTTTTAGGAGGGCGGCATCCATTATGTGGAATCGGAGTTACATCACGGATAAAAGTGATGTTAAGACCGACTGATTGAAGAGCTCTAAGCGCTGACTCCCTTCCGGAACCGGGACCTTTGACAAAAACTTCAAGAGATCTCATACCATTCTCCTGAGCACGTTTTGCACAATCTTCACCGGCAATCTGAGCAGCAAAGGGGGTACTTTTTCTCGACCCCTTAAAGCCCTTTGACCCTGAACTTGACCACGCTACTACATTCCCGACAGGGTCGGTTATAGTAATAATCGTATTGTTGAAAGTTGCCTGAATATGCGCAACGCCATTAGGAATATTCTTCTTCTCTTTTTTCTTCCTGACTACTTTTTTTGCAGGACTTGCCATCTCTCCTCCAATTCAATAAGAAACTAAACTATTTCTTTTTACCAGCAACTGTTCTTGCCGGACCTTTGCGGGTACGGGAATTTGTCTTTGTTCTCTGACCACGTACCGGAAGCCCTTTACGATGGCGAAGCCCGCGATAACAGCCGAGATCCATAAGACGCTTTATGTCCATTGATATTTCACGGCGCAAATCACCTTCAACCTTATAGGTCTTATCAATGACGTCGCGTATACGGGCAATCTCAGGCTCTGTAAGCTTCTCAGTCCTGGTGTTGAAGTCAACTGAAGCCTCAGTAAGTATCTTTTGAGCCGAAGATCTACCAATGCCATATATGTAGGTCAATGCTATTTCAATATGCTTGTTCTTAGGTATATCAATGCCGGATATTCGTGCCAATGTTCACCCCTCCTGAATTCTTTCTATCACCCTTGTCGCTGTGAATGTTTTGGAGTTTCGCAAATAACCCTTACGATACCCTTGCGTTTGACAATCTTGCACTTAACGCAGATTTTCTTAACTGATGCACGTACCTTCATAAGCTGTTCCTTCCTTTGCTTTTCAGACCAAGGTCAGGATCTCCGGACCATTATCTGTTATTGCCACCGTATGTTCAAAATGTGCTGACAAACCACCATCAAGTGTAACCGCAGTCCAACCGTCTGAAAGGACTTTAACCTCGTGCGACTTCTCATTTACCATTGGCTCAATCGCCAGAACCATCCCTGCACGAAGCTTAGGGCCAGTATCAGGAATCCCATAATTAGGAATCTGAGGTGATTCGTGCAAATTCCTACCAATACCGTGACCGACAAAATCCCTGACTACCGAAAAGCCATTTGACTCAATGTATGCCTGAACTGTACTGGATATATCCGAAAGCCTGTTTTGAACAAGTGCCGCCTCAACTGCCAACTGAAGCGACTTCTCAGTCGCAGCGATAAGCTTGAGCGCTACACCGGAAACCTTTCCAATCGGTACAGTTACCGCAGCATCGCCGTAAAAACCGTCATAATATGCGCCGAAATCAAGACTGAGGATATCTCCATTCTGCAGAGGCCTGCTGTCGGGTATTCCATGCACGACCTGATTATTCAATGAGCAGCACAATGACGCAGGATAACCGCTGTAACCCCTGAAAGCTGGCTTCGCTTTTCTCTTTGAAACTTCCTTTTCAGCTATCGAGTTGAGCTCGATAGTAGTCACTCCAACTGAGACACTCTCAACTACGACCCTAAGAACCTCTGCAACAATTGAACATGCAACTTTCATCCTCTGAATCTCTTTAAGAGATTTAAGCACTATCAAGAACTTACCCTTCTAGTACTTTAGCCAGAGTATCATTAATTTCCTGTATTGAACCGAGCCCATCTACAGGCCTTAAAAGGCCAAGAGAAGAGTAATACTTAATCAAAGGAGCAGTTTGAGACTCATAAGTCAAAAGTCGCGACCTCATGGTCTCTTCCTTATCATCATCACGCTGGTACAGTTCAGCCCCACAGGCACTACAAACACCCTTGACAGCAGGGGGGTCAAAAATCTGATGGTAACCCTTTCCACAACCCCTACAGGTCAAGCGACCAATAACTCTCTTAACAAGCTCTTCGTTATCCACAGTCATTGAAATCACATGGTCAATACTCTTGCCATTTGACTTCAGCATTACAGCCAGAGCATCTGCCTGTGCAACGGTTCTGGGAAAACCATCCAATATGAAACCAGCAGCAGTATCCGCTAGCGATAGACGATCCTTGATTATCTCAATAACAAGATCATCCGGGACTAATGCCCCTCTATCCATAAACTCTTTTGCCCTGGCACCAGATTGAGTCTGATCTTTTACAGCAGCCCTGAGTATGTCCCCGGTTGATATCTGAGGTATACAGTAACGTTCAATTAAAAGCTTCGCCTGCGTACCTTTTCCGGCACCAGGCGGCCCAAGCAGAATCAAGTTATATCCCATCGGAGTACTAACTCCTGCCCTTAATCTTGACACCCTTCATAAACCCCTCGTAACTGCGGGTTATGAGATGTGACTCGATCTGGGCAACTGTATCCATACCAACACCAATCGCAATCAGAAGTGCTGTCCCTCCGAAATAAAATGGAAGATTGAATTTGCCGATAAGAATCGACGGAAGGACACATATTACTGAAATATAAAAAGCCCCGGCAAAAGTCAGCTTGGTAAGGACACTATCCAGATACTCTGATGTCTCCTTACCAGGACGGACACCAGGGATATACCCACCATGCTTCTTGATATTTTCTGCAACGTCTACAGGGTTGAACGTAACAGCCGTATAGAAATAACAGAAGAAAACGATAAAGGCAACAAAAATGATATTGTAAACCCAATTTCCAGGCATCAGATATTGTGCTGCACCCTTAACCCAGGGGACATCGACAAAATTCGCAATAGTTGCAGGAAACATGATAATTGAAGATGCAAAAATCGGAGGGATGACCCCTGCCATATTAACCTTAAGTGGAAGATGAGAGGATTGCGCGGCTAGCGTTTGAAGACCTACAGCTCGCTTTGCATAATGAATCGGGATACGGCGCTGACCTCTTTCAACGAAAACGATCCCGGCAATCACCAAGAACATAACCGCCAGGACAAAAATAACAATAAAGAGTGACAGCTGACCGGTTTTAATCAACTTGAAAGTATTACCGATTGCAGCGGGAATTCGCGCAACAATTCCTGCAAATATAATCAAAGATATACCGTTGCCGATTCCGCGTTCAGACATCTGCTCACCGAGCCACATAATAAAGGCAGTACCGGCAGTTAAAGTTATAATCGTAAGAATCCTGAATGACCATCCCGGAGAAGGAACAACAAGCTCACCAGCCGGGCCGCGCATGGCCTCAAGACCTATACTGATTCCTGTCGCCTGAACAACACTTAAAACCACTGTTCCATAGCGAGTATACTGGATTATCTTCTTCCTGCCGGCATCGCCTTCTTTGGAGAGCTTTTCAATCGCTGGCACAACTACCGTAAGAAGCTGGAAAATAATGGAAGATGAGATATACGGCATAATGCCAAGGGCAAAAACTGTCAACTTCTCGAGTGCACCGCCTGAAAACATGTCAAAAAGACCGAGAAGAGTCCCTTGTGACTGCTTGAAGAAATGTGAGAGAGCCACTGCATCAATACCTGGCGTAGGTATAAAACAACCAATCCTGTAGACCAGAAGCATCGACAGAGAAAAGAGTACACGTTTTTTAAGCTCAGGAATCTTGAAGATATTCTGAAAGGCTTCGAACAAAACTTAGATCTCCTCTACAGTGCCACCGGCAGCAATAATCTGCTCTTTAGCGGAAGAGCTGAACTTGTGGGCTTTAACTGTCAGAGCTTTTGTAATAGAGCCCTTCGCAAGGATCTTGATTCCATCTCTAATATTGCTTGCAAGACCACGGCTGATTATTGCAGCGGTATCTATTACAGCACCCGTTTCGAAGACTTCAAGCTGTGATATATTAATCACTACATACTCTTTGCGAGTTAACGGAGAGAATCCGCGTTTTGGAAGACGGCGCTGCATAGGCATCTGTCCACCTTCAAAACCGGGTTTAATACTCCCGCCGGATCTCGCTTTCTGGCCCTTATGACCCTTTGTCGCAGTCTTGCCATGGCCTGAACCAGGTCCTCGGCCGATTCTCTTTCTATCTTTTGTTGCCCCTGCTGCAGGCTTAATTGTATTGAGTTGCATTATATTCTCCGGACCTGTTATTCGGTAACCTTCACCATATGAGATATCTTGTTAATCATTCCCCGGATTTCAGGTGTATTCTTCAGGACTACACTCTTGTTCAGTTTGTTAAGACCAAGACCCAGAAGTACTAAACGGTGCTTCTCCGGTTTACCGATACCACTTTTAATCAACGTGACAGTGAGCTGCTCAGCCATCTGAAACTCCTATAATCTATTATTCAACAATTCCTCTTCTGGCAATCATCTCTTCAGGGCTCTTAAGTTGCTTCAGCCCATCAAATGCAGCCTTTACAACATTATGTGGATTATTAGAACCCAGACATTTAGCAAGAATATTCTGTATACCGGCAGACTCAAAAACTGCCCGAGCAGCACCGCCGGCAATTACACCTGTACCAGCCGAAGCCGGCATCATCAAAACTCGACCTGCTCCGAAATGGCCTTGAACATCATAAGGTATTGTGTGACCTTCGACTATAGGAACACGGATGATATTCTTCTTTGCCTGCTCCACGCCCTTTCGGATAGCTTCAGGAACCTCGTTTGCCTTCCCAAGGCCGTAACCGACAACGCCATTTCCGTCACCTACAACTATAAGAGCAGAGAAACTAAAACGTCTACCACCCTTTACTACTTTAGCTACGCGGTTTATATGAACAACGCGATCAACAAGATTGAGTTCATTTGCATTTAACTTCGACAAGGAAAACCTCCTGAATATCTTTAGAAAGATAGTCCATTTTCACGGGCCGCATCGGCCAGTGCTTTTACTCTTCCGTGGTACAGAAAACCATTTCTGTCGAAAACAACAGACGTTATGTTTTTCTCAATAGCCTTTTTCGCAATTGCTGCTCCTACCTTTTTTGCAGCCTCAACATTACCTGAGTAAGTAAGATCAGATTTAATATCAGGAGATATAGTCGAAGCGGCAACAAGTGTTACACCACTGATATCATCAATAATCTGTGCATGTATATGCCTGGAACTTTTAAAAACATTGAGCCTGGGGCGCGCTGTCGTTCCTCTGACCTTCTTACGCACTCTTATCTGTCGCTTAAGGCGGGCATCATTTTTTGATGTATTATTGCTCACCGATTACTCCTTGAAGACTAGCTATTTTTTACCGGTTTTACCGGCTTTACGGAGAATAGTCTCATCCGCATACTTGACGCCCTTGCCTTTATATGGCTCTGGTGAACGGAACTCCCTTATCTTGGCAGCTGTCTGACCGACAAGTTCCTTGTCAATCCCTTTAACAAGAAGCTTTGTCATCTTATCAACCTCAACAGTAATCCCATTCGGCAGTTGAAAATTAATCGGATGAGAATACCCAAGACTGAGATTAAGGACTTCGCCCTTCAATTCGGCCCTGTAACCGACTCCGTTAATCTCAAGAGCACGTTCAAAACCTTTCGTTACGCCGGTCACCATATTGCTGACAAGTGTTCTGGTAAGGCCGTGTGCGGCCCTTGATTTGATGCTGTCGTCAGCTCTATTCACCGTGAGAGTATTGTCGGTATGATCAATAGAAACATACTCTAGAATGGTTCTGGATAAAATGCCCTTTGGACCAGTTACAGTGACATTCTGCTTCTCTATTGATACCTTTACGCCGACAGGTAATTCTATTGGTTGTTTTCCGATTCTGGACATCCTATTCTCCTTGCAGCAAATTACCAGACAGTACAGATTAACTCGCCACCCACGCCGGTTTCCCTGGCAGCCTTATCGGTAAGAAGACCTTTAGATGTCGAAAGTATTGCAATTCCAAGCCCTTGCTTAATAGAAGGAATCTTATCGCTCTTTACATACCTTCTCCCTCCGGGCTTGCTTACACGCTTGATTTCAGAAATAACAGAATCACTATCGTTAATGTATTTAAGATATATACGAAGGATACCCTGCTTCTGATCTGAAATGAGCTTGTAGTTCTTTATGTAACCTTCATTTTTCAGAACAGTTACAATTCCTACTTTCATATTAGAGGAAGGAATATCCACTTTCTGAAGCTTGGCCATTGCACCGTTTCTTATTCTTGTCAGAAGATCTGCTATCGGATCTGTCATACTCATCTGTTCTTACTCCTTGAACCTTAATCTATATTACCAACTGGACTTTATTACACCCGGGAGCTGTCCAGCCGATGCAAGTTTACGCAGGCAAATACGGCACATATCGAATTTACGGTAGTACGCACGTGGTCTACCGCATAAAGGACAACGGTTATATTCACGAACCTTGAATTTGTTGCCACGCTGAGCTTTAATAATCATTGATGTTTTAGCCACAAACCCCTCCGAAAACCTGTTAATTCCTGAATGGCATTCCCATACACTTGAGCAGAGCACGACCTTCTTCATCGTTCTTTGCAGTTGTTACAATAGTTATATTCAAACCCTTGATCTTGTCTATTTTGTCATAGTTGATCTCAGGAAAAATAAGCTGCTCCTTGACTCCAAGAGAGTAATTACCATTACCGTCAAAAGCTTTGGGAGACAGGCCCTTAAAGTCCCTGACCCTCGGAAGAGATATATTCAGGAGTCTATCAAGAAACTCGAACATTCTATCCTTGCGCAGAGTAACCATCGCGCCAATCGGCATACCTTCTCGCAGCTTAAAGGTTGCAATCGATTTTTTAGCTTTGGTTATAACGGCCTTCTGACCGGAAATCACTCCTAACTCATCAACAGCAGAATCGAGAATTTTTACGTTCTGAATAGCCTCACCAAGACCCATATTGAGAACAACTTTCTCAACCCTCGGGACTTCCATTACGCTTTTGTAATTGAAGTCCTTCATTAGTTTGGGCACTATCTCTTTTATATAAATGTCCTTAAGCCTGGCCATCTACTTCCTCCTGATTATTTATCGAAAGACTCTCCGCATTTTTTACAAACACGGACTTTTTTACCGTCTTCAAGAAAAGACGCCTTGGATTTAACAGGCTTATTGCATTTGCCGCAAAAAAGCATGATGTTGGATATCTGGATCAGTGCTTCTTTTTCGGTAAGGCTGCCAGGCTGATTATTTCGCGCTCTTGTATGACGCTTGACAATGTTGAGGCCCTCAACCAAAGCTCCGTTCTTGCAAGCATCGACTTTTAGTATTTTACCGGTCTTGTTTCTGTCTTTACCGGTTATTACAGCGACTGTGTCACCACGCTTTACATGAAACTTGTAAGTTTGCATATTCATTCCTTGGAGTAATTAAAGTACTTCAGGAGCCAAAGATATAATTTTCATAAATTTCTTTGCTCTCAACTCGCGCGCTACAGGGCCAAAGATACGCGTTCCTACAGGCTCCTGCTGATTATTAATTACAACAGCTGAATTGCCGTCAAAACGTATATAGGAACCATCAAGCCTGCCAATCTCCTTGGCAGTTCTTACTATGACTGCTTTAACAACGTCGCCTTTCTTAACTTTGGAGTTTGGAAGTGCCTCTTTTACTGAAGCGACAATTATATCCCCAATGCTTGCATATTTGCGCTTTGAACCACCAAGCACCTTTATACAGAAGAGCCGCTTTGCTCCTGAATTGTCTGCTACATCGAGCAGGGTCTGCATCTGAATCATCGGAAACTCCTACTTAATTGACTAGACTAAATGATCTGGCTGACCTTCCAGCACTTGTCTTTACTGAGCGGACGAGAAGCTGTTATCTGAACACGATCCCCTGTCTTGCACCGGTTCTCTTCATCGTGAGCCTTATATTTTGCTGAACGCTTTATGTACTTGTTGTAAACAGGGTGCTTGATGATGCGATCAACCTTAACTACTACAGTCTTGTCCATTTTGTCGCTGACAACAACACCGGTCTGAATTTTTCTATGTCCACGCTCGCGCATCAATAACCCCTCTAAACCAGCTTCTCTGTAATAATTGTATTCACCTGTGCAATCTGTTTCCTGATAGCACTAATTCTGGAACTGTTCTCTAATCTTCCTGTATGGAGCTGAAACCTGATATTAAAAAGCTCCTGTTCAAGCTCTAACCCTTTAGCCTTTAACTCTTCAGCATTTAATTTATGGAGTTCACTAACCTTCATCTGTTTCCGTCCTCATAACAAATTTAGTACCCATCGGGAGTTTGTGAGCAGCAAGCCTGAAAGCCTCTCTTGCTATCTCTTCAGTAACGCCTTCCATTTCGTAAAGCATGCGTCCCGGTTTCACAACACATACCCAAGAATCAGGAGAACCCTTACCTTTACCCATCCTGGTCTCAGCCGGCTTCGAAGTTAGAGGTTTATCCGGGAAAACACGAATCCAGATCTTTCCGCCTCTTTTAATGTATCTTGTCATAGCGATACGAGCAGCTTCGATCTGACGCGAATCCAACCAAACACACTCAGTGGCCTGAAGTCCGAACTGGCCGAAAGAGAGCGATACACCGCGCTCTGGTGTGCCTGACATACGGCCTTTCATCTGCTTTCTATGTTTTACTCTTTTAGGCATCAACATATTGTAAAACTCCTGTATCTATTGCCCTGGGAGGACTTCACCTTTGAATATTAAAACTTTTACTCCAATAATCCCATATGTTGTCTTAGCTTCAGCAAAGCCGTAATCAATATCTGCTCTAAGAGTATGAAGAGGTACCCTTCCCTCACGATACCACTCAGTTCTTGACATTTCTGCTCCACCGAGTCGGCCTGAGCAGGTGATCCTGATTCCCTTGGCTCCGAACTTGAGAGCAGATGTTACACTTTTTTTCATTGCTCTTCTGAATGCTATCCTTCTTTCAAGCTGAAGAGCAACACTCTCAGCAACTAGCTGAGCATCCAGTTCCGGTTTCCTTACTTCCTGAATATTGAGAAAAATCTCTTTATCAGTAAGCTTGGCAAGATCTTTTTTAAGAGTTTCAACTTCGGAACCCTTTTTGCCGATGATAAGGCCAGGTCTTGCTGTGAAGATATTGATCTTAGCCTTGTTGGCGGCACGCTCAATCTCAATTTTTGAAACACCTGAATGGTGGAGACGTTTCTTGAGGAATTCACGGAGCTTTAGATCTTCATGGAGGAGGGCCGCATATCCTGCCTTTGCATACCACTTAGAATCCCAGGTTTTAATTACTCCGAGCCTGAAACTGATCGGATTTACTTTCTGACCCAAACTGCACCTCCAGCTAGTGTTTAATAATTATCGTTTATCAGCAAGCACAACAGTTATGTGACTGGTCGGCTTCCTGATCTTACTTGCCCTGCCCTGTGCCCTCGGAAGAAAGCGCTTGAGGACTGCTCCACCATCAACGAAAATTGTCTTTACATAAAGACGATCAACATCTGAAAGGCCCTTCTGTTCAGCATTTGCAACAGCTGACTTAAGAAGTGTTGCCACGACTCGCGCGGATGGTCTTGGAGAAAATTTCAAGATATTCAGCGCACTCTGGATATTGAGCCCACGAACCATATCAACTATCAGGCGTGTCTTGCGCGGTGAAAGGCGCACAGACCGCAAACTTGCTTGAGCTTCCATTTATCTGCTCCTTTATCCTTACTTCTTCTTGAGCTTGCTTTTCTTATCAGCAGCGTGGCCATGGAATGTTCGCGTCGGTGAGAACTCGCCAAGCTTGTGGCCTACCATATTCTCGGTAACAAAAACAGGAATGAATTTTTTCCCATTATGTACTGCAAAGGAGAGACCGATAAAATCAGGCGTTATTGTTGATCTACGTGACCAGGTCTTGATCAGACCTTTAGCCCCAGCAGACTGGTCAGAAACCTTTTTTGAAAGATGGCCGTCAACAAAAGGACCTTTCTTAACTGATCTTGCCATTACATAATCCTCTTATAATCTTATTTTGTTCTAGGCTTAACTATGAAACGCGTAGATGTTTTATTCTTACGTGTCTTATAACCTTTAGTCGGGATACCCCATGGAGTGACAGGATGACGTCCACCAGAAGTGCGCCCTTCACCACCACCATGCGGATGGTCTACAGGGTTCATTGCAACACCACGTACTTTTGGTCTCCGACCAAGCCATCTTGAACGACCGGCCTTACCGATAGAGATTTTCTCGTGATCAAGATTCCCAACCTGGCCGATTGTAGCGGTACAATCCTGCAGAATCATTCTTACTTCACCTGAAGGAAGCTTTACCTGTACATACTTGCCGTCCTTCGCCATAAGCTGTGCGAATGTACCTGCGCTTCTGACAAGCTGTGCACCCTTACCAATCTTCATTTCAATATTATGTATAATCGTACCAAGAGGAATAAGCTTTAATGGAAGCGTATTTCCGGGCTTGATATCAGCAGTCGCCCCGGCCATTATTGTATTTCCTACGGTGAGCTCAGATGGTGCAAGTATGTATCTCTTCTCACCGTCTGCATAATTAATCAATGCAATCCTTGCAGAACGATACGGGTCGTACTCAATTGTTGCAACTTTTCCAGGAATATCGATCTTATCTCTGCGGAAGTCGATAATTCTGTACTTCTGCTTGTGTCCACCACCGATATGGCGCGACGTGATCCGACCGAAATTGTTACGGCCTCCCGACTTGCCCAGAGATACCACCAAAGACTTCTCTGGAGTAGAAGTCGTTATCTCATCGAATGTCGAGCAGGTCTGATGTCTACGGCCGGCTGAAGTTGGTTTGTATGATTTTATTGCCATGACTGATTGCTCCGGGAAATTGTTTTACAGCTCAAAGAAATCGATGTTACTGCCGACATTCAAAGATATGTAAGCCTTTTTCCAATTTGATCGTTTGCCTATATTCTTGCCGGATCGTTTAACCTTTCCGGCCATATTTGCAGTACGTACTGCCTTCACATCTACCTTGAAAAGAATTTCTGCAGCCTGCTTGATCTGAATTTTATTTGCATCACTGTGGACAACAACAGCGACAACATTCTTTGCATCTTTCTCAGTAGTTGTTTTTTCGGTAATCAAAGGCTTCTTTATTACATTATAGATATTCATACAGTAAGAGCTCCTTCAACTTTTCTTACTGCTTCCTGTGTGAACATGACATTTTGATATTTCAGCATGTCGAAGAGGTTCAGGGAATCAGCATATAAAACCTTGACGTTCTTTATATTGCGAGCGGAAAGGACAAGGTTGCGGTTTTCAGAATCGATAACCAACAGCGTTTTCGAAACTTCAAATCTATTAAGCACATTTACAAAAGATTTTGTTGATATTGAATCAAGATTGAATTCATTTACAACTGTAAGCTTATTACCCTTATAGAAAAGCGACAGAGCCGATTTTATGGCAGCCCTTCTGGCTTTTTTATTCATGGAGAGGTTGTAGACTTTAGGCTGAGGGCCAAAAGCCACACCACCTCCAGGATAATGAGGTGCTCTGATGCAGCCTTGACGAGCTCCGCCTGTCCCCTTCTGCTTGAATGGCTTTCTGCCGCCGCCCGAAACTGCCGACCTGTTCTTTACCGAAGCAGTTCCGGCTCTTCTGTTTGCAAGCTGAATTTTAACCGCTTCATGAATAAGATATTCACGAACATCAGTATTAAAAACCTCATCGCTGAGGTTCATTTCATCAACTTTTGCTTTGTTTAGATCGAATACGTCTATTGTTGCCATCTTCTTCTCCAATAAGGGAGTATCTTATCCATTGACCTTGACGCTGTCTTTTAGGACAACTATCGCATTTCTCGCTCCAGGAATCGCACCCTTAATCAGGATGAGATTATCAGCAGCATCTACGCGGACTACAGTCAGCTTCTGGATAGTAACTTTTTCGTCACCAAGCTGCCCCGGCATCTTTTTATTTTTAAAAACTCTTGAAGGAGTAGCTGAGCAGCCGATCGAACCAGGCGCTCTATGGAAATTAGATCCATGACTTGCACGACCACCCTTGAATCCCCAGCGTTTTATTACGCCCTGAAAACCCTTGCCGATACTCACACCGGTCACATCAATAATATCGCCAGCTTCGAAAACATTCGCCGTGATAAGATCACCTACCGCGTAGCTATCTGAATCATCAAGCCTGAACTCTTTGAGGTGACTGAATACACCCTTCCCAGCAGCTCTTGAATGACCGATTGCCGGCTTAATTACCCTTGATGCATCCTTCTGAGAAAAACCAAGCTGGAGAGCCGTATAACCATCCTTATCCAGGCTCTTCTTCTGAAGAACCACACAAGGTCCAGCTTCAACAACAGTCACAGGGATTCGTCGCCCGTCATCGGCGAATATCTGTGTCATCCCTATTTTTCTGCCTATGAGTCCCTTCTTCATGGTTGATAAATCCTATTCTATTTAGTCTGGTGTCAGAGTTTAATCTCAACATCAACGCCAGCTGAGAGATCGAGTTTCATAAGAGAATCTACTGTCTGCTGCGTAGGATCGAGAATATCGATCAATCTCTTATGAGTGCGGATTTCAAACTGTTCACGAGATTTCTTGTCAACATGAGGCCCGCGAAGTACGCAGTACTTGTTGATTACCGTTGGCAGAGGAACTGGTCCAGCTATTCGTGCACCGGTCCTCTTTGCGGTATCGACTATCTCTGTTACAGATTGATCAAGAAGCCTGTGATCATAGGCTTTAAGTCTGATTCTTATCTTCTGTGCTTGCATTGACTTCCTCTTTACTAGATCAGTTATTCAATAATTGCGCTAACAACGCCAGCGCCGACTGTCCGGCCGCCTTCACGGATTGCAAAACGCAGGCCTTCGTCCATTGCTATCGGGGTGATCAGGTTGACAGTCATTGCTACGTTGTCTCCTGGCATTACCATTTCTATCCCGGCTGGAAGTTCTGCTACACCGGTTACGTCGGTTGTCCTGAAGTAGAACTGAGGACGGTACCCGTTGAAGAATGGAGTGTGACGGCCACCTTCTTCTTTTGTGAGGATGTAGGCTTCTGCTTTGAACTTCATGTGAGGTTTGATGCTGCCGGGCTTGGCCAGTACCTGTCCACGCTCGATGTCTTCACGCTTTACACCACGAAGCAGGGCGCCGATGTTGTCGCCTGCACGACCTTCGTCAAGAAGCTTGCGGAACATTTCTACGCCGGTTACGGTTGTTTTGGCTGTTGCCTTGATCCCTACTACCTCTACTTCTTCGCCTACTTTGACGATCCCGCGCTCTACTCGTCCGGTGGCTACTGTGCCGCGGCCGGAGATGGAGAATACGTCTTCGACGGGCATGAGGAACGGTTTGTCGATTGCACGCTCAGGCTGCGGGAAGTATGCGTCGACTGCTGCCATGAGGCGGGTTACTGAGTCTTCACCAAGTTCGCTCTTTTCGCCTTCGAGGGCTTTCAATGCGGAGCCTTTGATGATCGGGATGTCGTCCCCAGGGAAGTCATAGCTGGAAAGCAGTTCACGTATTTCAAGTTCGACAAGTTCGATCAATTCTTCGTCGTCTACCATGTCGGCTTTGTTGAGAAATACTACTATGTAAGGTACGCCTACCTGACGGGCAAGCAGGATATGCTCGCGTGTCTGGGGCATCGGGCCGTCTGCTGCGGAGACGACGAGGATTGCTCCGTCCATCTGGGCTGCGCCGGTGATCATGTTCTTTACGTAGTCAGCATGACCCGGACAGTCAACATGGGCATAATGACGGTTGTCTGTTTCATATTCTACGTGGGCGGTGGCGATGGTGATACCGCGCTCGCGCTCTTCAGGGGCATTGTCGATCTGGTCGAATGATTTGTACTCAGCCTGACCCTTGCCGGCAAGAACTTTGGTGATCGCTGCCGTCAGCGTGGTCTTGCCGTGGTCGACGTGACCTATTGTCCCTATGTTTAAATGCGGTTTGTTTCTTTCAAATTTTGCCTTTGCCATCTTAGCAAACCTCCTGAAGCAAAAATATCTAGCCTTTGATTTTAGCTATAATTTCTTCTGAAACAGACTTGGGAACCTGCTCGTAATGATCGAACGTCATGGTATATGTCGCGCGGCCCTGAGTTGCAGACCTTACATCAGTAGCATAACCGAACATCTGGGCCAAAGGAACCATCGCAGCAACAACCTGTGCACCTGAGCGCCCTTCCATACCCATTATACGGCCTCGTCGAGAATTAAGGTCACCGATAACGTCACCCATATACTCTTCAGGCACAACAACCTCAACTGACATGATAGGCTCAAGCAGAACTGGAGAGGCCTTGGAGCAACCCTCTTTAAAGCCCATAGAACCGGCGATCTTGAAAGCCATCTCCGAGGAGTCAACCTCATGGTAGGAACCATCAATAAGCGAAACCTTGATGTCTACAGCCGGGAATCCAGCAAGAACACCGGTGTCCATTGCCTCACGAATCCCCTTATCAACAGCAGGAATGTACTCGCGCGGAACAACACCACCCTTGATGGCATCGACGAACTCATAACCCTTGCCGGGCTCCTGAGGCTCAACCTCAAGCCAAACGTGACCATACTGACCACGACCACCGGACTGACGTACAAATTTACCCTCTACCTTGACCTTCTTGGTAATCGTCTCACGGTAGGCAACCTGAGGTTTGCCGACATTTGCCTCGACTTTGAATTCCCGCATCAGGCGGTCAACAATAATCTCAAGGTGAAGCTCACCCATACCTGAAATAATTGTCTGGCCGGTCTCTTCATCGGTTTTGACCCTGAATGAAGGATCTTCGCTTGCGAGCTTGGAAAGGCTGATTCCGAGCTTCTCCTGATCAGCCTTAGTCTTCGGCTCGATCGCAATCGAAATAACAGGCTCCGGGAACTCTATGGATTCAAGAATTACCGGGTTATCATCCAGGCAAAGCGTATCACCTGTAGTAGTGTATTTTAAACCTACGGCGGCAGCTATATCACCGGCATAAACCTCTTTGATCTCTTCACGCTTGTTAGCGTGCATCTTAAGAATACGACCGATCCGTTCTTTCTTGTCTTTTGTAGAGTTATACACATAAGAACCAGCGTTAAGGACGCCAGAGTAAACCCTGAAGAAACAGAGCTGACCGACGAAAGGGTCAGTCATGATTTTAAAAGCAAGCGCCGAGAATGGCTCAGTGTCTGATGCCTTGCGCTCTACATCCTCACCCTTTGCATTCAAACCTTTAATAGCCGGCACATCCAGCGGCGAAGGGAGATAATCAACTACTGCATCAAGGAGATGCTGAACCCCCTTGTTCTTGAATGCTGAGCCACAAATAACAGGGCAGATTTTTATATCAATCGTTGCAGTTCTGATTCCGGCCTTGATCTCTTCATTGGTGATCTCTTCACCACCCAGATACTTCTCCATAAGCTCATCATTATGACTGGCAATTTCTTCAATCATCTTCTCACGGTATTCAAGCGCCTCGTCATAACGTTCAGGAGCAATATCAGTTATATCGAAATTTGCGCCGAGTGCTTCATCGTGCCAAATGATCTCTTTCATCTCAACAAGATCGATAACGCCCTTGTATTGATCTTCCGCACCGACAGGCAGCTGGATAGGAACCGGATTAGCCTTAAGCCGATCACGGATCATGCCAACGCCCCTGAAAAAATCTGCACCGACACGGTCCATCTTGTTTATAAACGCGATTCTTGGCACACAGTACTTGTCAGCCTGTCTCCAGACCGTCTCAGACTGGGGCTCAACTCCGCCGACTGAACAGAAAACCGCAACAGCTCCATCCAGGACACGAAGCGAACGTTCAACTTCTATCGTAAAATCGACATGGCCGGGCGTATCAATAATGTTAACTCTGTTGTCATTCCAGGTGCAGGTAGTTGCTGCGGATGTAATAGTAATACCACGTTCCTGCTCCTGCTCCATCCAGTCCATCGTAGCAGTGCCATCATGGACTTCACCGATTTTATGCGAAACGCCAGTGTAATACAGAATACGCTCTGTAGTAGTTGTCTTACCGGCATCAATATGAGCCATGATGCCGATATTTCTGGTTTTATCTAACGAAAACTGACGCGCCACAATTTACTCCCGAATAATTTAAATCTTCAGTGCCTACCAGCGGTAATGAGCGAATGCCCTGTTTGCCTCTGCCATCTTGTGTGTATCTTCACGCTTCTTGACTGCAGACCCACGGTTATTGTATGCATCTGAAATTTCACCGGCAAGCTTATCAGTCATAGTCTTCTCTGAGCGGAGGTTTGCATACTTCACCAGCCATCGCATCGCAAGAGAGACCCTGCGCTCGGTCCTGACTTCAATAGGCACCTGATAGGTAGACCCGCCGACTCGGCGAGACTTTACTTCAAGCATCGGCTTGATATTGTCAAGCGCCTTCTTCAGAAGCTTGACCGGTTCGTCATTAAGACGGCCGGCAGCAACGTCGAGAGCATCATACAGCGCACGCTCAGCAGTACTTTTCTTGCCATCCAGCATCAGGATATTGACCAGTTTTGCAATAGTTCGGTCATCAAACTTTGGATCAGGCAGTATTATTCGCTTTGCAACTTCTCTTCTTCTTGGCATACCTTTATATCCTCACAGTTAGCTGTTACTTGGGACGCTTGGCGCCATACTTAGAGCGGCTCTTCAGACGCCCCTTCACACCTACAGAGTCAAGGGTGCCGCGTACTATATGGTAACGGACACCAGGAAGGTCTTTTACTCTGCCGCCTCGAATCAAAACCACTGAGTGCTCCTGAAGGTTGTGACCGACGCCGGGGATGTAGGAAGTAACTTCTATCCCGTTTGTAAGACGAACCCTTGCTACCTTACGGAGCGCAGAGTTAGGTTTCTTCGGGGTTGTAGTGTAAACCCTTGTGCATACCCCTCTCTTCTGCGGACAACATTTCAACGCAGGCGCAGTGGACTTGTCCCGCTTCTTTTCTCTACCCTGACGGATTAGCTGATTGATTGTTGGCATTAACTTAACTCTCCTGCTGCAATTTCATAACAGCCGTTATGTGCGAAGCGACGAAAATATCAACTCCGGACGTGACTGTCAAGACTTTTTTAAAAATAAAACCGGGCAGCTAGGCTACCCGGTCAAAGCTCACTCAACAGGCGATTCTACTGGCTCAACCCTTACAGGCTCATCAGCTATAACCCTTAGCGAACGATAACGCGATATCCCTGTACCTGCGGGGATCAGCCGCCCCATTATTACGTTTTCCTTCAACCCGCGAAGATTGTCGACTTTACCTTCAATTGCGGCCTGTGTCAAGACCTTTGTTGTCTCCTGGAAAGAAGCTGCTGAAATAAATGATTCAGTTGACAAAGATGCCTTTGTGATCCCTAAGAGAAGAGGTTCTGCAATAGCTGGACGTCCGCCACTGGCAAGGATTCTCTCGTTTTCATCTTCAAAAACAAATCGTTCAACCTGGTCATCGATAAGCAAGGAGGTATCACCAACGTCCTTGACTTTGACTCTCTTCAGCATCTGCCTGACAATTGTCTCGATATGCTTATCATTAATCTTTACGCCCTGGAGACGATAAACCTCCTGGACCTCATCCACAAGATACTTGGCAAGCTCTTTCTGCCCGAGAACCCTAAGAATATCATGAGGATTGGATGAGCCGTCCATAAGCGCTTCTCCGGCGTGCACATGGTCACCGTCATGAACGCTTATATGTTTCCCTTTAGGGATAAGATACTCTTTCTCTTCCCCTATTTCAGGCTTTACCACTACCTTGCGTTTGCCTTTTGCATCCTTGCCGAATGAAACAACTCCGTCAATCTCTGAGATGACTGCAAAATCTTTAGGCTTGCGGGCCTCAAAGAGCTCGGCAACTCGCGGAAGACCGCCGGTGATGTCTTTTGTCTTAGTAGTCTCACGAGTCATTTTGGCTATAATATCGCCCGCATTCAGGATTACATCATCAGCTACAGAGATGATAGCCCCGACAGGCAGGAAGTAGCGCCCAATAGTGCCGCCACCTTCAGAAGAAATGTCCTTGATTGCAACTCTTGGTCGCTTATCAGCATCTTTTGACTCGATTATCACCTTACGTGAAAGACCTGTTACCTCATCAAGCTGCTCCTCCATTGTGACCGATTCAACTATGTCAGCGAATTTGACCCGGCCAGCAACTTCTGTAAGGATCGGCATAGAGAACGGATCCCATTCGGCAAGCGCTTCGCCAGTCTTCACCATAGTCCCGTGCGCAACCTTGATTTTTGCGCCATAAACAATAGAGTATCTTTCACGCTCGCGGCCGGTCTCGTCCGCAATTGCAAGCTCTCCATTTCTATTCATGACGATATGATGTCCATCAGCGTTCACTACACTGTTAATATTGATATACTTAACCGAACCGTCATTCCTTGCTTCCAGTGATGTCTGTTCAGCCCTTCTTGAGGCAGTACCACCGATATGGAATGTACGCATTGTAAGCTGTGTGCCAGGCTCACCGATAGACTGGGCAGCAATTACCCCTACTGCCTCTCCCATATTCACCAGATGTCCACGGGCAAGGTCACGTCCGTAGCACATTGCACAGATGCCCCTTCTACTCTGGCAGGTCAGAACCGACCGTATCTTGACCTTTTCAAGCCCTGCATCTTCGATGTTTTTAACGAATGTCTCGTCAATCTCGGTGTTGTCAGGGACAAGAACATCACCGGTGACCGGGTCAAGTACGTCGTCAAGGGTAACACGACCGAGTATACGGTCCCCGATATGCTCGATGATCTCTCCGCCTTCAGTCAGAGCAGACACAACGAGACCGTCCACAGTCCCGCAATCCGTCTCTGTGATGATCGCATCCTGCGCGACATCTACAAGCCTCCTGGTAAGATAGCCTGAGTTGGCTGTCTTGAGTGCAGTATCGGCAAGACCTTTACGCGCACCGTGTGTGGAGATAAAATACTGAAGAACGGTAAGACCTTCACGAAAGTTTGCGGTAATCGGTGTTTCAATGATCTCGCCTGACGGTTTCGCCATAAGACCACGCATACCGGCGAGCTGTCGTATCTGCTGCGCTGAACCCCTTGCACCTGAGTCAGCCATCATGTGAATAGAGTTAAAAGAGTTGGCGGTATGAATCTCGCCATCATCAGTAACCCCGGACTCCCTTGAAAGGTTGAGTAACATCTCCGTGGCAATATCCTCAGTCGCCTTAGCCCAGATATCAATGACTTTGTTGTAACGTTCCCCGTCAGTGATAAGACCTTCAGTGTACTGGTTCTGAATTTCTTTAACCTCGTCATTACCACGATCAATAATCGCCGGCTTCCCTTCAGGGATTACCATGTCATTTATGCAAATGGAGATGCCTGCAAGGGTAGAGTATCGGAAACCCATCTCCTTCAGCCTGTCCGCTAAGATGACGGTCTCCTTGTTACCGGCAAGCCGGTAACAGGTATCAACAAGATTTGAAAGCTCCTTCTTGGACATAACCTTGTTAATAGCGCTGAAAGGCACTTCAGGCGGAAGGATTTCGCGAAGGATCACCCTGCCCGGTGTAGTCATGACTCTCTCAGGCTTTTCATCACTGGAGTTGAAGTTTTTGATCCTGACCTCTATCGGCGCCTGGAGGTCTACCTCACCGGCGTCGAAAGCTATTCTGACCTCTTCAGGAGAAGAGAAAATCTGGCCTGAACCTTTAACTCGCTTCCACCTAACGCAACCAGTGACTGGATCGATGATCGGCAGCTTGGTCTTCGAATCGATAATCGGCTCAAACTCCCTGTCCCTGGTCATATGGTAGGTTCCGAGAACCATGTCCTGTGATGGAACGATAATCGGTTTTCCATGTGCCGGGGAGAGGATGTTATTGGTAGACATCATCAGGACGCGGGCCTCAACCTGGCTCTCTACTGAAAGAGGCAGGTGAACTGCCATCTGGTCACCGTCAAAGTCAGCATTGAATGCAGTACAGACCAGCGGGTGTAGCTGAATTGCCTTACCTTCTATGAGGACCGGCTCGAATGCCTGAATCCCCAGACGGTGAAGAGTAGGGGCTCGGTTAAGAAGGACCGGGTGCTCCTTGATAACTTCCTCAAGGACGTCCCATACCTCAGGACGTTCTTTTTCAACCATTTTCTTGGCGCTTTTTATTGTTGTGACATAGCCACGCTCTTCAAGTTTGTTGTAGATGAACGGCTTAAAAAGCTCCAGAGCCATCTTCTTTGGCAGACCGCACTGGTGAAGTCTTAACTCAGGCCCGACGACGATTACTGAACGGCCTGAGTAGTCAACACGTTTACCGAGAAGATTCTGACGGAAACGTCCCGACTTCCCCTTGAGCATATCAGAGAGCGACTTCAGAGGACGCTTGTTAGGACCGGCTATAGCACGACCGCGACGTCCGTTATCAAAGAGGGCATCTACCGCTTCCTGGAGCATCCGCTTTTCGTTTCTGATAATGACTTCAGGTGCCTGAAGCTCCATGAGACGCTTTAGCCTGTTGTTACGGTTGATGACCCTTCGGTAAAGGTCGTTGAGATCGGATGTGGCAAAACGACCGCCATCAAGAGGAACGAGCGGCCTGAGCTCAGGGGGAAGCACCGGTATGCACTCGAGTATCATCCACTCGGGTTTGTTTCCGGAAGCCTTGAAAGCCTCTACAACCTTAAGACGCTTAGCCGTCTTCTTCCTCTTGGCCTCACTTGAAGCCTCGACCATCTCAAGACGAAGAGTCTCTGCAAGCGAATCAAGATCAAGAGCCTTCAGGCATTCACGGATTGCGGCAGCCCCCATACCAGCCTCGAAGCCCCCGGAATACTCTTCCATGGCTTTCTGGTACTGATCCTCGGTAAGCGCTTCTGCGATCTCGTAATTAGTGTTCTTCGGATTGGTCACCGCATAGGCCTCGAAGTAAAGAACCTTCTCAAGATCCTTGAGTGTCATGTCAAGCAGATTACCTATCCTTGACGGGAGTGACTTGAGAAACCAGATATGAGCAACAGGCGTTGCAAGATCGATGTGACCGAGCCGCTCTCTTCTGACCTTTGAAGGAATTACTTCGACTCCGCACTTTTCGCAGACTATGCCGCGATGCTTCATCCTCTTGTACTTACCACAGTTGCACTCATAGTCCTTTGTCGGGCCGAAGATCTTGGCACAGAAAAGGCCATCCCTCTCGGGCTTGAAAGTACGATAATTTATTGTCTCAGGCTTCTTGACCTCACCGAAAGAGCGTTCACGAATCTTCTCCGGAGATGAGATGGATATCCTGATTGATGAAAAATGAAGCGGATCCTTAGGTTTTTCGTAAAAATTGAATATATCTTCCAAAGCTTTATCCTCCCTGTTGTTAGGAGTAACTGTAATTTATTGACTTCTTTTCTAGGCTGTTTCTATCTGAAAACTTTATTCGTCTTCTGATTCAAGAAGCTCGACATCAAGGCAGAGGGACTGAAGTTCCTTGATCAGAACATTGAACGACTCCGGGAGACCGGGCTCAAGAGTATGCTTACCCTTGACTATCGCCTCATACATACGGGTCCTGCCGGCAACGTCGTCCGACTTGACTGTCAAAAACTCCTGAAGAGCATAAGCTGCGCCGTATGCCTCCATTGCCCAGACCTCCATCTCTCCCAGTCTCTGGCCGCCGAATTGAGCCTTGCCGCCAAGCGGCTGCTGAGTAACAAGGCTGTACGGACCGATAGAGCGCGCATGGATCTTGTCATCAACAAGGTGATGGAGCTTAAGTACATACATAACGCCGACAGTCACCTTATGCTTGAACTGATCGCCGGTACGTCCGTCGTATAGAGTTACCTGAGCCGAGCTGTCGAATCCGGCATGCTTGAGCATCCTCTGGATATGCTCCTCAGAAGCCCCTTCGAATACCGGGGAGGCGACAGGAACACCACGTTGAAGGCGCTTGGCGGTGAGACGAAGCTCATCGGAGTCAAGCGAATCAATGAATTTATTCATATCCTTATCAGCGTAGACATCTTTCAGATATTTTCTGAGTGCCGGCTCGGTTGATGTTTTTTCCATCAACTCTTCGATCTTCCAGCCGATCCCTTTGGCTGCCCAACCGAGATGTGTCTCGAGTATCTGCCCCACGTTCATACGTGAAGGGACGCCGAGCGGATTCAGGACTATTTCGACGGGACGGCCGTCATCCATATACGGCATATCTTCTTCCGGGAGTATTCTTGAAACAACACCCTTGTTACCGTGACGGCCTGCCATTTTATCACCGACCTGAAGCTTACGCTTGATCGCAATATAAACCTTAACCATCTTGATGACGCCAGGCGGAAGATCATCACCTCTTTTGAGCTTCTGGATCTTGTCATCGAATACATACTTTATTAAGTCAATTTTCTGATGAAGCTTGCCGAGAATCTCGGCTACACGCTCTTCAACACTCTCATCACCGGCGATTGAAAGCTGATCCCATCTGCCGACAGGTATTATAGCGAGTGCCTCTTCAGTTATTGTCTTCCCTTTGGGGATGAGAACCTTGCCATCCTTCCCTTCGACCTTGACTGCCGAGGTCTTGCCGATAAGCAGTTTCTTTATGTTATCAGTAGCAGAGTTGCGGATGATCCTGATCTCATCCTGCTCATCCTTGCGCAGCTTCTCCTCTTCTGCCTTCTCGATAGCCTCGGTACGGCTGTCCTTGTCAGCACCCTTACGGGAGAAGATCTTGGCCCCGATCACTGTCCCCTCGACACCAGGCGGAACACGAAGAGAAGTATCACGTACATCGCCGGCCTTTTCGCCGAATATCGCCCGCAGGAGCTTTTCTTCCGGTGAAAGCTGTGTCTCGCCTTTCGGAGTTATCTTTCCGACAAGGATGTCTCCAGGTTTTACTTCGGCACCAATCCGGATAATCCCTGACTCATCGAGATCCTTCAAAGTCTCTTCACCGAGATTCGGGATGTCGGAAGTGATCTCTTCCTTGCCGAGCTTTGTATCTCTGGCAACGCACTCAAACTCTTCAATATGAATAGATGTATATCGGTCATCTTTTACAAGACGTTCAGAAATAAGGATTGAGTCCTCAAAGTTACACCCGCCCCACGGCATGAACGCGACAAGAACGTTCTGTCCGAGAGCAAGCTCGCCCATATCTGTTGAAGGACCATCTGCGATAACATCGGCACGCTTCACCTTGTCACCGGTCTTTACAACAGGGCGCTGGTTCATACAGGTATTCTGGTTAGACCTGGCAAACTTGATGAGGTTGTAGATATCGACACCGGTACCGCTTTCGTCATATTCACTGTCATCTATCTTGACAACAATTCTCGAAGCATCAACCGACTCTACCGTACCATTGTGTCGCGCGACGACTGAGACACCTGAGTCACGGGCGACAACCCTCTCCATACCGGTACCGATGAGCGGTGAATCCGCCCGGAGCAGAGGTACTGCCTGACGCTGCATGTTCGAACCCATCAGGGCACGGTTTGCGTCGTCATTCTCCAGAAAGGGGATAAGTGATGCCGCAACCGAAACAAGCTGCATCGGTGAGACGTCCATAAGTTCGATTTCATCACGGCCGACAAGGACGAACTCCCCGGACTTCCGTGCTGATACATAATCGTTTATGAAGACACCGTCCTTGTCCATATCCGCATTTGCCTGTGCAATAGCAAGACCCTCTTCCTCAAGAGCTGAGAAAAATTTGACGTCATTCGTGACCTTTGCATCTTTTACGATCCGGTAAGGGGTCTCGACAAATCCGTGCTCATTGATCCGTGCGTAAGTCGAAAGCGAGGCAATAAGACCGATATTCGGGCCTTCAGGAGTTTCAATCGGACAGACACGGCCGTAATGGGTCGGATGTACGTCACGCACTTCGAAGCCGGCACGCTCTCTGGTGAGGCCCCCCGGTCCAAGAGCAGACAGACGGCGCTTGTGCGTGACCTCTGAAAGCGGGTTTGTCTGATCCATGAACTGTGAAAGCTGCGATGATCCGAAAAACTCTTTAACGACTGCAGAGACAGGCTTCGAATTTATCAAGTCATGAGGCATCAGATTTTCAACTTCCTGAAGACTCATTCTTTCCTTTATAGCCCTCTCCATCCTGACCAGACCGATCCGGTACTGATTTTCGAGAAGTTCGCCAACAGCTCTGACACGACGATTACCGAGATGATCTATGTCGTCGATGTTGCCTTTACCATTCTTGAGATCGATCAGATAGTGAACGACTTCGAGGATATCCTCTTTTGTCAGTATCTGGCAGTCAAGCGGTGTCGTGAGCCCAAGCTTGTAGTTCAGCTTGAGACGCCCTACAGCAGAAAGATCGTAACGCTCGGGATTGAAGAAAAGATTGCCGAACATTGCGACAGCACTCTTGATGGTCGGAGGATCACCCGGACGAAGACGTCGGTAGATCTCGATCAGAGCATCTTCTGTTGAAGACATTTTATCGGCAAGGAGTGTGTCCCTGAAGGAAGACGTAGAGTAAAGGTTATCAATAAAAAGAAGGTTGATTGAAGCGATGCCCCTTACCTTGATTTCAGTAAGCTTGGCAGCGGTAATTTCGTCGTTACACTCCACAATCACTTCACCGGTTGATGGGTCTACGACGTCATGACATGAAAACTTGCCGACGACCTCTTCCTCGGTTACCGGGATGCTCTTTATCCCGTTTTCTTCCATCTTGCGGATTGCAGCCTTTGTAAACTTACGATTCGCTTTAACAATAATCTCGCCGGTCTTCGGGTTGATTATATCTGCAGGTGCTTTCTGGTTTGCCAGGAGTTCCGGATTAGCCACCTTGAAGATACGCTCACCTTCGATGAGGATCTCTTCAGACTTGTAATAGTAGTTCAAAAGACTCTCAAGAGAGTATCCGAGGGCTTTAAGCAGAACAGTAGCCGGCATTTTACGCCTTCTGTCTATCCTGACGAAAAGAATGTCTTTATGATCAAACTCGAAATCCAGCCAGGAACCGCGATACGGTATTACCCGGGCAGAGTAGAGGACTTTTCCACTTGAATGCGTTTTCCCTTTGTCGTGGTCATAAAAAACGCCGGGAGAACGGTGCAGCTGACTGACGATAACCCTTTCGGTTCCGTTTATGATAAAGGTACCGTTTTCAGTCATGAGGGGTATTTCGCCGAAATAGACCTCCTGCTCCTTTATATCTTTTATAGAGCGGGAATCTGCCTCTTTGTTCACATCCCAGACAACCAGGCGGACCTTTACCTTCATTGGAGCAGCAAATGTCATGCCTCGCTGATGGCACTCTTCGACATCATATTTCGGGATGCCCAGAGAGTAGGAGACATATTCCAGAGAAGAGACTTCACTGAAATCCTTTATCGGGAATACGCTTCTGAATACTGATTCAAGACCGCTGTTTTTTCTGGTTTCTGCAGGGACATCAACCTGAAGGAATCTTTTGTAAGAATTTTTTTGTATATCGATAAGATTGGGTATGTCGATGATCTTCTTGATTTTTGCGAAGTTTTTACGCAGTAGGGGGTTGTTAGCTATGGAATAAGCCATTAATTCTGTCTCCTTCGTGCAAGGTCAAAAGGCGAAATCGCCTTTTTCTTACTACCTGAACTGTGTGATTTCAAGTAGTTGGCGTCACGAAGCACTAGCCCGCCAACAAATAGAACAGCCAAGGTCGCATATAACGACCTTGGCTTACAAAAATTAATTTAACTGGTAACTTACTTGACTTCTACTTCGGCACCAGCCTCAACAAGCTGCTTCTGTGCGTCATCAGCTTCCTGCTTGGAAACAGCTGCCTTTACCGTCTGGGGAGCACCATCGACGAGGTCTTTGGCTTCTTTGAGACCGAGGCTGGTAAGAGCACGAACAACCTTGATGACATTGATCTTGTTTGGACCGCATGCCTTGAGAACGACGTCAAACTCTGTCTTCTCCTCTGCGGCTTCGGCAGCTGCGGCAGGTGCAGCAGCTGCTGCTGCTACAGGAGCTGCTGCGGAAACACCGAATTTCTCCTCAAGCTCTTTAACCATCCCGGCGAGCTCAAGAACAGTCATATTCTCGATAAACTTGATTACGTCTTCTTTAGTTACAGCCATTTGAATCCTCCATGATTAGTATGTTTTAGTTGCCCTGTTTTTGTTGTCTAATGGCATCAAGTGCCCTTACGAAACTTCCAGGTATCGCGGCAAGTACGCCGACAAAATTTGTTGCAGGTGCATTCATTGAGCCGAGCATTTTTGCAATAAGAACTTCACGACTTGGAAGTTCTGACAATGCCTGTATCTCGACTGCAGTGATAAATTTGCCTGAAAGCACTCCGCCCTTGAGCACGAATGCAGCCTGCTGATCTTTGGCATATTTTGCCAGGACCTTTGCTGCTGCAACCGGATCAGAGTAGGTAAGTGCTACGGCTGTAGGACCTTTGAAGTGCGGTGCGAGCACTGCAGATTCAGTCTCGACTGAAGCGAGTTCAAGAAGAGTGTTCTTGACGACCCGGTACTCAACCTCTGCACCGCGCAAGTCGTTTCTGAGAGTTGTAGCTTTCTCAACACTCATTCCACGGAAATCAGCAAGAAAAACCGCTTTGGCTTTCGCAAGCTTTTCGTGCATCTCCGAGACTACCTGTTGCTTGTTCTGTTTATTCAAGCGCCATCCTCCTTTCTTTTGGTATAAGGCCTGAGCCCTGCCAAAGTCGGAAGTTGGAGGATATAATCCTTCAACATCTTCAGTCTCGGCAGGCTTACATTAAGCCGCATAAAGCGGCACCTGCTGTCTTGGACTTTGGACTTTAAGTTAAAAACTACAGCTTGGCAGTAACATCTGCGATGTCCAGCCTTACGCCTGGGCCCATCGTAGATGACAGGGAGATCTTCTTGATATATGTCCCTTTAGCTGCAGAAGGCTTTGCTTTTACCAGCGCATCGACAAGTGCAAGAAGATTCTCTTTGAGGATATCGGCAGTAAACGAAGCCTTGCCTACCGGAGCATGGACAATCCCGGCCTTTTCGACCCGGAATTCAACCTTACCGGATTTCGACTCCTTGACCGCACGACCGATATCGAATGTTACGGTACCGACCTTGGGATTCGGCATAAGACCGCGAGGTCCGAGAAGTTTACCGATCTTACCAACTACACCCATCATGTCCGGGGTTGCAATGGCAGTATCAAAATCGAACCATCCCTCCTGAATCCTGGTTACAAGATCCTCTGCACCAACGAAATCAGCGCCGGCATCACGCGCCTCTTTCTCTTTCTCACCTTTGGCAAAGACAAGGACACGGACATCCTTTCCCAATCCATTGGGCAGGACTACAGCTCCACGAACCATCTGGTCGGCATGCCGCGGATCAACACCGAGCCGGACGACTACATCAACTGTTTCATCGAATTTTGCATATGCTGCACCCTTGACCAGTTCAACACCCTCCTGGAGAGGATAACTCTTTGAACGATCTACTTTTGCAGCTGACGCACTCATTTTTTTCGCTAACTTGGACATTGTCAAAAGACCTCTCTATAGTACTAAACGATATCAACGCCCATGCTACGGGCTGTACCTTCAACGGTGCGCATGGCAGCTTCGATGCTGGCTGCATTAAGGTCAGGCATCTTCTTCTGGGCGATTTCCCGGACCTGATCCTTGGTCAGCTTGCCGACCTTGGTCTTGTTGGGAACTGCAGACCCGCTTGCTATGCCGACTGCCTTCTTAATCAGAATAGGTACAGGAGGAGTCTTGGTAATGAATGTGAAGGATCTGTCAGCGTACACCGTGATGACGACAGGTGTGATTGTCCCCTCATCGGCCTGCGTTTTAGCATTGAACGCCTTGCAGAACTCCATGATATTCACACCATGCTGACCCAGTGCAGGACCGATCGGTGGAGAAGGATTTGCCTTCCCGGCTGGAACCTGAAGCTTTATATACCCTGTTATTTTCTTGGCCATCTGCTACTCCTTTGACTTTTGATGGCATAGCCACCGGTGTTCCATGTATTCAATCGACCAGACTTTTACAATTAACGCCTGTAACGATAAGTAGTATCTGCTACTGTTTTTCAACCTGCATAAACTCGAGTTCCACAGGTGTCGCTCTCCCGAAAATGCTTACCATGACGCGAAGCTTGGCCTTCTCCGGCTTCACATCCTCAACCACGCCGGCAAAGTTCAGGAACGGGCCATCGATAACACGTACTGTCTCACCGACATCAAACTGTATCTTTGGACGAGGCTTTTCAGCACCCTCTTCAACCCGCTTCGTGATCTTCGATATCTCCTCGTCTGTAATAGGAGCCGGTGAGTTCCCGCCTACGAAACCGGTAACCTTCGAAGTCTCTTTTACAACGTGCCAGGTTTCGTCGTTAAGCTCCATATTTACAAGGATATATCCAGGAAAGAACTTTCTGGAGGTTGTTTTACGCTCCCCCTTCTTAAGCTCCATAACCGTTTCAGAAGGTATAAGCACCTCGCCGAAAAGCTCTTCAAGGCCCTGATTCTTTACTCTATCAAGAAGTGAGAGTTTAACTTTGTTCTCAAATCCGGAGTATGTATGTACGCCATACCACTTTAGTGCCATTTTATAAACCCCTTCAGCTCAGGAGGACGCGGAGTAGCTTTGCAAGTACGAGGTCGCAGGCTCCGAGGTAGAATGAGATCAGTACAACGATGAAAACCACAATCCACGTCGTAGCGATAGTCTCCTTGCGAGTGGGCCAGGTAACCTTGTCAAGCTCCTGCTTGACTTCATCAAAAAAACCTCTTGTTTTTGCAATCACGTTTCGCACCTCATCGGATAAGCAGTTTAATGGCAGGCCAGGAGGGATTCGAACCCCCAACACCCGGTTTTGGAGACCGGTGCTCTAGCCGTTAGAGCTACTGGCCTGCAAATCAAAAGCAGCTCGCTTACTTTGTTTCCTTGTGCGGAGTGTGAATCCTGCAGAAGCGGCAGTACTTCTTGAATTCAAGCTTCTGGGGAGTGGTCCTTTTGTTCTTGGTTGTCGTATAGTTTCTCTGCTTGCACTCAGTACATGCAAGGGTGATGATGTCTCTCATTTTTAATATCCTTTACTCATCTTGTTGCCGCAGAAAGTTCTGCTGCTATTCAATAATTGCGCTAACAACGCCAGCGCCGACTGTCCGGCCGCCTTCACGGATTGC
>VFJK01000008.1 GCA_009886125.1 Geobacter sp. | reverse complement strand
TTGTGGCATTGTCATTGGTGCCGCGCATGAACGACTGGTTTGTCCCCATATTGTGTCCGGCAGGCATCTCGGCAAAAACCGCAGATGTGATCAGGACCAGTGCAGCGGCAATGATGGATGTCAGGGTCGAGCTCATGTAATTCTCCTTTTCTTCTGTTTGTTTGTCATATCGTTTTTTAAGTCCTTCAGGATCGGGAAGCCTTCTCTTTGAGTCCGGAAGTGCCGAAACGCCTCCGGAGTTCTGCCAGTACTTCATCAAGGGGGATATCGTGATAGGCAAGCAGGACGAGTGCGTGATAGAAAAGATCGGCAGTCTCATAGACGATCTCTCCCCGCTCGCCGCCTTTGCCGGCAATCACCAGTTCAGTCGATTCTTCCCCGAGCTTTTTCAGAATCTTATCGATCCCTTTTGTGAAGAGCGATGATGTGTAAGAGCTGTCGGAAGGGCTGACTTTTCGCTCAAGAACAACCGTATAGAGCTCCTGCAGAACGCGATCATGTTCATTCATAATCGTACGGCGACCCCCCTTTCCCACAGGTACTCCTTTGCTTCACGGACCGTATGCTGGCGGAAGTGAAAGATGGATGCAGCAAGGCAGGCAGAGGCGCCCGCAGTAGCAAAGCCATTGTAAAGATGTTCCAGTGTCCCGACTCCACCTGAAGCGATGACCGGAATCGATACTGCATCGACGACAGCGCCGGTAAGCGGTATATCGTAGCCGTCCTTTGTCCCGTCCCGGTCCATACTGGTCAGCAGGATCTCACCGGCACCGTAGGATTCCATCCTGACTGCCCACTCGATCGCATCGATCCCGGTCGGTTTGCGACCGCCGTGAGTGTAGACCTCCCAACGCTTCTCGCCGGGCACCTGACGGGCATCGATAGCCACGACCGTACACTGCGAGCCGAAACGCTCGGCAGACTCCTTCACAAAGTCGGGGTTGAACACTGCGGCAGTATTGATGGAGACCTTGTCAGCTCCGGCATTCAGCATCCTGCGGATATCTTCCACCGTCCGTATTCCGCCGCCAACGGTCAGCGGCATGAAGACACGCTCCGCTGTCTTCCGGACTACATCGACCATCGTATCCCTGCCGTCACTCGATGCGGTGATGTCAAGGAACGTCAGCTCGTCAGCACCCTGCTGGTCATACAGCTCGGCAATCTCAACCGGATCGCCCGCATCGCGCAGTTCGAGAAACTGGACACCCTTTACGACTCGTCCTCCGGTGACATCGAGGCAGGGTATAATCCTTCTGGTAAGCATAAAACCTCAGCGTTTAGTAATTTTTATCGCTTCTGCCAGATCGATGGCACCACTGTAGATGGCTTTACCGGTTATCACGCCGATCACACCGCTTGACTCGATCGCCATGAGGTTTTCAATATCGTTCAGCGATGAAAGCCCGCCCGAAGCTATTACCGGGATGCTGATCGCCTCGGCAAGCTGCCGCGTCGCCTCTAAATTCGGACCCTGCATCATCCCGTCACGGCTTATGTCCGTGTAGATTATAGCCGAGACGCCGAAACCTTCAAACGTTCTGGCAAGTTCGACAGCGGTCACCCCGGTCACTTCCGCCCACCCCTGCACAGCAACCATGCCGTTCTTGGCATCGATTCCGACGACTATCTTTCCGGGAAATTTCGTGCAGGCTTCTTTGACAAACTCCGGATTACGCTGTGCAGCAGTTCCGATGATCACCCTGCCTATGCCAAGGGAGAGGTACGCCTCTACTGTGGCAATGTCCCGTATCCCTCCGCCAAGTTGGCTGGGGATCGAAATGGCTTTGACGATCTCCTCTATTGCTGAGCGGTTTTTAGGCTCACCTGCAAATGCTCCGTCAAGATCTACGATGTGCAGGAGTTCAGCTCCCTTGTCCTGCCAGGCCCGTGCCTGGGCTCCCGGATGGTCGTTGAAGACCGTGTCGCGGTCCATCAGACCCTGTTCGAGCCGGACGCATTTCCCTTCTTTAAGATCGATTGCTGGTATGACGATCACGACATCTCTCCAAAATTCCTGAGCATATGAAGTCCTGTTTCCTGAGACTTCTCGGGGTGAAACTGGGTGGCGACAAGATTGCCCCTGGTTATCGAAGAGCAGAAATCAATGCCGTAGTTTGTCACCGTAGAGACAACTGACGGGTCATCCGGTTTGACATAGAACGAGTGGACAAAGTAGACATCGGAAGCCTCCCTGATCCCTTTAAAGAGGGGCGAGGGGGCTTCAAAGCCGATCTGGTTCCATCCCAT
>VFJK01000048.1 GCA_009886125.1 Geobacter sp. | reverse complement strand
TGAATAATGGTATAAGCGTATCTTAACTTCCATATAAACTCACACTCCGCACGGCGGGGCGAGTACAAACAGGGTATCCACAACGGAGGAACCCGCCTTTGACTACTAAAGACCCCCTCAAGTCGGCGAATGATTTCGCTACTCAGTTCATATCGTGGTTCAATGGCGCTAGCGGTCTAGGCGGGAAGATCAGCGATAGCCGCAGACGTGAACGGATGATATTATCCAATGCCAAAGAGCGCACAGACAGAAACCTTTCCGCATTACCTTCCACGAAATCTACAGAACTGATTGACAAAGCCAAAGACGCGGCACTTGTCGAATATCACAAAGACCCCCGAAGCATCTCTTTTTCTGCTGTTACCGATCAAGACCCGCAGATGAACAACTTGGCAAAATGGTTGACGGCTATTGTCCATTACAGGATGACCGCTATCGACTGTTTCCCTTTCCTTGCGTGGCATGAGTCCAGCCTGAAGGCCGGATATACTGACGGCATGGAAGCGGCTATGGTCTACTGGGATAAGCAGTCCTGGAAGGACACCAAGACCGTCTATACCGACAAGTTACAGGGCATGGAAGTTGATAAGGAGATTTACAATCAGGCTAAAGCTATATGGCCCGACATGATGGCAAGCGACCCGACGATACCACCCTTCGATTCTGTTTTTACTAAAGAAACTATCACCGAAGAGGTTGTCTGCAAAGATACGTGGTGGATACGTCAACTTCTACCAGGTGAAAACGTATTCTGGGATTTCAAAGCACCTTACATGAATGTCAACGCCGGGCAGAACTGCCTCGTAAAAATAGCAATGACCGTTGATGAAGTGATGGCGAAAATGGAAGCAGGGATTTTCGACAAACTACCACGCGAAGAAGTTGAAAAATACCAGACATTACAGGGTACGACTTCACCGGCTACTGATAAGACCGCTTTCGCACCTACCCAGAGTCACGACCTCGGAACATCCAATACAGTCGAAGTCTGGTTTTTCTGGGAGAAGATCAAGTTTCGATGGATGGTATCTTTCTCTCTCGAAGGTAAAAAAGCACTCACCGAAAAGGTCAAGCCCTCAGATGATATTTTTTTCAACGGGCGCAGAGTCAATATCATACCTGTTGCAATAGGTTACTTCGACAAGTACCTACACGAAAACATGGGGCGATCACTCCCTCAAGTTATCGCACCTATCGAAGATCAGTACATCGACCATATCAATAACGTAAATGATATAGCTAAGAACATCGCAAGGGGCGGCAGGATCAGGGTAACACCCGGATCAGATGTTGACTTAGATGCCGTGATGAATGGGGGCATGTTCTCTGCCAGTCAAGGAGATGTAGAGTTCGTCCAGTATAACGCAGGCATAATGGAGGCTATGCGCTCTTCAGATATGCACTCTGCTGCAATGAACGCTATTGCTCCGGTCGGTGTATCTGCCACGAACCTTGCACCAAAGGGAACCAGCAAGACACTTGGTCAATCCCAGATGGTTCAGGGCACTACTGATACCAAGAGATACGTACAGTTAATGGTACGTAATCAAACATTCTTCAGACTGATCATGTGGATAATAGCTCAACTTGAGTTTGCATATGAAACGGACAATAAGGTGCTACAGATTGCAGCAGCTCAAGTGCCGGATTTCAAGATACCCGTAACTATAGACCCGAAAACAGGCAAGGGTAATATCGATGTATCAAAACTCGACTTCGATATTAACGTACAGATAAACGCCGGTCTAGGCGAAATGGTGGACTCTGAGAAGTTCCAGAATACTATGCAGCTCGCTCAGATATGCAAACAGATTGGCGTAATGCTTGACCCGATGATTACAGCGGAATTACTAGCTTCGCAAGTGGGCTATTCGCTCCAACGCTTCAACCCGCAACCGCCACCATCTGACTTACCACCTCCTAAACTTGATAATAAGCTCACAGTTACAGCCGGATGGCTCGACCTCCCGCAGGATGTTCAGGGCATGCTCATTGAATTGTGGCGATCCGGTAAAATGGGGACTGAAAGCAAAATAGACGGGCAGATAAACGAAATGATGCACAGTCAGTTTGCACAGCAGCAAGCGGCGAATAACTCGCATGTTATGGCTCAAGACCCAATGGGGATGGAAGGCGGACAATTTGGACAGGGATGATATTGATATAAAACAAGCGCTCTTTGAACAGGATAAAATTAAAGAGATGATGGCGACCGAAGGGGCGCGGATACTCTTTTCAAAACTCCAGATAGTCGCAGACGAGGCGAGGAAGAGGGGAGAAACGCATGATCCCTACACAGAACCGCACAAGATTATGAAGGGCAGAATAACCGCTTACGTCATAGAGGATTTAATGGTTCAGATTCTCGAAGGGGTTATCAATTACAACCCCGACACCATAGATAATCAGGAGTCACCGCAGGAGAAATGGAGCTTCAAACAATGGTTCATTCAAGCAGTAAAGAGCCTGAAAATAAAGCCATAAAAGGAAAGTAAATGGAAAGCACAGAGCAATATACGGCGGACGCGGGGACTGTTACCCCTGAGACTCAACCAGCGGCGGTTGAGAACGTCACAACCACGGACACGGAGACTGTCACTCCCGAAGTTCAGCCAGCGGCGGCTGAAGTTGTCAGTGCAGAAGTTGAGGGCGAAGTAGCAGCAGAGCCAAAGAAAGACCGTCACAAGACCCTCGAAGAAAGAGCAGAGGAAATCGCAGACCGTAAGATTCAGCAGCGGATTGCTGAAATGGAGCAGCGGAAGCAGCAGGAAGCACCTGCAAAGCCTGATTTTGTGCCACTCGATGATGCAGGCAAGGCCCGGCTGAATCAGTATGTTGCTAGACTATATGTCAAGGAGCGTCAGTTACAGGACGAGCTTGCATACGAGCCTGAGAACACCGTAGAGATTGTTCAACAGATCAGGGCAATTCAGCAGCAGCGGTCAAACCTCGAATCAGAGTTCCAGACAAACGAGGCAAAGCAGGCAGCATGGCAGCAGCAGCAGCAGGTATTACAACAGCAGCAGGAGACTAACCAGCGCATTCAGTATGACATTGATATTGAGTTTGACAATGAAATGAAAGCAAGAGGCATTGACGCTGAATCCGCAGCGAAAGGCAGGGATTATTTATCCGGTCTTTTCAAAACAGACCCCGCACTGCACAAGAAATTTAACGATATAGTCACTCACAAGACCATGTATCAGGGGTTCAGCGGAGTATCGGCGGCAGTGGCATGGGGTACGCAACACGTAATAGACAATGTTGGCAAGGCGGCGGCGGCCGAACGGCTCAAGCGGGAGGCTGGAAAAGAAAAGACACTAGGCGGCGGAGCAGGCGGCGGAGGGGATGTAAATATATCCTCATTCTCCGAACTGCTTAAACTGCCAAGCGCAGAAATCAACCGTTTTGCAAAGGAACATCCGCAGAAGTTTCAGAACCTCAAAGAAAAACATTTCAAGTAATAAGGAGTAAATAATGGCAACTACAAAAATATCAGATGTAATCGTCCCCGAAGTCCTTTCGTCTATGGCCTCGGCTGAAATCTCCAACTTTCTCGACTTTGAGAAAACCGGCATATTGACTTCCGATTATGAGAACGTCGATATTCGCGCAGGCGGCAACTTTGCCGAAGTAAGGTTTTATAACCAGCTTGACGAGTCCACAGGTGATGAGGTTATCGAAGATGATAAGTCGCTGACACCTGAAAAAATCTCAACCGGAAAGGACATTGGTGTTGTGTGTCATCGTGGTAAAGCATGGGGCAGCCGTGATCTGGCTAAAATCCTTTCGGGTGATGACCCACAGAAGGAAATCGGCAAGCAGATCGGCAAATACTGGGCAAAGCGTATCAAAGCCGCTTGTATCGCCGTTCTTAATGGCAACTTCGCAGCAACCGGCCCACTCGGTACAGGCGCAACCAGCCCGCATACGCTGTCAGTTGGCGTAACCACCGGCACTCCTGTTCTTTTCTCGCATGTATTCGCTACGCAGACCATGAACCTGCTTGGCGATGCTATGAATGACTTCGATGTTATCATCATGCACTCCAAGGTTTACATGGATCTTGTCAACGCCAAGTTGACCACATGGAGCCTCGGTTTCAACCCCGGCAACGTCAACCTCGATGGCCAGGACAAGTATCTCGGCAAGTCGATCATCGTTTCTGACTCTGTACCTGTTGACGTTACCGTCGCAGCATTCCCGATATACACCACCTATTTTGCAAAGAAAGGGTGCATGTATCTTGGACGGCAGCGCGATCTTATGACCGAAACAGACCGCGACATTCTTGCATTCGAGGATGTTATCTCTACCAATATCCATTTTGTTCCTCATGTGAAGTTGAGCAAGTGGAACACCACTGATACCAATCCGACAAACACTCTGCTTGCTACTGCTACGCAGTGGCTCTCAGTAGCAAACGATCACAAGTTTATAGGGCTTGCAGCTCTTTTGAGCAACTAATAACACATTTCAACGGGGAGGGTAAGACCTCCCTAAAGGAGAATAAATCATGGCTCTCGCATTTACCAAATCAATTCCATCCACCCGCGCACTCAAGATATTCGAGGGCGAAATCGACTTTGCATCCATCGCCGCCGCCGCTTCAGCAGTGATGGCCGAAGTTTCTGTTTCTTGCCCCGGCGTACTCTCAACCGACATGGCGATTTCCTTTCAGGCAGCTGAATCAGGGCTCTCTTTCGGCATTGCCGGGGTCAGGGTATCCGCAGACGATACCATCATGGTCATGGTCTTTACTGCCGATGATGCAGCTATCGACGAAGGCGCAATGGACTTCCGGCTTATCGTTTGCCCTGCCATATAAGGCGAAAGGAACTGTCATGGGCGTAGGGATGTTTATCAGGGCGACAAAACGGGCAGAGAAATCACATATCAAACCCCCGACAACAGGGGGCTTTACCTGCCCGACTTGTAGCAAAACCGTGCAATCGGCGTTAGCACTCGCCGGGCACATGAGATCACATAAAAAGGAGATAACGACATGAGAAGATATATTGTTTTTACAGCCCTTGTCATAATGGGCGCTTTTGCAACAATCGCAATGGCAGAGTCGGGGGTGAACCCTTACGACCTGAACGGGGTCCCGATTCAGGGTTCAGCTTTTTCCGGCATCTGGTCGGTAAACCCGAATACGAAGGGAAGCGCCTCTTATACAATGTCAGGCAAAACCGGCATTTACTTTATGTGTACAACCGGCGCAGCCCTTACAACTCCTGTCATTGTCAAAGTTGGTAGGAATGGAAGTCTTACATCCTACTACCACGCCTCTTCAGGTACGCTTAATTTCGGCGCAAAGACCGGGACTACATCCGTCACTTTTGGCTCTTATTCGGCAGCTACCAATAATGTATGTTCTGGATATTACTGGTAATTTTCTAGGGGAGGGTAAAACCTCCCCCTTTTAAGAGGTTCATCTATGGTTTACATGAATGTCGCAGCAGTAGTTACAAAAGCACTTTCTAAGGCACAGGACGACTCCGCAGAGTTCCGGGCCAAGTTCGTTTTATGGTTCAACGAGATCAGCAGGGACGTATTCAACCAACCTAGAGATTGGGCCTTTTTGCAAACTCCTGCAACAATTACAATTATCGCAAATCAGATAACGCTACCTATCGGCGCGTCTGAAATAGTGACGATGGAGATTGGTGATGTAATCCTTACCAGAGACAACCAAATCGGCCCCTTGAAGGCTTTTAAATACAGAGACGACACAGGCACTACACCGGAAGGATATACACTCGCAGCGGGCAACGTAGTCATCTTTTACCCCGGCGCTTCCGGTAATTGCATTCTCAACTATGAAGCTGAAGTGAACACTGATTATACAGATGTTGCAACAGATACGATATTCCCTATCGAATTTGAAAGCCTCTTTATAACCGGCTTACGGATGCACTCTTATGACTACGACAAAGACGGGCGATACTCGAAAGAATCTGCCCTTTATGAATATGAAATGCTCAAGATCAAGGAATGGGATAACCGAAGGAAACCTAAACCCGAATTTAACAGCCACGGATACACACGGACAAAGGTTTGAAACGACCTAACCTGCAAATAATGCCAGATGGCACAACCGGCAATCAAGACGCATGGCGGATATTCCGGCAGCGGGATTTCACCGGGGGGGAGAATCGGCAGCTATTGCCGGAGTTCCTTTTGCCTAATCAGTGTTTAATTGCCAAGAATTGCATAATGACCGGCGAAGGAGTGCTTGAAACCCGCACCGGCAAGTCAGGGATTTACACGACACCGTTAGCCGCAGGAATAACGAGTATTCACCGTTATTGCAAGTCAGACGGGACGCATCATCTACTTATCCAGTCGGGGACGGTTCTTTATAAGTACGCCTATGACGGCACAACGGTGTTCGGGACGCCGACTTCACTAGCAACGGGCTTGAATGCAGCGAAATTCCGATCAGTAGTATGGCGGGATAATCTCATTCTCACTAATGGGATAGATGTAGTCAAGACCTTTGATGGAACTTCACTGACCACTCTTGCAGGATCCCCGCCGAAGTCGAAAGTAATCAAGGTATACGGAAACCGGCTTTATCTGGTCGATGTTGCCAACCCGAACTCTATCAGATTCTCAGACCTTGAAGACCCGACAACGTGGGCAGCTCTGAATATCATCAAAATCAGGGACAATGATGGGGATGTAATCACCGGCATATCTCCGCAGTCGGGCGGTTTGGTCGTATTCAAGAATAGATCAATCTGGACGCTTTACGGTACGAGCCTTGACAGCTTCAGGATACCGGAAGCGCCGAACTCTGATTCTATCGGATGCCCTACTCCTGATAGCATTCTTGACGAAGGAATATTTCTTGGCAATAACAACATTTACAGCTTCGACTTGACCGCGGTTGCGCCTATTTCCGACACTCACAGAGGCATTATCGAAATAATGACCCTTGCTGATAAACAAGCCTCCTTTGCGGCATATGACTCTGATAAGCAGCGGGCGCTGTTTCATCTTGGATCGCTTGTTTTGTGCTTAGATGGCAGGTACAAGGGCATAACCTCATGGGATACCTTATCCGCTAAGTGTTTTGCCTCATTGACCGGCGCGGGGGATGATGGTGCAATCCTTATCGGAGATACCGCTGATGGCATGGTTTACAAGCTCGACAACTCGACCACCGACAATGAGGCTCCAATATTGACGGAGATATTCACCGCGTATCTGGATTACGGGTCAATCTTCAGAAAGGTATGGCGGTATTTTCAGCCGGAGATTGAATCGCTTGGCTCAATGGCATCATCTATCGTGCTTGGTTACGACATCGACTATACGAGGTTAGAAGGCTCACTCGATACCGGAATCATGACCGACAACTCTCTGATATGGGGCGAAGGTAATTGGGGCGAGGCGAATTGGGGTGGCATACTCAGGATAACGAAAGCGTTTTACATTCAGAAAGGGCAAGGCAACCGGATTGCCTTCTCAATTAAGGCACTCGATAGAATCAGATTTCATGGGTACGTCACGAAATATCGTGAACAGGGGGCAAAATGAAACGATGGCTCACCATAGGGCTTGTATTGATAGCTTCGACAGCAGGGGCGATTACGCTTATTACAAAGCCATATACTTTTGTATCTAAGACCGTTGCAGACCCCGCAAAGGTAAATTCTAACTTTGATACGGTAGTAACCGGGGTAAATGCCGGACTTGGAGCAATAAATACCGCAGCAGGTACAAAGTCAACCCTTGCTAACAGATTGAACGTCTCACTAAATGCGGATGGCACATTCAAGAACGTCTCAGGAGTCACAGCAGGCTCTCAGTGGTCGAACCCCGGACTTTTGCAGGTTTATTCATCTGCCAGAATATTCAAGATAGTAGGGGCCGACCATACTGACATTTATCTGCAATACCGTAGAGTCAAGGCGATTCTATCCGCTTCCACGGTTTACAGCGAGGTTTCAAGCTCTGCATACACCGGAGGGAATACGGTAGTCACTCTTGCGGATGCCGTGTTGACCTCACCTGTCTCAACCGTCGATCATTCGACCTTCACCCCTAATTCCGCCAGTAATTCAGCTATATCGAAAAAGATGGTCGGTCTTTACCGGGGCGCACTTGTTTATAACAACGCCACGACATCTGCTGATACTGATATTCCCTTTGCCTCAGAAAGCTACGATACGGACTCGATTCATAGCACCTCAGTCAACACCGGACGATTAACTGTACCGGCAGGGGTAACGAAGGTGAAGGTATCCGCAGTCGTCTATTCTTCCACAACTTCAGGCTCGATTTACCGAATGACTATTTACAAGAACGCCGGGGCAGATACAGCCGGACTTTCAGCCGTTTTCGCTATCGGGAATACCAGCAATTACGCGGCGCAGCATAACGCCTCTGCTATTTTGACCGTCACCGCAGGCGATTACTTCACAGTTCGTTCACTCAACGACACATCCCCTGGTGATGCTGTTGGTATCTACACATGGTTTGCAATGGAGATTATAGAGTGAGAGCGACCAAGATATATAACCCTGATGACAAGCTCCTTGACCGGCAGTTAGAAGAGTTTGCAAGCGCGACTATCAGGGCAACCCCTCTCTATGCCAACAATGCAGCAGCAATCGCAGGAGGCTTGGCAAAGGGGCAGAGATACCATACAGCCGCAGGGGTAGTGATGGAGGTAGTGTGACCTTCGAGCAGGCAGATAAGCTGTTCACCCTGATAATGGAATCATACGGAGAGCAGACAGGGCTAGGGCAGACAGAAAGAAACATCATCCACGGACTCGGCACAGGGCAATTCGTAATCAAGATCAAGAAAGGAAAAGTCAAGTGGTTTGCAACATATTGGAGACTCAGCAAGGAAGATGTAGAGCGTGTGAAACAAGCGGAACCGGCGACAGATGTATGCCATGGAGAGTTTATTTACATTACAGAAGCCGTGGTAATCACCGGCAAGCAGGGCATGAAAGAGATGATAAGCGCACTCAGGGCAAAGGCTCAATCCCGGTGGGCGTATTGGCATAGGCATAAAAAGGGGAGTAAGTTCTGTCTAGCAGCAAGGAGGCATTATGCAAAATAGCAGAGAGGAAAGTACAAGCAACCAGATGACCGCAGCAGAACGGGAGAAGGTCTTTCAGGGTGGTAAAACCGCCCTCAATCCCTATCTGGAGCAAGGGCAAGCTGTTAGCGCAAATACCGCCTATACAGACCCCGGCGCGTATATCGAGCCTACTGCCTTCAATAACGCTCAGTATTCAGCCGCGGGGCAATATCAGCAGGCAGCACCAACACAGACATTATCAGGCGGCGATTATGACGCTCTTGAAAGCAGCATATTACAGTCAAGGCTTTCTCCCATTCAGCAGCAGATAGCGCAAAGGTCAAAAGACATTAATCAGTCAATGGCAGATAGGGGCTTGTACGCTTCCGGCTTGCCAGATCAGCAGATGAATAAGGAAATGACATCAACATTCATGCCTGCTATCAATCAGGCGGCGGCTGAAGCAAGTAACCAACGGTACGGTTTGCAATCAGGTGAGAATCAGATGGTCAACCAAGCAAACCAGATGAATGCAGCCGGGTCCAACGCTTTCAGGCAGGCCAACGCATCCGCGCAGAACGCTTTCACCCTCAACAGGGCAGGCGGTATAGATCAATCAACTCAAGGGGCGAACGCCTTCAATCAGG
>VFJK01000158.1 GCA_009886125.1 Geobacter sp. | reverse complement strand
GTCCGAATGATACCTTTATCTTTCATGCTCTGGTCAAGGGCCTGATTGACACTCATGGACTATCCTTCAACGAGCTGCTAATGGATGTAGAACAGCTGAACCGGCATGCCCTTGCAGCAGCTCTTGACGTCACGAAAGTATCATTCCATCTTTACGGTCATATCCGGAGCGACTATACGCTGCTCCCCTCCGGCGCTGCACTCGGAAGAGGCTGCGGGCCGCTTCTCGTCAGCAGAGAAGCGTGTCAGCTCTCCTCTCTCCGCCATAAGCCGGTTGCTCTTCCCGGCAGATATACTACCGCTGCACTGCTGCTGCGCCTGTTTGCCCCGCAGCTGGACAATCTCGTCTCCATGCCGTTCGACCGGATCATGCCTGCTGTTGTTTCAGGCGAGGTCGCTGCCGGGGTGATAATCCACGAGTCACGATTTACCTTCAGGGAGTCTGGACTACAGCAACTGGTCGATCTTGGCGAGTGGTGGGAGGCTGACAGCGGCTGTCCGATACCGCTGGGCGGCATAGTGGCGAAAACTGCTCTGGGGAAGGAAGTCATCGATACGCTGGGGAAGCTGATAGCGGCGAGCATCGACCATGCCTTTGCCAATCCTGAGGCGCCACGGGAATACATCAGGGCGCATTCGCAGGAGATGAGCGATGCGGTCTGTGACGCTCATATCGGTCTGTATGTGAATGATTTCTCCCGCGACCTTGGTGATGAAGGGCGACGGGCGGTAGCGATGCTTATGGAAAGAGGCGTGGCCGCCGGGCTACTGCCGCGTGGAAAGTGTTGACGAATTACTGAAATTCAGTCATTCTGAAATTCAGGAGGTATCTTTATGCGCCAAACAGTTATTGTTTCAGACCGAGGCCAGCTTACATTGCCCGCCAACATGCGCAAGCGGTTCGGACTCAGTCATGGCGGCGCGGTTATCCTTGAGGAGAGGGATAATGAAATGGTCATCAAACCGGCTGCGGTACTGGAGATCGAGATGTATTCCGATGCCCAGATTGCTGCGTGGGATGAGTCGGACAGGCTTTCTGCCGATGACCGTGCCGCTGTACTAACGAGGCTCTCAGCCCAACCCTGATGCGCATATTTCTTGATGCCAATATTCTTTTCACTGCTGCCCACAATCCGAACGGCAAGGCGGCCTTTGTCATTGAGTTGGGAGCCGCCGGTCATTTTATGCTCTTCACCAGCGCGTATGCCCGCGAAGAGGCTTTCCGCAATCTTTCGTCCAAATATCCCGCATTCGTCCCACAGCTTGAAAAGTTGCTGGAACAGATAACCATCACGCCGGTAAATCCATCTTCGCCATTCCCTCCTGACTTGGCCGAAAAGGATGAAGCAATCTTTCAGGCCGCTGTTACCTGCCGGGCAACCCATCTGCTTACGGTTGATATCAAGCATTTCGGGCCGTTTATGAATTCTCCTGAGAACAGTTATTCCATCATAATTCAGAGCGTTGCAGAATTTCTCGAGTCGCTTTAATTAGCCAACAAATTACATTGATCCTTCTTTAGCAGCCTCACACCTTTGCGTTTTACATGTTGCAGCATTGTAATCCAACGGTTACTACAAAAAGCCCTGCTTCCGGATGGAAGCAGGGCTTTTTGTCTCTGGTAAACGATTTTGTTAATTGAGCTGGAACTGGCAGTTAAATTACAGCTAGTTATCAATAGGCTTCGCCATATTTGCTGCCTGCGTCTCCATTTCCTTCTGTGACGGTAACTCTATTTTGTTCGTCTGGGCATATTTGGTAAGTCCTTTTGTCAGGTCAGCGATGGTGCTGATCTGGCCGGGCATAGTTTCGGCAACAAACTTGGCAGTGTTCAAGCCTGAATTCAGATCTTTCACTGCCGACGCTCCGTATGTCATAGGCGAAGCCTGAACAGTCTTAATACTATTGGTGATGTCGGTCACCAAACCTTTGGCTTCGTTGGAAGCCTTCAGGTCAAGCAAAGAGCCCGCACCAAGGTTAAGCAAGGACTTGCCGAGGTTTTTACGACCTTCTTCCTTGTTCATGGTCGCTGCCATATCAACTTTTTTAAGCGCTTCGCTCGCCTCGTCAACTGCCTTTGCCAGCTTTTTGGTTAGTTCGATGTCAGCCGGATTTTTCTTGGCTTCCTCTATAAGTGCCTGCAACTTAGCTGCTTCAGCTGCCATGCCGCATGCCTTTTGAATTTGAACTAAACCTTCAGCAAGAGATTCGGTTGCCATGTTTACACTGATTTTTATCTTAGCTTCACGAGCCGTTAGCGCTTTTACATCGACCTTTGCACCGCTCTCCTTCTTGTCGTCACCGCCAACACTAGGCAATCCCCAGCCAAATGCCTGAAGCCCTGCTGCCAGCATCACCACAAAAACAACCAGACTGATAATCCGTTTCATGTTATTTCCTCCCAATGTTGAATTTAGCCAAATGAGGCTATTTGAATGTGAAAACGATCTTGCCGTCTACGGTATCGGGGCCATCAAATTCCTTTTCAGAGAAGCCTGGTTTTGAACCAAGCTGATCAAGAATGCCGTCTTCGAGTTTCTTTTTTTGCCCCTTAAACTGAAGCTTAACCAGTAGTGTTGATGCTTGCGGATTGGTTGTCCCCGATATAGAGCCAAGCGCCTCAAGAGCATTCAAAATCGGGCGTTCCTGAGAGCGTTTGCTCTTGATATTTCTGACCTCTACCGTGTATTCCCTGCCATTTAATGAAGCATTCTGCCAGGTTTCTATGGTCTGATTTGCCAATGTCCGTGCTGCAAGGATAGCGACTTTTTTTATTGACTGTGACTTAGCCTCCATTGGTCTACTGCTTCCCGCAGTTACCGTATTCCGATATGCAGCAACTATCTCTCCAGAAGCCACATCAATTATTTCAACGCCGACTTCAGATGTCACTTCAGTATTGCCAGTACTCTCAGAAACCATGGTATCAAGCATCTTCACTTCACCACGGGCAACAAAATTAACACCTTCTTTTTCTGCTGCCTGCCTGACTGCACTGCGATCAAAAGGGTTGACGAAAGTTTCCTTGATGGATTTTGACAAGGCAATCTCGCGGGCTTTGTCACCAGCATTGAGTTTAAAGCTCTTCTCTTTAAACTCCTGATTGAAGGAGTCAATGATTGTGGTGTCAGGGTATTTAACCCAAATATCCTCATCAATCTTTGAATAGGAACTGTCCTGCTTGACCTTAGTACTTGCATCCACGGAAGCAGAAGAGTTGTCGCTCCCTTTCGACTTAGATTTTGAAGATTGAGTATTGCTTGAGTTGACATCACCTTCATAAGAAGCAGAGTTATTTGTTTTTGCAGAGCCGTCATAAGCGCTCTTTCCAGATGCTGACATGCTACCTGATTGGGCTGATGACTGCTGTCCAGATGCGGCGTAGCCCATTCTGCCAGACACATTACCATCGCCTTCAGCATATTGACCATCAGCCGAAACACGTCCGCTGGCGGAACCGGCGCTACTTTGTGATGATTTGCCCCTAGATGCTACAGCTGCTTTTTCACGAGTAGATACACTTGAATCTGAAGATGCCTTTTCCCTTGCGCTCAAGGAAGCACTGGCAGAAGCGCTGGCACTTGAATCGTCAGCGACATCGTAACTGGATTTTGAATCAGCCTTTGCTGAAATATCTACTGAATCGGTTTTACTTGAAGAACCTTGCGCCCCCCGCTTTTCCCATGTCGTGAGCACAAAAGTGATCGATGGATTGCCCATTGCTGTTGAGACTCTGCCGACCAGTGACTTGATGTCAGCACCAATTTTGTCTACTGCCACCTGAGCTTTAATTGTTACAACAAGCTGATTGTCTTCGATTTTTTCTTTCACGATCTCATGCTCAGTTACATACCCTTCGGCACGAGTCAGGATTTGATCCTTCACCAGCGCGGCATCCTTGACCTCAGTCTGGCTTTGCACCCATACGCCTATTCCTTTTTCAACTGCTTCACGAAAAGCGTTTGTTAGGGCAATGTTTCTGGCACCATCTTTATTTGAGCCAACGATATCAGCCCGCCCAACTGCTATTACCGATTGAGCCGCAAATATCTGCCCACAGAGCGAAGACAAAACCCCTGCCACAACGAGAACCTTGAAGAGCACATGCTTCATATTTCAGCCTCCCTCGCAATTTTTGCCGTCAACTGATACAGCAGATCAAATAGTTCATTCTTCTCTTCAAAGCTCTGCACCCCTTTGATGAGAGACTTGGAAGTGAATATGTCGAACTCTTTTTCATATTTTTTACTCGGGATACTGACCTTCATCCACGCCTTGAACATGCAAATGTCATTGACATCGTTACTGTCAGTCACTTTGCTGGCAATGCCGGTAATATCCAGCGTCACTGGGTATTTAGGGGGTGGGAGCTCAAATTGATGTTCTATGCCTGCACGGTCAATCAGGCTGAAGGCTGTTCCGGTGGCGCGTTGATCCCATTCACCGCCCACCCGCGACGGCAGAACTACTTTGCCGCCACGATCAGTCAGGAAATTCGAGAACCATTGCGCTGCCTGTGGTCCGACCACTTCCGGAGGGAAATACTTGGCTGCCTTTTTGGAGCTTACCTTTACTTCAACAACCTGAAAGGTTTCATCCGACGAAGCCCTCATATTAGTGGTCTTTATCTTCATTCCTGTCTGCGCTTTGAAGCCCTTTGGCAACTCGACAAGCGCGCTATTCTTTTCGAGTTTGATAATCGTGCCGGAGGCAACCTTTTTACCGTCAATTATGAACAGAATGTTCTGGCCATCTTCAATGCCGTTGGTGCTGCCGATGCTCACAGTAGCGGTTCCAGATGTGCTGTCTGCTACCTCGCCAAAAATGTCGGATAGTTTGGCCCCGGCAAGGCGTTTAAGTAGATGCTCACGCACGGTTGAGGCGGCGCTCTCAACAAAGAGTGCATCGATGTCAGCCGCGCTGCACTTTTTGTCCCCGTCGAGACGTTGGGAGTAGCCAACCAGAGGAAATGAGAAGACCACCGTATTGCGATCTTTTCCGTCAATCTTACGTGTATCGTAGAGAATTGCTGTAAGCCCTACGTTTATGATGGTCTTGTTGATAGTGGTCCCGACAGCGCTGAAGCTCTCGGCACTTATGTCGTCTCGCACCATCACGAACGCAAGGGAAAGGGTGTTGTCGATGCGCTGCTTAATTTCTTCCATGTCGGTGTTGAACAGCAGATTGAAGGGGAGTTTTCCTTGCCCGTTGACTCTCTCCATCTCAATCTTCAGGGCGTCGCGTAGCTTGGTCTGGTTTCGGGTATAAACGGGAAATTTATCTTTTGTCTGCGCGTTTCCCATCAGATACACGCCGGTATAGGCAACATTCGGGCGCTCATCATCGGCGTGGGCTGAGAAAGGGAAAGAAGACCAGGATAAGGTAAGGAATGTCAGGATAACTGCCAGGCGGGATAACATGGCGTAGCCCCTCCTTATTGTCATAAATTTTCATTAAAGTAGATTTAAAGGTGTATACACTTTTAAATTGTGCAGGTCAAGAAATTGATACTTTTGGAGAGGTAGTTGCTATGGTAGCCATCTGGTATAGTCAGCGCCATGCAATCCAATGAGAGGTCAACAAAATTTATTTCAAGCAAGGAGATCGGAAGGGCAATCAAATTGCGCCGGATGGCGCTGGGAATGTCTCAGGAAAATCTGGCTGAGCGACTGGATGTGACATATCAACAAATCCAGCGCTATGAGAATGGAACCAACAAGCTTAATGTGGAAAACATACAAACGCTTGCAGAAGTGCTTGAAGTGCCGGTAACTTTTTTCTTCAACCCCGAAAATCTTCTGATAGCCGATCCGCCTCATCCCTTTACTTCAGACGACGAACACGAACTTATTACCAGCTTCAGAAGCATTAAGCATCAATCTTACAAATACGTCGTCATCAACGTGTCCCAGATGGCCGCCAAGATTCAAGCTTCCAGCTAATTTCTCTATAGGCCAATATGGGGTCTTGACTTTCTGCCATTTTTCTTAAGCTGCTTCGCTCAGCCCAAACAATGCTGCTTCAGTAACGAAAAATGGCTGAGGGGAACGTTATGGCTTCATTCCTGCCATGCACTACTTTTTTGATGCCAGTATTTTTGCCATCTCTTCCGAGGAATAAACCGGTATCCTGGATTTCCTGAAGTCCTTTTGATTGCGGGTAACGATGGCTTCAGCTCCGACATGACAAGCTGCTTCATGGACTACAGCATCTTCGAAATCGCTAAAACCGGCGACTAGCGCTGATTCGAGAACATGTCTGTTAACAGGCGCCACTTCAAATAGACTCAGCAGTTTTTTTATTTCTTCCTGGGCTCCTGGTGCACCTACCGATTTTGCTGCAAGATAATATACGGTCGTTATTGTAGTCCCACACAAATATCCGATGATGGTCCCGTCTTCCACCTTTGAGAACAGTTCTGCTGCCACATCCGCGAATGGCATTCGGTCCATCAACAGATCGAGGACTATGTTAGTATCCAGAAGTATTTTCAAAGGTGTTTCCCCTCCAGATATTTTTTGTAATCCTTTTCACCAAGCTTTGATTCCCGCAATAATCCTCGAAGTGATTGAGTTATTGGTGTTGAAGGAGAGTTTGATTTGACCTTTTGAGAGGTCAGTAGTTTGAAGTATTCCGCAACAATCTGCGAAACTGATTTCCCCGCCCGTGCTGCGTAAGATTTTGTCTGTTCGATTAATTGATCTTCTAGGCGAAGAGTCAGTTTGGTTTGCATGGCAGTCTCCAAAAACTAAAGTGACGTATATTTTTGTTATAAACATACGTCACTTTTTTATTAATGTCAACTCTGTTGCGGGAAGGCTAAGGGGAACGTTGTTGATTAGTTGACCATGAGTCCCTGTCTGTCAGGCTATAAAAGCACAGCTAATCATCCGAGTTTGGCAGCCGGTCTACTGCCCCGCCCCTGAAGCCGGTTTTGCCGCCGGCTTTTTAACGGTCTTTGTGGGGCTTTTTGAGGGGCTCTTTGCAGCGCCTTTCTTGGTACTCTTCTTGGTAGTCTTGCCTTTCTTGGACTTCTTCCCTTTTTTACTTTTCTTGTATTTCGACGGGTCAGGCGCCAGCTCATCCTTTATATTGCTGAGCAGGAGCGATGCCTCCTCCATGTTCGGGTCAGCTGCCTTTGCCTTTTCAAGATACTCTTTTGCCTCTTTTATACGGCCTGTCTTCATGTTGACCCGGCCGAGAGCATTCAGGGTCTTTGCATTGTCATCCTTCAGCTTGATCGACTCAAGATAGCTTGCCGAAGCATTTTCATACTCTTTCTGGAATTCGTAGACCAGTCCAAGTTTGTAGTGATGGTTTGAGTCATTCGGAGCCATCTCCACGTTCTCTTTCAGCAGGGCAATAAGTTCCGGGTAGCTTTTTCTCTTCACATAGATTGAAGTGAGAGCGTTCCTTGTCTCCATGTCATCCTTTTTTATCCGGATGATCTCACGGTACTCTTTTTCGGTCTCATCCTGCTGATTACCCTTTTTGTAAAGAGATGCCAGCTCTTTATGGGCTTCAAGGTTGTCAGGATTGATCCGGGTAATCTCGCGGAAAGTGGCGATAGCGTCCTTTGTGCTGCCGGCAGTAACGTAAGTCCTGCCGAGCTTCATCAGGAGGGCCTGGTCGGCGGGGTTTACCTTGAGAAGGATCCGATACTGTTCGGTTGCCTGCTGATGGCTCCCTCTCTGTGTGTAGATATCGATGAGGCGATACCTCACGTCGGTATTTTCGCCGTGAGCCAACGCCTGCTTGTACTCCACGACAGCTTCATCATGCAGTCCTTTTTTCTCGTAGAGCATAGCGAGATTGTAGTGAAGATCCTGATTGTCAGCCTTCAGCCGAAAAGCCTCCCGGTATGCAGCGATGGCATCATCGTCACGGCCTGCAGCCTTCAGCGCATTGCCCAGTTTCTCGCGGAGTTCGGCGTTTTCCGGGTTCATGGAGATCTCATCCCGGTAGGCCTCGATCGCTTTATCGAAATCTTTGTTTGACGTAAAAACATCGCCGCTTCCCGGTTTTATTGAAGACCTGGATGGTTGCATGCCGGCCAGTATGTACTCGGTCTCGGCGTTGGCAGTGTCACCTTTTTTCAGGTAGGTATCAGCTTTAAGGCGATGAACATCCTTGTCAAGCGGAGCCGCAGCCTCGGCCTTTTTGAGGGTTTCCAGCGCTTTATCGTACTGCCCGGATAACGAATAGGTCGAAGCAAGTCCTTTAAGGGATTCCAGGTCTCCCGGCTTCAGTGAGTCTGCCCGGCGATATGCTTCTTCGGCTTTTCCTGTCTGCCCGGCTTCTCTATAGGTTTCGGCAAGCGCAGAGATCAGGGTCGTGTTTGTCGGGCTGAGCTTCACCGCTTCACTGTTATGGTATATGGCAAGAGAGTAAAGTTTTCTTGTTTTGAAGATACTCGCCAGCGCTTTGTGATAAAGAGGGTCTTGATGGCTGCGGACGGCACGGGTCAACTCCAGGGTTGCATCATCTTCAAGTGCGGTCTCAAGGTAGAGCAGCCCGAGTCTTCCGCTTGCCGGTGCAAAGTCAGGGTCAAGGCGGAGCGCCTCCTTGTATGACTGTATTGCCCGGGCGGGGTTCCCGGCGACTTCAGAGCCGAATCCGTTGATATACTGTCCTGCCGCTCCTTCCGGGCATAACTGTCTTATTGAATCTACCATACTGCTGATGCTCTCCCGGGGAGTTGTGGAAACCATTCCTAGAGCAAGCTGTTTCGCCTCTTCGCATTTTTCAGAGCCGGTCTTGCCCCATGTGAAGCCCGTGGTCAAGGATGCCATCATTAGGTACAGTACTATTTTTTTCATATATCAGAGCCCCTGATGCCTGTTCTTGCATGGATAATGACTTCTAAACAGCTGAAAACACCGGTTAGCCGGTCACGAAGTAAGAAATAATACACGGATAAGGTGAAAAGTTCAATTAATTAGACTCAGAAGGGGGTTGGCAGCGGTCAAATGAAGGCGGATTGCCTTGACTTTCAAAGGAAAGATGATTAAATCTTCAGTAAGCGATTACGCTGTTGACTACAGATCTGGCATACTCCTCCGGAGAGGACATGGCGCCTCAACCAAACGATTCAGCCGCATGGATATCAGTTTTCCGTCAGTATATGGATGAGATGTTCAACCACATCTTCCATATGAGAGATCATGGGATGGCGCTGCACGAATTCTCTCCCCTTGTCGATGTCTATGAGGGCGCTGGTTTTTTTGTGATCGAACTCGATCTTCCGGGCTCTTCTGAAAATGATTTCTGCGTGAGTGTTGTGGGATTGTCGATCAGGATAGAAGGGTTCAAGCGGCACGACAAGTCTGACTCTGTAATGAGTTACCTCTGTCTGGAAAGGCATTTCGGACGTTTTTCCCGCACGATCGAAGTCCCTTCCTGTTTTGACCCGGGACAGATGCAGTCGGTTTATGAACGTGGTGTGCTATCGGTTCGGGTGCCGAGACGTAATCCCTGAAAATATGCTTTCAGTTTAAGGAGTGATACATGGAACTATCAATTGATCCGGTTCAGGAGAGTGAAGAGCTTAAGATCCCGGACATGCTGCCACTTCTTCCCGTGAGGGATGTAGTCGTCTATCCGTACATGATCCTTCCTCTGTTCGTCGGGCGTGAGATGTCAATCAGCGCCGTTGACAAGTCACTCGCCGGCGACAGGCTGATCTTTCTTGCTACCCAGAAGGATGTGGGGGACGATGAACCGACCCCGGATGCGATCTATCAGGTCGGCACCGTGGCGATGATAATGAGGATGCTGAAGCTTCCGGACGGTCGTGTGAAAATACTTGTCCAGGGGCTTGCGAAGGCACGGATAATATCCTATGAGACGGTCGATGCATTTTATGAGGTGAAAATAGACCGGATCATTGAGCCTCCGGCACCTGAGGATTCTCTGGAGATTGAGGCGCTGGTCAGGTCTGTAAAAGATCAGCTTGGAAAGATCATCGCACTGGGGAAAGCAGTCTCTCCGGAAGTTGTCGTAATTGTCGAAAACATGCAGGATGTCGGCAGCCTTGCCGATCTTATCTCAAGCAACATAGGGCTGAAGGTCGAAGAGGCTCAGGGAATTCTTGAACTGACCGATCCTGTCGCACGGCTCAATCGGGTCAATGAACTGCTTGCCAAGGAGCATGAACTCCTCAGCATGCAGGCCAAGATACAGACAGCCGCAAAGGAGGAGATGGGGAAAAGCCAGAAGGAGTATTACCTCCGGGAGCAGCTCAGGGCAATTCAGCATGAACTGGGCGAGACCGATTCGCGCTCTGAGGAGATGATCGAAATCCGCAAGGCGATCGAGCATGCGAAGATGCCTAAGAGTATAGAAAAGGAGGCGCTCAAGCAGCTCGGACGCCTTGAACAGATGCACCCGGATTCGGCTGAGTCCGGGATGCTACGGACTTTTCTGGACTGGATGGTTGAGATCCCCTGGAGCAGGACTACTCGTGATTCGCTTGATATCAAAAAAGCGCAGGTGATCCTCGATGAGGACCATTACTGTCTGGAGAAGATCAAGGAGCGGATTCTGGAGTTCCTGGCGGTCCGCAAGCTGAGAAAGAAGATGAAGGGGCCGATACTCTGCTTTGTCGGTCCTCCGGGTGTCGGCAAAACATCACTTGGCAAGTCGATAGCCAGGGCAATGGGGCGCAAGTTCGTCCGGATGTCACTCGGCGGGATGCGGGATGAGGCGGAGATCCGCGGCCACAGGCGTACATATGTGGGAGCCCTGCCCGGAAGGATCATTCAGGGTCTGAAGCAGGGAGGAACGAACAACCCTGTCTTCATGCTCGATGAACTCGACAAGCTCGGGTCTGATTTCCGGGGCGATCCGTCTTCGGCACTTTTAGAGGTGCTCGATCCGGAACAGAATTACATGTTTTCGGACCATTACATCAATCTGCCGTTCAATCTTTCAAACGTCATGTTCATAGCAACTGCCAATCAGGTGGATACGATTCCCGGGCCGCTGCTTGACCGGATGGAGGTTATCAATCTCTCCGGGTATACGGAAGAGGAGAAGCTGGAGATAGCAAAAAGATACCTTGTCCCTCGTCAGACGAGTGATAACGGCATCTCTGGAAGGCATATAACCTTCACGGATGAAGCGATAAGGGCGCTTATCTCCAGCTATACCAGAGAGGCGGGGCTCAGGAATCTGGAGCGTGAAATCGGGAGCATCTGCAGAAAGATTGCCCGGCAGGTGGCAGAAGGTGAAACCCGGCGTTTCATGATAAATGCTGCCAATGTCAACAAGTACCTTGGTCCGCCGAAATTCATCCGGGAGCCTGAAACCGACAGAAACGAAATCGGTCTTGTAACAGGGCTTGCCTGGACTCCGGTAGGCGGAGAGACGCTCCATATCGAAGCGACAATAATGAGCGGCAAGGGTGGATTGATCCTTACCGGTCAACTGGGCGATGTCATGAAGGAGTCTGTCCAGGCCGCGTTGTCATGGATCCGCTCGAAAGGCAAGGAGCTGAACCTGTCAGATGATCTTTTCCAGAGTATCGAGATACATGTGCATGTCCCTGCCGGAGCGATTCCGAAGGACGGTCCTTCTGCGGGGATAACCATGGCGACAGCTCTTGTGTCGGCACTTACCAAGACACCGGTCTGCAAAGATGTGGCTATGACCGGAGAGATCACCCTGAGAGGGAAAGTACTGCCTATCGGAGGACTCAAAGAGAAGATTCTTGCAGCCATCAGGGGGGGGATAAAGACGGTTATCATACCTGCCCAGAACGAAAAGGATCTTGTCGACATCCCAAAAGCGATACTCAAAAAAATCAAAGTCATCACTGCCAGAGAGGTGGAAGAAGTTTTCAAGGTGGCCCTCGAAAGCGATCCTTTTTCCCGGCCTACTGGGGTTGAGCCGGTAATCCAGAAGAAAAAAGCTCCCGTAGGAAAGGTCCTTGTCACCGCCCGCAAGGGAGCATCTGCTTGAGGCTTTCCGAAATAGGGGAGTTTGGTTTTATTGACAGGATTTCGGGACGAGTGGGGAATCCTGAAGAAGTTGTTGTCGGAATCGGTGATGATGCAGCCGTAACGGTGCTTTCTCCCGGGATGGTCCTTCTTTCAACTTCAGACATGCTGGTGGAAGGGGTCCATTTCGATCTTGCCTGGAGCGATCCGTACAGTCTGGGGCGCAAATCGCTCTCTGTGAATCTGTCGGATATTGCGGCAATGGGTGGGATCCCGAAGTTTGCCCTTCTTTCCGTGGCAATCCCTCCGGAGTTGCCCCTCGATTTTCTGGAGCGTTTCATTGAAGGTTTTATCGCGCAGGCTGTCAGCTACGGGGTCACTCTCACCGGAGGTGATACCTCATCATCAAGGGGCGGGTTTGTCATCAGTGTCACCCTTCAGGGCGAGCAGTATCCTGAAAAGGTAGTCAGACGCAGCGGGGCCTGTGCAGGAGATATCATCTGTGTGAGCGGCACACTTGGTGACTCCGCGCTCGGCCTGCAGATGCTGATAAAAGGTGAGCGGAGCGGTGCGGCAATCATGCGTCACCTTGACCCTCAGCCAAGGAACGTGCTTGGCAGAACACTTGCCGATGCAGCAATACCCTCTTCGATGATAGATGTCAGTGATGGATTACTTGCCGATCTTGGACATATTCTTGCAAAGTCAGGGACAGGCGCGCGTGTAGCTATTGACTCTCTGCCACTCTCTTCCTGCTTCAAGCGTGCTGTAGAAAGCAGCTCTCCGGAGTTCCGACGGTATACCCTTTCCGGGGGAGAGGATTACGAACTGCTTTTCACAGTCTCCCCTGAGCGTCTGGATGATGCGCGAAGTGCCGCTGAAGCTTCAGGTACAGCGGTTACGGCTATTGGCGGGATAACTTCGGGAAACGGGATCATTCTGGTAGATTCAGCTGGGGGGCATTATACCCCTGAGTCATCCGGTTATGATCATTTTGCCCATGTCTGAACAGGGGTCTGAAATTGGATTGTGATGAAGCCATAAATAGTTCAGCAAGTGAGCCGCTTTTTGTCACAGCAAATGCCAATGTTGAGATTTCGGAGAGCGAGTTTGCCAGGATCAGGCAGGTACTCTTGTTCAATCGCGGATTCAACCTTGATGCGTACAAGGATAGATGCATTCGCAGAAGGATCTCGATCCGGATCAGGTCGACTCATTGTGAGACGGTAAATGATTACTGCGATCTGCTCCTCAGCAGTAAATCAGAAGTTGATAATCTCGTTAAAGTCCTGACAATCCATGTAAGCCAGTTTTTCCGCAATCTGTCCGCATTTGAGAAGTTGCGTACCGATATAATCCCTCATCTTTTTTCAACGGCACGGCAAAAAGGAAAAAAAAGTCTTCGGTTCTGGAGCCTTGGTTGTGCAGGCGGCGAGGAGCCTTATACCCTGGCACTGATTCTCGCAGAGCATTTCTCTCACGAGATGGAGGAGATTCCTGTTATTATCGATGCGACTGATATCGATGCAGCTACGCTTCTGAGTGCAGAAACTGCTCTTTACCATCATGATCGTCTTCTTGAAGCCCCTCTGAACTACATACAGAAATATTTTGACGAAGAGGGTGAACAGTACAGGCTTTCTCCTTCAATAAGAAAGATGGTCAGTTTCAGCCAGGGCGAGATGTTCAATGGTCTCATCTATCACGGATGTGATCTGCTCTTATGCAGAAATGTCCTAATATATCTTGCCCGGGAGCAGCAGGAAAAGGTATTTCGCAATATTGCCCGTACCCTGGGCAAAGATGCTTTCCTCATGCTTGGAAAGTCGGAAACGATTCTTGGAGAGAGCCGGTCATTGTTCCAGACGGTCTGCCCGGTAGAGCGTATATACCGTCTGGCCCCGGCTTCTGTATAAGACAGGATATCATGATGTAAGGAGGTGCAGCTTGTTCATTCCGATCGGGTATAAATTCATCCTTGGTATTGTAGTCGTTGTCGCTGCAGTGGCATTTTCCCCTGCTATGGTAATTGCTCTTGGTTACTCTCAGGAGATGACCAATGTCTTTGCCTATGCGGTAGCACTCACGACCGGTCTTCTGCTTGGCTGGATCCTTACGAAAAGGCTCAGCAAGAACATCGGAAAGATCACCTCTTCAATGGAGGCGATCAGTGACGGGGATCTTTCCCATGATATTGAGGTGAAGTCAAACCGCTTTCCTGACGAGACAACTGCCATTGCCAGCTCCATAAATGTGATGGTTGAAAATTTGAGGGGGCTCGTTAGCCAGATCCGCTCGGCATCCGGGCAGGTCACCGAATCTGCACGGACTCTCTCGTCTTCGACTCTTGAGGTCAATGCAACTACGGAAGAGATTGCCAAGGCGCTGGAGCAGATCTCTCATGGCGCAGAGGTACAGGCGGAGATGTCAGGAAGAGGATCCACCTTGATCCATGAGCTGGCTGTATCTGTCGAGCTTGTCGCAAAAAGAGCGAAAGAGTCTTCTCAGTCTGCGCGTGATACTACTGCAACTGCACAGCAGGGGACTGATCTGGCGAAGCAGACTATGGAGCTTATGAAAGAGTTCCTCAATAATGTCGAGTACACCGGACAGCAGTTTGCCGAACTGAACGGCAAGCTCCAGCAGGTGGGGAAGATCGCTGATATCATCGTCGAGATCGCACGCCAGACGAACATGCTGGCGCTCAATGCTTCTATCGAGGCGGTACGTGCCGGCGAGTACGGAAAAGGGTTCACCGTTGTTGCCGAGGAGGTCCGCAAGCTTGCAGACGGTACCAGCCGTTCTGCTTCCGAGATTATCGATCTCGTCTCCCTGATCAAGGAGGACAGTGTCAAGGTCAGAGATACGTTCGCTTCAAGCTCACGGCAGATAAATGAGGGGAAGAAGAAGATCAACAGTACTGCGGAGGTTTTTCAGTCGATTGTCCAGACCGTTATGGAGGCTGAGCGTAAGGCTAACAGTATTGCAGATCTCTCCAGCATGCAGAGTGAGGGTGCTCAGAAGGTAGTAAGGGCTATTGACGAGATCGCAAAAGTTGCTGAGGATAATGCTGCTTCAACAGAGCAGGTATCTGCGGCTACCGAGGAACAGTCAGCAGCGATGCAGGAGATGGCTGCTGCCAGTCGGGAACTTGCAATCCTTTCGTCGGCACTGTTAAAGACTGCCGAGAGATTCAGACTGCCGGAGGACCTGCCGGTAGAGTATGAATAGCCCTGCATCCAGTTACATGCTTTTTACAACAGGCGGCCTGCGCTATGCCGTGAATGTCGATTATCTGGGTGAGATATCGGAGATGCTGCCTGAGTATCCCATCCCGCAGGCACCGAGGTTTTTGCGCGGCGTGGTCAATATCCACGGGAAGCTTGCGGCGGTCTTTGATCTTTCGATGTATGTCGGTACAGGTCCGGTAAAGAAGGGGTGCAACCTGCTCCTGCTCAAGATGCCGGAGACTTTGCTGGCCATAGTTGTCGAGCAGATGGAGCGAATGATCTCTGGCGATGAAATCCTCTCATTCGAGCCGGGAGCCACGACTATTCAACTGGCGGACGGCACGGCTGAACTCCTTGACGTTGAACTGCTTGTCGATTCCATGGAAAAGTCTTTTGTATTATAAGTTGCCATTGGAGTAATCGCAGTGGACATGAGCCAATATCATGACCTGTTTATCAGTGAGGTGCGCGAGCATCTCAAGAGTATATCGGAGCTCGTTCTCGTTCTTGAGTCAGATCATAAAGACCGTGCGACTATTGATTCTCTCTTCAGGTCTGCCCACTCCGTAAAAGGTATGGCCGCTTCGATGGGCTTCAAGCAGATCGCAGAGCTTGCCCACGGGATGGAGAATCTTATGGACAGGGTAAGGCAGGGTCTTGACGTAGACGCCGCCCTGTTTGACATCCTTCTTTCCGGTGAATCCGCACTCTCTTCCATGGTAGACGACATAGAAAACGGCACTGGCGCTGGAAGGGATACAGCGGATCTCCTTGCGAAGATTGCCGCGTATGATCCTTCAGACAGAACAGCTTCAGAGAGTGCGTCAGCTGTTGCGGATGCCCGTGATGAAGTGGGAACAGCCGGCATCGAAACGCCGCTCGCTGCAAGAGGTGAATCTCCGGTTTTTCAGCAGACGGTAAAAATCAAGACTACGGTTCTTGACCGTTTGCTGCAGACTACCGGAGAGCTTGTAACGGTGAAGCACCGACTCTCCATGACCTCAAAATCGCTCCGTAACAGAGATTTTTCCGAAGCGATGGAGTCACTCGGAAAGTATATCCGGGAGCTTCATGATCAGGTCATGGCAGTAAGGCTGATACCCCTTTCGCTGATCACGGAGCGCTTCCCCAGAATGATCCGTGATCTTGCCCGGGAATCGGGCAAAGAGGTCACATTCTCCATGTCCGGTGTCGAGATAGAGCTGGACAGGAGCATTCTGGAGCTTCTGGGGGATCCTCTGGCGCACATTTTGCGGAACTCTCTGGATCACGGCATTGAAACACCTTCGGAGCGGGAGGCAATCGGCAAGGTCTCGACCGGAAGGGTCAGTATTTCAGTTGCACGGGACAAGGACCAGGTCGAGATCAGGGTGCAGGATGACGGGAGAGGTATCGATCCTGACAAGATAGCCTCAGTTGCAGTGGCTAAAGGATTTATCCCGAAAGAAAAAGCATCTTCCCTTTCCGTAGAGGAAAAACTCCTTCTGATCTGTCATCCCGGGTTTTCGACGGCAGAAAAAGTAACCGGCATCTCCGGTCGGGGGGTAGGGATGGATGTGGTCAGAACGACCATCCAGTCCTTGAGCGGATCGATGTCGATAGAGTCTGAGACCGGGAAAGGTTCAACTTTTGTCCTTCGGCTTCCGCTTACGGTAGCGATAATAAATGTCCTTCTTGTGACGGCCGGCAAGCTGACTCTTGCTGTGCCGCTTACTGCTGTAGAGCGTACTCTGGAGTTGAAAAGCGACGAGATTGCCTTGATAGATGATGAAGAGGTTTTCTTCCTTGATGAAGGTATGGTTCCAGTTGTCTCTTTGAGTACTATTCTTGATATTGATACAGGCGCTCAAAACAAAGATACGTCCCCGATCTTTATTGCCGAGATAAAGGGGCGCAAGATCGGGGTGAAGGTTGACCGGCTCCTGGGGAATCATGAGGTTTTTGTGAAACCCCTTCCAAGGCCGCTCTCTGCATTCGAACGGCTCAGCGGTGCAACCGTTCTTGGCGATGGAGAGGTCGTGTTTATAGTGGATATCCTGAGCAAGACTTTATAAAGGGGCCATATATGAGGTTTTCCAGCCTTGCATTCCTTCTGATTTCCTTGCAGCTTGCTGTCACTCCTGTCTTTGCACTCCAGATCCCGCAGTACAACGTCAGTCTCAGCGATGTGATCAATGCAGTCGAAAAACCGTTCAAGCCTGACAGGAGCGGACTGACAGAACTGACCAGCGTAAGGGCAGACTTCTTCCAGAGGTCTACCATTGCCGAAAAGAAGAAAGAGTTCCGTGCAGACGGGCAGATGTATCTAAAGCCAGCGTCAGGTACGGAGCCGCTTAAATTCCGGTTCGAATATTTCCGCCCGACACGCCAGGAAGTTATCTGTGACGGCAAGACGCTCTGGGTCTATCTCCCTGAGAACAGGGAGGTTATCCTGAGCGATGTCGCTGAGTTCTTCAACCCGGTGACGCACGATATTTCAAGGAGCAGGGCGGTTAACTTCTTGCAGGGACTCGGCAGGATTTCAAGGGACTTTTCAATTATATTCAACAGCCGGATGAGTGATCCGGCAGGGAACTTCATCCTTGAACTGACACCGCTCAGGTCGAGCGCAACAATCGAAAAACTTTTCATAACGGTCAACAAAGAGTCGCTTTTTGATAGAACAGGAAGCCGTCCGCAGTTGAATGCACCGGCTGCAAGAGCACCTGAATCGCACCTTTTTCCGATTCTTTCCACGACAGTCGTTGACCATGACGGCAACAGTACAACTATGGAGTTCAGCAACATTAAATCAAATGAAATGGTTTCAGACATGACTTTCAGGTTTGATGTGCCGCCTGAAGTTCAGGTTGTTCGCCCCGGGGGACGCAGATGGTAGGGTCTGGTTTTCAGAAGTGGGTCACTGCCCTGTTCCTGGCCATCCTGCTCATGCTTCATTCCCCTGTGCCTGCTGCGCAACAGGCACTCCTTCTGGACATCCTCTCCGCAGTGAAAACCGGCTATGCCTCGATGGAAAACCTTCATGCCGAATTCAGTCAGCGGACGTATGTCGCTGCTCTGAAGAGGGAGGAGAAAGGGCGCGGAGAGGTCTTTCTCAAGAAGCAGGGGGGCACGGCCATGTTCCGCTTCAATTATACCAGGCCGAAACAGCAGATCATTTCAAACGGCCGGAACGTCTGGTACTATCTTCCTGAAAACAGGCAGGTCATAATCTCGGACACTGCAAAGCTCTTCTCCGGCGGGAATGGCATGGCGCTTAGTTACCTGACCGGTCTGGGCAACCTTTCTGATGATTTCACCATCAGACTCAGCTCTGAGTCTCCGGACAAAAAAGGTAATTACCTGCTGGAACTGATACCGAAAAAACAGAATAACTCGGTAGCGAAGCTTCACCTCTCCGTTCCTGCCGAAGCAGTCGAAAAAGCGCGGGGATCAAAGGTCACGGAGGCATTTTTCCCGATTGCCTCATCAGTGCTGTACGACCAGATGGGCAACAGGACAACCATCGAGTACAGCAAAATCAAGGTAAACGGAAAATTAGCCAACGAAAAATTTCATTTTAAAGCTCCGAGCGGGGTCGAAGTCATAAACCAGTAGGTCGAGACAGAATAGAGAGATCTGAATCCGTAACGGTGAGAACCGTCTCTCACTACAACGCCTCTGCTTTTGGACCGTTAGTATTTGTTCCGTAGCAGGCACAGATTACCCGGCAAAAACGACAGGAGCAGATTTTGCGGCGATCAGCCCCGGCTGTTTCCGTTCGATACGGCTCTCACCGTCACGGATTCATGATAGAGATAAAGCAAACCTCTCTATCTCTACCTTAACCTGATTTTCAATGTGGAGGGATTATGCCGTCATTTGATATTGTTTCAAAGGTTGATATGCAGGAGGTTGATAATGCGGTCAACCAGTCGGTGAAGGAGATCGGTCAGCGTTACGACTTCAAGGGATCAAAGTCCGAGATAACCCGCGAGAGCGATTCGATCAAGGTCCTGGCTGATGACGACTTCAAGCTCAAAGCAGTGATAGATGTGCTCCAGACCAAGTTCATAAAGCGGAATATCTCGATAAAATCTCTTCAGTACGGGAAAGTCGAGTCTGCTTCAGGCGGGATGGCGCGTCAGATCATCACCGTGCAGCAGGGTATCTCCAAGGAGAAGGGGAAAGAGATAATCGCTGCCATCAAGGAGAGCAAGATCAAGGTACAGGCCCAGATCCAGGATGAACAGGTCAGGGTGACCGGCAAGAACCGCGATGACCTCCAGGAGGCAATTGCCCTCCTGAAAGGGAAGGATCTTGATATTGAGATGCAGTTTGTGAACTTCAGGGAGTAGCATTCAAGACAACACCTTACCACCCCTAGCCCCTCCTGAAACAGGAGGGGGACTTTAAGCTCCCCTCCTTACAAAGGAGGGGTTGGGGGTGGTTGGGTTTGCTGCCATCTTGATCGCAACGCTTAATAATATCAGGGAGTTCCTGCTGAAATGACCCACAAAAAAGGGGCAGTCCTGAAGAATAGCAGGTTTGCACATGGCGGCACACTCTTAGCCCTTGCTGCGGCGATGGGGATCGAGCCGGAAAGCCTCCTCGACTTCTCCGCCAGCATCAACCCGCTCGGCCCGGCGCCGGGCGTCCGGCCAGCTGTGGCTACCGCTTTCGACCGGGTCGTACACTACCCCGAAATCGGCTCTCCCGGCCTCTGCCGGGCGCTGGCCGCTTACCATGCTCTTCCTGCGGAGCGGATCGCTGTTGCCAACGGTTCGACCGAACTGATTCACCTTCTCCCCCGCCTCACCGGTAAGAGCGCCGGTCGTGCGCTGCTGATCGCCCCCACTTTTTCCGAGTATGCCCACGCGCTGGAGCTGGCAGGCTGGCGGATCGACTATCTCTGCCTCTCCCCGGACAACGGCTTCACACTTGACCTTGCACAGGTGGCAGCGGAGCTTGCAAAGGGATACGACCTCCTCTTTTTCTGCAACCCCGGAAATCCGACCGGCAGGCTTTACCCTGCTCTGGAGGTGGCTGCTCTGCACGATCTTTGTTGCCAGACCGGCTGTTTTTTCGTCCTCGACGAGGCCTTTATGGATTTTGTTGAGGAACAGTCGGCCAAGCATCTGCTGCCGGAGGGTGACGACGACTGGCTGATCCTCCGCTCCATGACCAAGTTTTTCGGCTTCCCCGGCCTGCGCCTCGGCTATGCTGTGGCTTCATCGGCACTGATTGCGCGGTTGCAGCAGCTTCTTCCTCCGTGGAACGTGGGGGCGTTGGCCCAGGCGGCCGGGCTGGCTGCGTTGGGGGACCTTGAGCACATCCGCCGGACACGGGAGTATGTCCATGCTGAGCGGGAGCGTCTGGCTGCGCGGTTGGCCGCTCTGCCGGGGGTGACGGTCTACCCCGGCGCGGCCAACTACCTGCTGCTGCGGATCACGAGCGGCATGACAGCCGCCGTGCTACAGGAGAAATTGCTTGCGGAGCGGATATTGATCCGGGACTGCAGCAACTTTACCGGACTTGATGAGCGGTTTTTCCGGGTGGCAGTGCGGACCTGGGAGGAGAATGAGAGGCTGCTGAAGTCCTTGAAGCGGTCTTTGTAGGTCAATTTCTACTACGTTCGGCAGGCAACCTGCAATCCTACCAATAATATCTCTTGACGATAATATCCCTGCAGGATAACATGACTCTATGATCAAGTCCTTTAAAGAAAAGGAGACAGAAAAGCTTTTTCATGGGCGATTCTCCGCTAAGCTGCCACAGGCTATTCAGCGGGCTGCGGCAATAAAGCTGAAGATCCTGAATGCTGCAACTCTCCTTGAAACGTTGCGTATTCCTCCTTCCAATTATCTTGAGGCGTTGCGCGGCGACAGGGAGGGACAGCATAGCATCAGGATCAACAAGCAGTGGCGCATCTGCTTTGTGTGGCAAGGCAATGATGTGTATGACGTCGAGATCGTTGATTACCACTAAAGAGGTGACATTATGACTAAACGTGATTTCCCCCCAATCCACCCAGGCGAAATCCTTCTGACGGAATTTCTGGACCCGATGGGAATCAGCCAGTATCGGCTGGCAAAAGATATCGGCGTAACCCCGCGGCGCATAAATGAAATAGTGCATGGCAGGCGGGCGATAACCGCTGATACTGCTCTCCGGCTTGGGCGCTTTTTCAACATGGAGGCCCAATTCTGGCTAAATCTTCAGACGCATTATGATATGGAGATGGCAATGGATTTTCTGGAAGACAGGCTTGACAAGGAAGTTCATCCACTTTCGCTTGCTGCTTAGAGTTTTGCCGAACCAACGGCGGCAGGACTTCGTTTCACTTCGCCAGTGCGGCCCGACACCGAGGTTCTGACGCGGCAAACGCCGCCGCGCTGGTTATGCTCACTTCTTTAAAAACTCCTCCAGCACCTTCTGCTTCTGCTGCTGGTACTCCGTCTCGCTGATCGCTCCCCGTTCACCAGTAACAACGGTGTCGAGGCTACAACCAGTAACAACGGTGTCGAGGCTACACATTTTACTTTTGGCTGTTTTTCCTGACACGAAACAGTTGACTTCCCAAACCACGTGAAGCCTTTAACTGCAAGGCTTTACATGGTTTTTAGGTGACAAGTCGGGACTCAGTCGGCTATCAGGGAACTAGGGAGATTGCTCAATAATGATATCGTGCCTGAAGAAAATCGATTCGGTCATCACGAACAAGATAGACGATGCGGTGTTCTTGGGTAAGGCGTCGTGACCAGGTGCCGGAAGCAAGGTATTTGAGCGGCTCCGGCTTGCCAATGCCTGTGAATGGATCGCGCATGATTGCTTCAATCAGATCGAAAGCCCGCAGAGCTACTTTTCGGTCGGTCTCCACCCAATAACGCAGGTCTTCGCGGAACTCCGGCTGAAAAACAGTATCCCGATCTTTACTCTTCAAGGCCCATCTCGGAACGAAGCGATTTCACTGAAGATGCCGTACCACTCCCCTTCAGAGCACGTTCCAGCGCAGAAAGAAGTCTTTCGGCATTTTTTGGGGAACGCATCAGGTGAGAGCTTTCCACCAAACTTTGCAGTTCATCTGCTGCAATCATGGCTACATTGCTTCCCTTGCGGCGACGTATGAGGACAATCTCCCGATTCTCGATGACTTCGTCACAGAGACCGGCAAAATTGGCTCTGGCATTGGTATAGGTTGTCTGCAGCATGTTTGTTTACCTCCTTGACATGTACAGAAATACTGTACAATATGACCTGCCTTCAGTCAACAAACATTTGAATTGAAAGCCTTTGGCTGTTAACCTTAACCACATCACTTCTTCAAGAACTCCTCCAGCACCTTCTGCTTCTGCTCCTGATACTCCGTCTCGCTGATCGCCCCCCGTTCAAGCTTCTTCTGCAGCACCTTCAGTCCTGTCTCCGTGCTGTTGCCAACGCCCTTGACAGGGGCGGCCTGCGCCTGGCCAGCCTTACGGAGTCTGCTCGCTTCAGCCTTTATATCAATCAGGTCCATCTTCAGTTCGGCGTTGCCGTACCAGTGGGCATAGGCCGGGTTCTGATGATAGGTTCCCTTGATGGTCCGGGCATAATCGTATTTCTTCATTTTGAAAAGAAGCCGCTCGATGTGGGAGGTGTCTTCATAGAGGAGCTGACTGTCGAGGACGAGTTTGTTCCCGCTCAAGGGGTGGGGAGGACGGTTTTCCGGCATCGGGTCGAGGAGATTCCGGTCATCCAGGTCGAGGATTATCTTCTCTGCCTCTTTGACGATGGAAAGGCTCTGCTTCTGGATGGCGTCTCCACGGTTCAGTTCGCGGGAGGCAAAAGCGGGGGCGTGGCACTGGCTGCAGATCGAGATCATCTGCTCCCGCTGCGGCTTCGCTATCTCAGGTGGATAGGCGGCTCCGCCCGAGCTCATGGTGATGCCTCTGGAGACGTCGTGGGTCCCGCTCGGCATGTGGCAGGTCTGGCAGGTCGGCCCTGTTGCCAGGCCAAGGGTGCCGTAGAGAGTCCCGTGAAGTGATGTCTGCCACATTTCCCACTGGGGATGGTCCGGCCCCATATGGCACTTGGCGCACGATGCCGGGTCACGGACTATCTTCAGGTCTGTATTGTGGTTGGTATGGCATGAAGCGCAGGAGTTCTCAACGCTGTGACAGTAGTTGCAGCCCACTTCGGCCATCTCGGCACTCTGTTTCAGAAAACGGGCGCACTGAACCTGGGAGAGAGGTTCTGCGCTATCTTTGTCATGGCAAAAGGCACACTCTTTCTGATTGCGATTGGCTAGGTTTCTCGTACACCCCCACCCGGAGTGCAGTCCCATGCCGTGTCTGCTGCTGCGGTGGGTCTCAAATGCTTTTTTGTGGCAGGGGGCGCAGGCTTTCATGTCTACCCGGGCCTCACCCCTTTTCATCTTTTCATGATCAATGCCGTGGCACTTTTCACAACCGACCCCTGCCTTGAAGTGGGCGCTGTTCTCCCACTGCCTGACCGCTGCCGGGGTCTTCTCCCGGTGACAGGGTATGCACTCTTCAGCGGAGAGTGACGAAAAGGAGAGGAGCAGGGAGGCTCCTGTCACTGCAAGGATGGTATTGAATGTTTTCATGGCGCAATAATCTTTTTCATGGTCTCCCGGTATTCAGCGGGAGTGAGCAGCCCTTGCAATCTCATGGATCTGAGCTTCTGGATCTTTTCTGCAATAGAGGGGACGAACAGTGATCCTTCTGCCGGTTTCAGTCCGGTAAGCAGATACAGTGACTCTCCGCTCCTGAGCAAGAGACGACTGCCGTCCGGTGCGAATAGAGCGACTCCCGGTGCAAGTGGCGCTACCATTTTGCTATTGCTAAAGAGTGTCCCGTCAGCAAACCAGGTAAAGCCGTCCGGTGAAAGCGCCGGGTTCCTCCCTGGAGTCGTGATGCTCTGCAGAATATCCTCAGTCCAGGGGTTATAGAGCTTTGTCGAGCCGGTCCCGTCACCGAAAAGAAGAGACTCTCCGTCTGCAGCAAAGCTTCCCCCGCCTGAGTTGATGCTGACATTTGCCGGTTCCAGCTCTTTCCCTGTGTCAAGATCTCTTATGATCAGTTTGTAGTAGGGGGTGAAGAGCGGCGGATCCACCGGATGCAGATAGAGGATCTGTGCTGACTGACCGACTGGCTCAAGCATGGGACCACGTTCCAGGGCGGTTTTCCACTTGTTGAAGGTTGAAGGTTGAATCGTTGTATCCCTCAGGTCGTAAGCGACCGGGACATCCTGGCCTGGTTTCCATCGGTAGAAAACGCTTTTGTAATTGCTCCCGAATTTGTAGTTCTTTACGGTGATCCCTCCAGCAAGCAGCTCGTTCTCGGAGATCCAGAAAAGATCTGTGAGCTCGCTGTCCATGGTTGTCTCTGCTATGCGCACCCCGTACTGGTCGTATGTGATAATGGTGCTTTTCTGCTCTTTCCGGTAGACCGCAGCAAGGAAGTTTCCAGATGGAGACCAGGCGAGTTTTTTCGGGATCTCCACGCTGATATCGATCTGCTCTTTCAGCCCGAGATGAAACATTTTCAGCCCTGAACTGACCAGTGCAACGACATTACCGTCAGGTGAGAGTGCAAACGGCGACGCTTCATCGACTGACGTGATTTTCTCTGCAGCCAGACCGTCAGGAAGTCTGCCGTCGATCGGCAGGGTCCTGCATGCGGAGAGCAGGGTGAGAGCCACTATAAGTGCTACTGCCGGAAGAGCATTGTTTTGTCTGAGCATATGATTCAACCCCTTCAATTTTAGAGTGAAGATAAGATTATGGTAATTCAGTGTGGAATGCAAGTCCGGGGGTGGAAATTATCCTTTCCGGAGGTACACTTGACAGGCAATCATTGCAGTTTTGCGGGAGGGGTTATGAAGATTTTCATCAGTGGCGGGACAGGATTTGTCGGTGGGCATCTTTGCAGGGAGCTGCTCTCAAGAGGTCATCAGCTGAGACTCCTGTCACACAGCGCCAGAGTGTCAGATGCAGATGCTGTCGAATATATGCCCGGCGATGTGACCTCGGAAGGTAGCTGCCTGAAGGGCGCGGCAGGTTGTGATGCAATAATCAATCTGGTCGGGATTATACGGGAGTTCCCGCAGCGCGGAGTAACCTTTTCAGCTCTTCATGTCGAAGCGACAAGGAATATGATCGAAGCGGCAAAACAGAACAGAATTGAGCGCTATCTGCAGATGTCTGCGCTCGGGAGCAGGCCGGGAGCAGTTTCGGGATATCACCGGAGCAAATATCAGGCAGAAGAGCTGGTGGTTTCATCAGGACTCGATTACACGATCTTCAGGCCATCTCTGGTCTTCGGCCCGGAGGATGCTTTTGTGAATATGATCGCAGGGTTCATAAGCAGGTTTTCCGCCGTCCCGGTCATCGGCGACGGTACATACCGGCTGCAGCCGATTGCTGCGGATGACGTGGCACGATGTTTTGCCCTCTCCCTTGAAAAACCTGAGACTTCAGGGAAAGCATTCAATCTTTGCGGCCCTGACAGGCTGAACTATCTCGAAATCGTCGATGTTGTTGCAAAGGTTCTCGGAAGATCTTTCGTTCTGAAGATCAAAAACCCGTTGATCCTGATGAAGCTGGCAACTTCGATTCTGGAGCAGTTTCCCTTCTATCCGGTCACATCAGACCAGATAACCATGCTGCTTGAGGAGAGCATCTGTGATGGAAGCTGGCAGGGTACATTCGGATTCGACCCGACTGGATTTGAAGAAGGGATCAGAAAATACCTTCGATAGCAGGAAGAGCGGCACGTGCCTTTTTTTGCCTGATCTGTCATGCACAAGTACTCCTCATGAAAAATATCCGGCAGAGTTCTGCCTGCCCTCTCCGGCTGTTTCCCCACCATGAATTTTCTATACATAATTTGAATAGTTACGCTTGCCTGCTACAATTAAGAGGCAAATAATTAAATGAAATTGTTCCGGCTTCTCTTTGCGGACTGTTTTCAGAAGAAATTACAGGAATGATCATGGACAAAAACGGCACGATTCTGATTGTAGACGACTCTCCTGTGGTGCTTTCACTGCTCTCGGATGTTCTCATCACGGCCGGCTACGAAGTGAGCCGTGCCGAGAATGGAGAGCAGGCTCTTGCCTCTGTAGCTGCAAAAAAACCTGATCTTATCCTGCTGGATATTCTGATGCCGGGTATGGACGGCTTTGAAGTATGCAGTCGCCTGAAGGCTCAGGAGGAGACTTCCGCTATCCCGGTTATCTTTCTGGCCACAGAAGATTCCGTCAAGGACAAGGTACACGGGTTCACTGTCGGCGCGGTTGATTTTGTAAGCAAGCCGTTTCAGTCGAAGGAGCTGCTGGCTCGCGCAGGTATTCACCTGAAGATCAGCAGGATCAATGAAGAGCTGAGGCACAAAACGAATGAGCTGAATATGAGCCAGCGTCTGCTCAATGAAGCCGGGAAGCTGGCAAAGATAGGCGGCTGGGAGTTGGATGCTGAAACTGATGTTTTGACCTGGACGGAAGAGGTCTGCCGGATCCATGAAGTCGATGTGACCTGCCAGCCGACAGTGGGTGACGCAATACATTTCTATGCTCCCGCATCAAGGCCGGTTATTGAACGTGCGGTTCAGCGGGCTTTCGATTTCAGTGAGCCGTTTGATCTGGAACTCGAGATCATTACCGCAAAGGGGAATCATAAGTGGGTTCATGCTATAGGTGATCTGCATCAGGAGCCTGGTAAAAACAGAAAAATATTCGGAGTATTTCAGGATATCACCGAGCGCCGGCATATCGAAATGGCCTTACGCTCCGCCCATGACCGGCTCCGGGGGTTTATCGATGCCAACATCGTCGGTGTGGTTGTTGCCGACCCGGCCGGGGGGATTATCGAGGCGAACGACTATTACCTGAATATGATCGGGTACTCTCGCGAGGAGTTTGAGCAGGGTATGGTGAACTGGCGGGCCATAACCCCGCCGGAATGGCTTGCGGTTGACGAGCAGGCGCTCACGGAGCTCCGTGAAGTCGGTATCAGCATGGCGTATGAAAAGGAGTATCTCCGCAGGGACGGGACCCGGGTTTCGGTATTCCTGTCAGATGCCCTCTTGCCGGGGTCTGAAGGCCACATTGTCGCCTTCGTTCTTGACGTTACCGAGCGCAAGAAGTCAGGAGAGAAGCTCGCGGCAAGTGAAGCAGAGTTTCGCCGGCTGTCGCTTGAGTTCCACGGACTGCTTGATGCAATACCCGACAGTCTCATGCTGGTTGACAGGGATATGAAACTGCTCTGGGCAAACAAGGCCTCAATCGAAGGTCTGGGGCTAAGCTCTGACACCATTGAAGAGCAATGTTGTTACACGTTATGCCACAAACGCGCAACGCCCTGTGACCCCTGCCCCGCCATGCAAAGCTTCTCGACCGGAATGGCATGCAATGAGACTGTCACCAGGCCGGATGGGAGCATCTGGGATATCCGGACTGTCCCGTTGACCGATGAACAGGGGACTGTAGCTAATGTCATCGAATTAAGCCGTGACATAACCGAACACCGGAAGCTGGAAGAGCAGCTTCGCCAGAGTCAGAAGATGGAGTCTATCGGCACCCTGGCCGGCGGAGTTGCCCATAATTTCAACAACATCCTGACCGCCATAATCGGTTACGGCCAGTTCGCTCTGATGAAAATGCAGGCTGATGATCCGCTGCGACACAATATCGACTGTATGCTCGAAGGGGCCGACCGGGCGGCCCGTCTTACCAGAGAACTTCTGCTGTTCAGCCGGAAACAGGTCATTGACCGAAGAGCGGTGGACCTGAATCAGGTCGTAACAAAGGTCGAGAAATTTCTGACAAAGGTTATCGGTGAGGATATAGCGTTGCAGACAATTCTCGATGAATCCCCTATCCAGATTTTTGCGGATGATCATCATATCGAACAGGTGCTGATGAATCTGGCGACCAACTCCCGTGATGCCATGCTGCAGGGGGGGGTATTGACAGTAACTACTGGGATTGTCAAGCTGAACACCGATTTCGTAGCTTCCCATGGATACGTCAAGATGGGGACGTATGCACTTTTGACCATTGCTGATACCGGGACGGGAATGGATGAAGCAACAACGAAAAGGATTTTCGAGCCGTTCTTTACTACCAAAGAGGTCGGCAAGGGGACTGGTCTTGGACTGGCGATAACCTACGGCATAATCAAGCAGCACGACGGCTATATCACCGTGTACAGTGAGCCGGGCAGAGGCACTTCGTTCAAGATATACCTGCCGCTCATAGTGTCTGAACTCGGGAAAGATCTCAGCCAGGCGCAGGACGAAGCTCCGGTTGGCGGCACAGAGACGATCCTTCTGGCTGAAGATGATGAAGCGGTGAGGGTCCTCACAAAAAGCGTGCTGACGGAGTTCGGTTATACGGTCATAGAGGCTCTGGATGGCGTAGAAGCGGTGAGCCGGTTCCGTGAAAAAAGTGATGAAATCGACCTGCTGGTGCTGGATCTCATCATGCCCAAAATGAACGGGAAAGAGGCTTTGGATGAGATCCGGGAAATGAGCCCCGGAATAAAGGTCATCTTCTCCAGTGGGTATGCTCCGGAAACGATCCGGCAGAAAGTCTCGCTGGGGAAAGGTGCCGTTCTGATCACCAAGCCGGTATCCCCGACAGAGCTGCTGAGTAAGGTCAGAAAAGTGCTGGATGAGAAACAATGAGTTCAAGAGGAGGCGTTCATGGATAAGGAAGCGTCACTTGGCCGGCCGACTATTCTGGTTGTCGATGATGATCACCATGTTCTCGAATCTATTCTGTTGCGGTTGAGCGATCATGGCTATCAGGTAGTCACCGCTGACAGCGCAGCCGAGGCACTGGACCGGCTCGATGACCGGGATATCACGATCGTCCTGACCGACATCAGGATGCCGGACATGGATGGTATCGAACTGGCCATGAGGATTCACGAACGTGATCCGGATCTTCCGGTGCTGATCATGACGGCATTCGTTGACACTGATGTCGTCGTCGGTGCCTTGAAAAGCGGCGCATTCGATTTCATTTACAAACCGCTCAACCATGAACTGCTGGTTCATGCCATCGATAAGGCGGCTGCATTCTGCGCGATGAAGAGGATCGAAAAAAACTACCGGCTGGATCTTGAAGCCGAAGTGAGAAAGAAGACTGAGGAACTTAATGATCTGAACAGGGAGATCATCCGCCGCTTGACTGTGGTTGCCGAATACCGTGATACGGATACTGGACTGCACAACTGGCGGATCGGTCGCTTTTCAGCCATCATCGCCAATGGCCTCGGGTTGCCGTCCGATTTTGTGGAGACCCTTTTTCTCGCCAGCACCCTCCATGACATCGGCAAGGTGGCGGTACCGGACAGCATCCTCCTGAAGCCTGGAGCACTGACGCCGGAGGAGTTTACCATTATCAAGAGCCATTCGGCGATCGGGGCGAAGATGCTTGAAGGTTCGGCTCACGCGGTCATCCGCCTGGCCGAATCTATCGCTTTGAATCATCATGAACGCTGGAATGGCAGCGGTTACCCGAATGGTTTGAGCGGTGCGGCAATCCCGATTGAAGGGAGAATCGTCATGCTGGCGGACCAGTACGATGCTTTGCGGTCACAACGTCCCTACAAGAAACCCTTTAGTCACGAAGAGACCTGCCGGATCATTCTGGAAGGGGACGGGAGAACCCTTCCGATTCATTTTGACCCTCAGGTCCTGGAAACGTTCAGGCAGATGGAGTCAGAATTCGCCATTGCTTTTGCAGCACTGCTTGATCAATAGCTTTACAGAGGAGCTTCCATGAAGCCTGACAGGTTTGCACTTCTCCCCTCCTTGCCTTTGAGGATCGCCCTTGGGTACGCAATATTCGGGGGGTTATGGATTATCTTCTCTGACCTTCTGATGGTACAGCTGGTGCCTGAGAGATATCTGGCGACGTTGTCCATCGCCAAAGGATGGCTTTTTATTCTGCTCACTGCCCTGCTGCTACACCACCTCATCAGGCGCCAATTTGCGAAAGTGGAGCAGGTTAAAGAAACTTTGCAGGAACAAAAGCAGTTAACTGAAAACCTCATCGAAAACTCTGCCGCAGCAACCTTTGTTCTGGACGCCCAGCACAAGGTGACCATGTGGAACAAGGCCTGCGAAGAGCTGACTGGGAGTGCCTCTTCAGCCATGGTCGGGACCTCTAATCACTGGCAGGCGTTTTATGACCATGAACGTCCGTGCCTCGCGGATATAGTGCTTGATGCCGCCATTGACAGGCTTTCCAGGTTGTATCCCAGCTTTGAGAGGTCGACTCTGGTCCCTGATGGTCTGCATGCGGAAGGGTGGTATCAGAACATGAACGGGCATGACAGGTATATTCTGTTCGATGCTGCTCCGGTCTATGACAGCAGTGGAGAAATCCATGCAGTCATCGAGACCCTGAATGACGTCACCAGGCAGAAACTTTCAGATGAGGATCTCCGCCTGCAGAGTGCTGCACTCAAGGCTGCTGCCAATGCCATCGTCATAACCGATCTCAGCGGCTCTATCAAGTGGGTCAACCCGGCATTCTCGGACCTTACCGGTTACACCTTTGAAGAGGCAGTCGGCAGGAACCCCCGGGAGCTGGTCAAGTCAGACGTTCATGACCAGGCATTCTTCAGGAAGCTGTGGACTACAATTCTCAAAGGGGATGTCTGGCGAGGTCAGATAATGAATCGACATAAGGATGGATCTCTGTATCCCGAAGAACAGACCATCACGCCGGTAAAAGACGCAAATGGGACCGTCACCCACTTCATTGCCATCAAACGTGACCTTAGCGAGCATCAAAAAATGGAAGAGCAGCTCCGCCAGAGCCAGAAAATGGAGTCTATCGGTACTCTGGCCGGCGGAATCGCCCATGATTTCAACAACATCCTCTCCGCCATCATCGGCTACGGCCAGTTCACCCTCATGAAAATGCCGGCAGATGACCAGCTGCGCACTTATATCGAGAGCATACTCGAAGCAGCGGATCGGGCGGCCCACCTGACCAAGGAGATGCTGCTCTTCAGCAGGAAGCAGGGCAGCGACCGAAAGCCGATCGACCTTAATGAAGTGGTTGCCAGAATCGAGAATTTTCTTAAAAAGATCATCGGCGAGGATATAACGTACAAGACCGTGCTCAATGAAGAGCCCTTGCCGCTCCTGGCAGATGGCCATCAGCTCGAACAGGTGCTGATGAACCTGACGACCAATGCCCGTGATTCAATGCCTCAAGGGGGGGCTTTGACGGTGACCACGGCAGAGATAACCCTTGACAGCGATTTCGTATCTGCCCATGGCTACCTTGCACCCGGGTCCTTTGCCCTCATAACTGTCTCAGACAGTGGCGAGGGGATGGATGAGGCAACCCGGGAGCGGATCTTCGAACCATTCTTTACCACCAAAGAGGTCGGTAAAGGGACCGGTCTGGGGCTTGCGGTCTCCTACGGCATAATCAAACAGCACGAAGGCTACATCGCCGTCTACAGTGAGCCGGGCAGGGGCACTACCTTCAGGATATATCTGCCGCTCGTTCAGCCGGAAGCGGCTGAAGTCATCCTCAAACCGCTGGAGGAAGATCCCGTCGGCGGCACAGAGATAATCCTTCTGGCTGAAGATGATGACGCTTTACGGGTGCTTACAAAGAAACTGTTGACGGAGTTCGGCTATACAGTCATCGAGGCTGTTGACGGTTTGGAAACAGTGGCACGGTTCAGGGAGCGGAATGCTGAAATCGATCTCATCCTCTCGGATCTCATCATGCCGAAGATGAATGGCAAGGAGGCAATTGACGAGATCAGGAAGATCCGTCCGGAAATCAGGGTCATCTTCTCCAGCGGCTATGCACCCGAGACCCTGGAGGAGAAAGTGTCGCTTGAAAAAGGTGTGAATATAATCAGCAAGCCCGTTTCTCCGCGGGAGCTGCTGCGGAAGGTCCGGAAGGTGCTGGACGGTGCGTAAGCCCTACAGCAGCCCCTGCTCCACAAAACTCAGATAACTGCCGTCACCGATGATGATGTGATCGAGCACCTTTATCCCGAGAATCTCACCTGCCTCTTTCAGTCGCCGTGTTATCTCCCGGTCTTCGCGGCTGGGTGAGGGATCTCCCGACGGGTGGTTGTGGACGAGGATGACTGCCGCTGCTGATTCTTTCACCGCTCTGCTGAAAACCTCTCTCGGATGGACGATACTCTGGTTCAAAGAGCCTTCTGAGACCTGCTCTTCAAGGATTATCCTGTTCTTGCCGTCGAGAAGCAGCGCAATGAAGTACTCCCTGCGCCGGTCACGGAAGCGGTAGTGGAAATGGTTGAATATCTGGGATGGGGCGGTGAACCGTTCAAGGCTTTCCAGCTTGCCGGTGTTCACGCGTCTTGCAAGGGAGAGTGCTGCCAGAACAGATGCCGCTTTTGCCGGACCGGCTCCTTTGACTTCACAGATCTCTTTCAGTGTTGCGACGGAGAGTTTTCGCAGATCACCGAAGGTCTGCAACAGGTTCCGGCCAAGATCGATGGCACTCTGATGTGAAGCATGGTCACCGGTCCTGATGATCAGGGCCAGAAGTTCAGCATCGCTGAGAGAGTCAGCCCCGCTCTTCTGCATCTTTTCCCGTGGCCGTTCATCTTCAGGCCACTCTTTGATACCACCTTTCATAACTTCCTCGTTCAGTCCGAAAGTCTCCTAAAGAAGAATCAGAAAAAGCACCCCGACTGCCAGCCTGTACCAGACAAATGGGTAGAGCGAATAACGCTGGACCAGCTTCAGGAGGAACATGACGCTCAAGTAGCCGAAAACGGCAGAGCTTGCTACGCCGACAAGCAGCGGGGTCGTCTCGCCTGGCGGGATTCCTGTCTTAAGGAGGTGTCCAACCTTCAGGACGGCTGCGCCGAAGACAATGGGGAGAGAAAGCAGGAACGAAAAGCGAGCAGAGGTCTCCCGGTTAAATCCGAGCAGCAGGGCTGCAGTAATCGTGATCCCGGAGCGGGAGACGCCGGGGATAAGGGCCAGGCATTGGGCAAGACCAACGAGAGTAGCCGATTTGAGGGTTATCCGGTCGAGTTTCCATCGCTTTGCACCGGTAGTGTCTGCAAAGGCGAGCAGCAGCGCAAATGCCATCAGAACAGTGCAGATTATTGTCGGAGAGTGACGGAAGATCTCTTCAATCGGCTCTTCAAAGCTCTTTCCGACTATGGCCGCAGGTATTGTGGCGATGATTATATACCAGGGAAGCCTGTTTCCTGGGGTCTGAAACCCTTTTCCGCTCAGACTTCCTATGAAGTTATAGATGAGGTCGAATATGTCCCGCCAGAAATAGAGGGCCAGCGCTATGAATGTCCCGAGATGGAGAGCAACATCAAACGTCAGCCCTGATTCAGCCCAGCCAAGGAGTTTCGGAACAAGGATCAGGTGTGCAGAGCTGCTGATCGGCAGGACCTCGGTCAATCCCTGTAATGCTCCGAGAACCAATGCGTGAAGAATATTCATCTGAGTCTGCTCCTTTGCCTGCTATTCATCGAGCGCTTCACCGGTCGCTTCCATCTCCCTGGTAAGCTCATCAAGTGCTTCGTCTTTTTTCCGGAAGCGTACAATGAGCCAGTAGCAGAGAAAATAGCCGGCCAGCGCCAGGACGAAGCCGATAATCGAACTGCCGAGCAGGATCTCAGTGGCATTTGCCCGGAGAGCCGACCATTCAATGCTGTTCACCTTGAACGAGTGCGGCGGATTCCCCAGAATCATACTCCCCAGGGAGCGGCTGGCAACGAGTACCGGTATGATCGTGATTGGCGTGTTGATCCATGCTCCGGTAATACAGGTCAGCTTGTTGAGGCGGAACAGGAAGGCGGCTGCGATCGCCAGAGGGGTGTGGATGCCGAAAAAAGGGGTGAAGCTTATGAACACGCCGACTGCAAAGCCGGTCGCAATATGGCGTGGGTGGCTGTCCAGCGAGAGAATTTTCCTGAAGCGTTCTTTCCAGACCTCTTTATTGAACAAACATATTCTCCCCGCATTGACGTGTGGGGAGTCTAGTGCTACCGGCTGTTTTTGTCAATTGAAGCCTTCTAAGTTCCTGCTAATGTTGTAAACCTGCTTGACATTCGTAAAACTATATATATAATTTTATGAATGCAGTTTTACTGAAAATCACTCTGACAATCAGTAGTAAAAGGAAGCAAAAATGTTCTGGAGTAAAAACAGGAAACAGTCAGCTGAGGGGATGGCTCTGGCCGGGAAATGTCGCCTGGAAGCTGAATCGCTCTATCGTTCCGGTACTTATCACTGCGCCGAAGCTGTTATGGAGTGCATCAGGAGGAACTTTGCACCGGATACGCCGGAATCGGTAGTCGGGACGGTTTCCGGTTTCGGTGGCGGATCCGGATCGGGCTGCATATGCGGTGCAGTTTCGGGCGGGACAGTGGCTATCGGGCTTGTGCTGAACGACAAGAAGCAGACAACACAGCTGACCCGTGAACTGCATGCCTGGTTCAAGGGGAAGTACGGGACAACCTGCTGCAAGATAATCCGGGCTGATAACGATAAAGGTGTCTGTCCGCTGCTTACCGGTGAGGTTGCGGGGAAGATTGCGGAAATGCTGGACAGAAGACAGGATGTTTAAAGCAGGACGAAATTGTCCCGGTGAATTATTTCATCACCGTAGCGGTAGCCGAGAATATCCTCGATCTCTGCGCTTTTTCGGCCAAGAATCAGCGATATCTCGCTGCTGTCGTAGTCGGTCACCCCTCTGGCAAACTCAATCCCTTCATGGTCATAGATCCTGACCCCTGATCCCCGCTCAAAATTCCCTTCAACTCTTGTGATTCCTGACGGCAGGAGGCTTCTTCCTTCCTGGCGCAACACGCGGCCTGCTCCTTCATCCACGTAGATCCTCCCTTTCGGGCGGACGGTGAAGGCGATCCAGTGTTTGCGGCTTGAAAGGCTTCTGGCTGCAGGCAGAAAGAGTGTCCCGAAATCAGCTCCCTGCAAGGCCTGCGATAGTATCCCGGGGTCTTTTCCGTTCAGTATCAATGTAGCAGCACCTGATTTGCCGGCCTTTTTTGCTGCTGAAAGCTTGGTCGCCATGCCGCCGGTCCCGACCGATGAACCGCTTCCGCCGGCAGAGCGCTCCATCTCTTTCGTGACTGATCTGACAAGCGGGATAAGCCTGGCATCCGGTTTCAGGCGGGGGTCGGCATCGTACAGGCCGTCAATATCGGTCAGTATCGCCAGCAGACCGGCATCTACCAGATTCGTTACCAGCGCTGACAGGTTGTCGTTGTCACCGAATTTTATCTCTTCGACCGCAACCGTGTCGTTTTCATTTATGATCGGGATTATTCCGAATTCGAGAAGGGTATCAATGGTTGCCCGGGCATTGAGAAAGCGCTGGCGGTCGGCAAGATCGTCACGGGTCAGGAGGATCTGGGCGACCTTGTAGCCGGTGGTTCGTAGAGCCATCTCGTACTCGTGCATGAGCAGCGGTTGCCCGACGGCAGCGGCGGCCTGTTTCTGGGGTATCGTCCTGGGGCGCTCTGTGATCCCCATGAGTGTCCGACCGGCAGCTACTGCACCGGAAGAGACCATGATCACTTCAATATTTTTCCTGCGGAGTTCAGCGACTTCGGAAGCGAGGGCGGATATCCAGCTGCGATCGAGATTGCCGTCTTCGTCAGTAAGGATTCGGCTGCCGATCTTTATGACAATCCGTTTGATGATTTTCAGATGCTCTGAGCGCATAAACTGACTCTACACTAAATATCCGGGTTGCTCCAGAGGATACGGGCAATTTCATCCAGCAGTACCGGAATCCCTTCACCTGTGGCAGCTGATACGGGGAAGACTTTCAGGCCGAGTTTCTCGAAAAAAGGCACGATTTCCGGCAAGAGAGCCTGCACATCAGGGAGATCGATCTTGTTGATAACAATTATCTGGGGTTTCTCGGACAGTTCCGGGTTGAAAAGGGCAAGCTCTCTGTTGAGGGTTTCGTAATCATCAAGCGGGTTCGAGTCATGGGTCCTGCAGGGGTCGAGCAGGTGAAGAAGGATGCGGGTCCGCTCCACATGGCGCAGGAAGCGATGTCCGAGACCTGCTCCGTCATGGGCACCTTCGATTATTCCGGGGATGTCTGCCATGACAAAGGTGCGGTAGTTTTTGTACTCGACAACACCAAGGTGAGGTTTGAGGGTGGTGAATGGATAATCTGCGATCTTCGGCCGGGCAGCAGAGACTTTTGTGATAAACGATGATTTTCCGACACTTGGAAAGCCGAGTAATCCGACATCAGCCATGAGTTTCAGTTCGAGCCTGATGACCCGCTCTTCGCCCGGTTCACCCGGCTGGGCAAACTTTGGCGCCTTGTTGGTTGATGTCGCAAAACGGGCATTCCCCTGACCACCTCGACCGCCTTTGAGAAAAACGATTCTCTGGTCCGGTTCAGTCAGGTCGGTTATGACCTCTCCGGTCTCCACATCCTTGATGATGGTGCCGAGCGGTACCAGCATGATCAGGTCTTCGCCCCCTGCGCCGTGACGATCGCTTCCCATCCCGTTTTTGCCTCGCTGGGCTCTCTGGTGCGGGTGCAGCCTGAGGTCATACAGGGTGGAGAGCCGGGTGGAGACTTCAATGATCAAGTCACCCCCCTTGCCGCCGTCGCCGCCGTTCGGGCCGCCAAGCGGAATAAACTTCTCTCTGCGGAAAGAGACACAGCCTGAACCGCCGTTACCGGCGCTGGCGATTATTTTTACTTCATCTATAAAGCTCATAATTTCAGTAGTTCCGATTTGAATTCAGGAAACAATAAAAGCCCGGAGTTGCAGCTCCGGGCTTTTGTCGATAGTCAGATGCCAGTTACCCTTAGTTTGCCGGGTAAACCGAGACCTTTTTGCGGTCGCGCCCCATCCGCTCAAACTTGACTATGCCGTCGATAAGGGAGAACAGCGTGTAGTCCTTACCGCAGCCTACATTGTTTCCGGGGTGAATAGATGTGCCGTGTTGGCGGTAGAGGATGTTTCCGGCGCGGACTGTTTCACCGCCGAATTTTTTGCATCCGAGTCGCTGACCGGCTGAGTCACGGCCGTTTCGTGTACTTCCGCCCGCTTTTTTGTGTGCCATTGGTGTTTACCTCCAAACTATTGCCAGTTGACGCATTGCGGCAGCTGTTTATGCGTTGATCTTTTCTATCTTCAGGACTGTTCTGAGTTGGCGGTGCCCGTTAAGTTTTCGGGAGTTCTTCCGGCGCTTGGACTTGAAAACAAGGATCTTCTTGTCTTTACCCTGCTCGACAATCTTGCCGATAACAGAGGCGCTGGGCACTAACGGTGTTCCGATTTTAACCGTATCGCCGCCAACCATCAGGATCTCTTCAAGCGTAATGGCATCACCCACTGCGCCTTCCAGCTTTTCAACTTTGAGATAATCGCCCTCGGAAACTTTATACTGCTTCCCTCCGGTCTTGACAACTGCGTACATCAATAGACTCACCACCTTTATCATAAACTAGACTGAGTTTGGTAAAATACAGCAACTCTTGAGAGTAAGTCAAGGAGTTTTATCAGGCAGATTCCAGATGTATCTCATCGTTGTTTATCGTAACCGGGTAGATCTTGAGTGTGTATGCAGGATTATCAAGGCATATCCCGGATTTGAGGTCGAATCTGAACCCATGCCTTGGGCAGGAAAGATAACCGTCTTTGACAATGCCGGAGTGCAGCGGCGAGCCTTGATGAGGACATTCGTTCTCGCAGGCGAAGATCTCCCCCTTGATGTTTATCAGGACTATCTCCAGACCATTGACGGCGACAACCTTTTTCCCGAAATTAGGGACTTCCGATATCTTTGCGGCAAAGGTCATAGTTTTCTCCTTATATCAACTCTTTCAAAAAGCCGCGTTTCTAACTTATGGCTATTTCGAACTGTTCCTGATGGAACCCCGGCTTCGCCCGGACGGTTATCCTCTTCTTGAACTTCTTCTCCAACTCTTCCAGGCCCCTGCGTTCTTCATCATAGAGCAGGTCCGCAACCTGCGGATGCACCGTAAGGGTTGCCTTGGTCCCGCGGATGTCGAGCATTTCGCGGCGCAGTTCACGGAAGATCTCGTAGCAGACCGTTGTCTTGGATTTTACATAGCCACGACCTTCGCAGTAAGGGCAGGGCTCGCACATCATCCTGCCCATGCTCTCCCGGACACGTTTTCTGGTCATTTCGACCAGTCCGAGTTCAGAGATCTTCAGGATGTTGGTTTTTGACTTGTCACTCTTCAACGCCTCTTCCAGGGCGCCGAAGACCTTCTCCCGGTTCACCTCTTTTTCCATGTCGATGAAATCGATGATTATTATGCCGCCGATATTCCGGAGCCGTAACTGGTAGGCGATCTCTTTTACCGCTTCAAGATTGGTCTTGAGGATCGTGTCTTCCAGATTGTGTTTGCCGACATATCGACCGGTATTGACGTCAATAGCTGTCAGGGCCTCAGTCTGCTCGATGATGATGTACCCGCCGCTTTTGAGCCAGACCTTCCGCCCCAGAGCCCGGCTTATCTCCACTTCGAGGCCGTAGTTGTCGAACATCGGCTCTTCTTCGTCGTAAAGCTCTATCGAGTACTTCATCTTGGGCATGAAGGTGGTTATGAACTGGACGATCCGGTCATGCTCCGGCTTTGAATCGACGACTATCCGGTCTACTGATTCGGTAAGGATATCCCGGACGACCTTCTGGGTCATGTCGAGATCAGAGTGAATAAGGAGCGGAGGGTTTCCTTTGTCCTTCTTTTTGGCGATCTCATCCCAGAGCTTGATCAGATACTTCATGTCAGCCTGGAGATCTTCCTCGCTTTTACCTTCGGAGACCGTCCTGACAATGAATCCGCTGCCGACAGGCTTGATCCGGTCGACTATCTCCTTCAGCCGTTCACGCTCGGCTTCATCCTCGATACGCCGTGAGATTCCGACATGATCGACTGTCGGCATATATACAAGATGGCGGCCGGGCAGGGATATATGTGCAGTGATCCGCGCACCTTTCGTGCCTATCGGTTCCTTGGATATCTGCACCAGAAGTTCCTGCCCTTCCTGAAGGAGTTCTTCTATAGGGTGCATCGGCTGCATGTCAGGAGCTTCACCGTCTACATGCTCGTCACCATTGCCGTTACGCTCCATGAAGGCTTCGAACTCTTCCAGCGGGTCATAGACATCGGCAACATAGAGGAATGCGGCTTTCTCAAGACCGATATCCACAAACGCTGCCTGCATCCCGGGAAGGACCCTCACTACCCGGCCTTTGTAGATGTTTCCAACAATGCCCTTCACCTTTGTCCGTTCGATATAGAGTTCGGAAATTGTTCCGTTCTCTATGAGGGCTACTCGGGTTTCGTGGGAGGTTGTATTGATTACCAGCTCATTAGCCATTCTTACCTCTGGGGGACACTGCTTTTCCGCCCTGGCTGCGTAAGTCTTCGGGTTCGCTTGTGCGGCGTAGCGATGCTACGCCTCCGCGCTTACCCTTGACAGCCTTGCCAGGACGAAAAATCAATGTCCCTGCAATTGAATTGAATTTATATAGAAACAGAATCGTTAAAAATAACTTCGAGTTTTTCGATCCGGCAGTCTGCAAGATCTTGTATCGGGATCCCTGTTATCGCGGATACGAACTCAAGCGGCTTGCCTCGGCTGATCTCCATTTCAAGGGTTCTCCCCGCAGGGGTCAGGGATTGGAGCTCATGCCGGAGGTCATACTCCTGTATGCAACTCTTCTTCACTCTCTTGAACGGATGACTGTCAGCTGAGAGAAATGCCGCACTCAACAGTTCGAGATTGCAATTGATGGACTCGGGAAGATAAACCCTGTAGCGCACCCTCTCCATTATTGTCGAAAGTGAAGGCGACTTTGCCGGGGTTATCCAGGCATCAATTACTGCTATCCCTTCAGGAAGTGTTGCGTTGAGCCTTTCCTTTATGCTCTCAGGACCGGACTCTGCCGAGACCTCTATGTCAAGATATTCGGCCACAGATTCTACACCCACAGAGAGTGCAGTTGCAAACGAGAATTTGGGGTGAGGATGAAATCCCAGAGAATATTTTACCGGGATTTCAGCTCTTTTTACCGCTCGTGTAAAAAGAGTTATCAGTTCCAGGTGGCTGAGGAAAATCATTGGCCCGGTTTTGGAGTATCTGAGCCTGACACGCAGCGACTCTTCAGCGTTGCTTGAAGAGTCCGGGATCTGCTCCGGGGCAGGCATTTTCCTGCAACTCCCGTCTGCAAGGCGATTGCGAATCTCTTTGAAGTCACAAACGCCGCAGCCATGGCAGGTCCCTTCACGGCAGTCCTGAGTATATTCGCTGTGTAACGACTTGTTGAGCTCAGCAAGGAGGAACTCTTTACTTACACCGCTGTCGAGATGGTCCCATGGGAGGATCTCGTCTGTTTCACGCTTGCGGAGATAGAACCTGGGGTCGATGCCTGCTTTGGAAAATGCTTTCTGCCATGCAGAAAAGCTGAAATGGTCTCCCCAGCTGTCAAAGCGACAGCCCAGATTGACGGCTTCGACCAGGACTTTTCCAAGCTTTCGGTCCCCTCGTGCAAAAACCCCTTCGATGACTGAAAGCGGCGCATCATGCCACTTGAAGTTCAGCTTTCGCCTTTTCAGTTCATTTCTCAGAAACTCCTGTTTGGTAAGAATCTCCTCGTAGCTGATCTGTTCCACCCACTGAAACGGAGTGTGTGCTTTCGGGACAAAGCTTGAGACTGAGACATTTACTTCTCCCATTTTGCCGCAGAGCTTGCCTTCATACTTGACCCGCCTGGAGAGCTCGATGATTTCGATAATATCGTCCATGGTCTCTGTCGGAAGACCGATCATGAAATAGAGTTTTATGAGTCGCCATCCCGCGCTGAATGCAGCGTTAGCATCTTTCAGCAGCGCTTCTTCCGTAATACCCTTGTTTATGATTTTACGGAGGCGCTCACTCCCGGCTTCAGGGGCAAGGGTGAGACCTGTTTTCCTGACCTTCTTGACCTCTTCCATCAGCTCATCAGAGAGCGAGCCGACCCGAAGTGACGGGAAGGAGACGGCCACCCGGCTCTCGGCATACTTTGACATCAGATCTTTCAGGAGCGGAGTGAGGCAGCCGTAATCGCCGGTTGCAAGCGAGAGGAGGGAGATCTCGTCGTAACCGGTATGCTTCAGCGTCGCTTCCACGGTCTCAAGGATCTTTTCAGGGGAGCGCTCCCGAACCGGCCGATAGATGTAGCCGGCCTGACAGAAGCGGCAGCCTCTGGTGCAGCCTCTTCCAATCTCCATGCTGACCCTGTCGTGAACAGTTTTCAGAAAAGGGATCACCGGTGAGGTCGGATACGGGGCTGACTCCAGATCAGCGACAAATCGTCGTCGTACAGAGCTGTAGCCCTTTTTGAGGGGGGAGATTTTCGATATGCGGCCGTCGTCATGATATTCGGTATTAAAGAAGGAGGGGATATAGACCCCCCGGACAGTTGCAAGTTTTTCGAGAAGGTCATGCCTGCCCAGACCGGCTTTTTTATGCTCGCGGCAGATCCCGGCTATTTCGACGACAGCTTCCTCCCCGTCTCCTATCAGGAATGCGTCGAAAAAGTCAGCCAGCGGTTCCGGGTTGTATGCACAGGGCCCGCCGGCGATAACGAGCGGCCAGGAGTCGTCGCGGTCTTCAGCGCGCAGCGGGATGCCGGAGAGTCTGAGCATCTGCAGGATGTTGGTGTAGGAGAGTTCGTGCTGGAGGGTAAAACCGAGGATGTCTACTTCTGAAAGCAAAGATCCGCTTTCAAGGGTCGCAAGAGAAACCCCGCTCTCGTTCATTTGGGCTTCACGATCCGGCCAGGGGGTGTAGACCCGTTCCGCTGCAAGCCATTCAAGTCGGTTGAGGATACTGTAGAGGATCTGGAATCCGAGATGGCTCATACCGATTTCATATACGTCAGGAAATGCGAGAGCAAAGCGTATTTCCGGGGATGATTTTCTTATTATCCCGACTTCACCCCCCATATATCGTGCAGGTTTCTCGGTTTTGAGAAGGGTTTTATCTTTCATGGGTTCTCCTGGTGGATCAACTTGGCACAGCAGGTACGGCGGGCAATACTAACAGCTGGATCAGATTGAGGCAAGTGTTGTCAACAAGCAGATACCTCAAATAAGGTATCTGCTGTCCTAAATGAGTCTGATATCTGAAGCTTTTCGACTTTTTAAATGACTACCGGTAGGGGTAGGTCTCATGATTACAGAATGTTGTGTGTTTGGGCAGATGTTGGCACGACATCTGCTATATAGAAAGTCATTGAAACATTAATTATGCATCACACTCAAAAAGGAGAATTAAAATGAAAAAAGTTATGTCTTCCATCGTTGCCGCTATCGTAGCAGTTGCTTTTGCTGGTGTATGTTTTGCTGCTGAGCCTGCAAAAACTGTAGCTCCTGCTGCTGCCCCTGCTGCTGAGAAGAAAGAAGAAGTAAAAGCTGAGAAGAAAGCAGCTAAAAAAGTAAAGAAAGCAAAGAAAAAAGCTGCTGAGAAGAAAGCTGAAGAAGCTGCTCCTGCTGCTGCTCCTGCTGCTGCTCCTGCTCCTGCAAAGAAATAATCCAGTTTATACTGGATACAGAAAAAGCCGCATCTTCGGATGCGGCTTTTTTTTATTCGATTTAGTTTTTTTGGAAGGCAGGTCTGAATCTACTCTTTCTGCCAGACGAAACGCGGCTCTATCCATGGGTCGAAAAACCCCGGAAACGGGATAAAAAATGTAGCAAGCTCACCCGCCCCGCTGACTGTCCTTACAACAGTCATCCCGATCCCTTTCAAAGGACCGATTATCGTCCCGCGCAGCCACCCGTCCCTGTCTACGGTCAGATAGATCTGCTTGGGCAGCTCGACCCACCCGGTTACTATGTTGGCTGCACCGCGCACACCTTTTGCGGCCATGCTGTCAACAACATCCTGTGGTGATGAGTTCTCGACGGTCTGATATCCAGAAGCTGATGCATCCCTGTCCGCAAGGGCCAGCGCCAGGAGGAGAAACGAGAGAACGATGATGGTTTTGCGCATTGATTCTCTCCGGGTGGCTACTCTATTGTTTTTGACGTCAGCTGAGGCTCTTCGCCTGTCTTGACCGGAACGGTCTTCGGGTTTCCCCAGCCCTTCCAGACGAACTCCGGTTCGATCATAGGATCGTAATATCCGGGTTGAGGAACCATAAAGAACAATGTTTCGGTAATGCCGATGAAGCAGCGGTAAAGCGCCATTCCTGTGCCTTTTATGGGGCCGACGAGATACCCGACTGCACCATGGTTTCTCCCGGTGATATATGTCTGTTTCGGGATTTCGACGATAGAAGTGGTAATGTTTGCCACCCCCCTGACGAGTTTGAAGGACATCTTTTCGGCAATAGAATCAGGGTTTGGAGTTTCGGCTGCTGCCGGCAGGGCAGTCAGTATTGAGACGGAGATGATAAGGGCTAAAAAAAGAGTCTTCATTGGCAATGATTCTCCTTTAATGCATTGGGTGCAGGATCGTGTTGATTTTGAACATTATCTCCTTGTAACACAATAAATACGGGGTGGCAAGCAGCTCTGGACGGAAACTGAATATCCCGCAATAAAAATGGCGCAGTCATCAGACTGCGCCATTTCCTGCAAAAAGCCGTTTTCTCTATGCGTGCGTTGAAAGGTAGGATGCAACCCCGTCTGCGGTCGGTTTCATGGCATCCTCACCCTCTTTCCAGTTGGCAGGGCACACCTGGTCTCCGTGAGTTTCGACGAACTGAAGAGCTGACACCATTCTGATCGCCTCATCAACACTTCTCCCAAGCGGTAGGTCGTTTATGACGGCATGACGAATGATCCCATTGGTATCGATAAGGAAGAGACCTCGCAGTGCAACTGCGTCATTGAACAGAATGCCGTACTCTCTGGCGATGGTCTTGCTCAGGTCTGCAACAAGAGGATACTGGATGTCGCCTATTCCGCCATCTTCAAGTTTCGTGTTTTTCCAGGCGAGATGGGTGAACTTTGAATCTACTGAAACACCGATCACTTCACAGTTCCTGCTCTTGAAATCTGCCAGTTTCTTGTTGAAAGCCAGGATCTCGGAAGGACAGACAAAAGTGAAATCAAGCGGATAGAAGAAGAGAACTACATACTTCCCTTTGAAGGATGACAGGGTTATCTGCCCGAAACTATTGTCCGGCATGACTGCGTCAGCGGTAAAATCGGGTGCCTGCTGGGTAACGAGTGTGCATACGCTCATAATATTAATTCTCCTTGGCTGATATGGGTGTCAAGCATAGTAAAAAAATACCAACCGGGTACAAACTTGTCAAGTTGAAAAAGATAAAAAAAGTCTCTTTAGTCCGCTTACCTGATTTCTCCCTGTATTCCTACGGTGATCTCTTTAAAGGGGATATCCTTTCCGCAGGCGGCAAGCGCCTGTCTTGCGGCCATAACGATGCCTCCGCAGCAGGGCACCTCCATCCTCATGACGGTGATGCTCTTCAGGGAAGAGTTGCGGAACAGTTCTGTCAATTTCTGTAGATAGAACTGGTTGTCATCGAGTTTGGGGCAGCCTATGACAACAGCTTTACCCGCAAGGTAGTCCTTGTGGAAATCCGCGTAGGCAAACGGCACGCAGTCAGCGGCGATAAGCAGGTCTGCGTCCTGAAAATAAGGGGCAGAGGTCGGTACAAGATGGAGCTGGACAGGCCACTGAGCAAGCATGCTCTGACGTGAGCCTGCTTCTGCGGCAACCGGAGCTGTTTTCGGTTCAAAACTCATTGCTCTTGAACCAGGGCAGCCGCCGCTGTGACCATGGCCTTGATGATGTCCATGCCCATGATGCCCATGATGTCCGTGGCCATGATGGCCATGTTCTTCTGCCGGAGCCTTGTCAATCGACGTAAGATGTTTCGCTACTTCAGCCTCGTCAAACTCGTCGGCTTCGCGCTCAATGATCCTGATCGCATCCTGCGGGCACTCTCCCAGGCATGCGCCAAGTCCGTCACAGAGATTGTCAGCCGAAAGTACGGCCTTGCCGTTGATCATCTTTATTGCACCTTCAGCACACGAAGGGACACAGAGCCCGCATCCGTTACATCTGTCCTGGTCAATCTGTACTATTTTCCTGAGCATATCCAATTTCTCCTTTTTTAGGTTTATTTTATCCTGAATACGTGACGGTGAGAGACGGTTCTCATTGTCGCGGATTCAGAATTATCTATTACATGAACCAGTAGTGAAACAGGTAATCCAGCCTTCCCCTCAGGATCATTCTCTTGCCGGAGTATGCCATTATCATTCTGATCTTTTCACGGTATTCCGGCGCGTAGCAGTGTATGTGACAGCTTTTGCACGAGGGTTTCGGGTTTAACGGGCAGAGCGATCTTTTTTTGATCCCGTGTTCAAGCAGTGCGGCACATTCCGGGCAGAGACTGTCTCTGCGTGCATCTCTCGAACAGAGGAAGTCAGGCAGAGTTGTTTCGCCGGCAGTTTTCCGGTCATGGTTGTCATCGCAGAAAAGCTGAATGAAGCGTGCAACTGTCCTGAGGTCGCTGATCTGTTTTTTATCAAGTTCCTTCATGTGATTACCCTATCAGCTAAAAACCTTATTATGCATGACCCAGGTCAAAAATCTGTAAAATCAGCACGACGGTGATACTCACTTTGCCATGTCTGTTTTAGTGTGCTATGAAATAATCATTATGCAACCGACTCTGCCGATACTAATAAAGCGCGCATCACATAATATTTCAAGGAGCATGATCAGCCCGAATGCCTTACGGATCATGTACCGCCTGCGCGACAACGGGTTCAAAGCTTGTCTGGTAGGGGGCTCGGTAAGGGATTTGCTCATCGACAGGGCTCCGAAAGACTTCGATATCGTCACCGATGCGACCCCCTCTGAGATCAAAAGACTTTTCCGGAACTGTCGACTGGTCGGTCGCCGTTTCAGGCTGGCTCATCTGCATTTCAAAGATGAAGTCATTGAGGTTGCGACCTTCCGGGCGAGCGGCGCAGAGCCTGAGCCGGACGAATTCGAGAGTGATGAGGGAGAGTCTGAGCCCGAAGCTGACAATGACCGGCATAATGGCCGCCTGCTGAAAAACGAGGGGGGGATGCTGCTGCGGGACAATCTCTTCGGCACTCCCGAAGAGGACGCCTGGCGACGGGATTTCACGGTAAATGCTCTTTCCTACAGCATTGCCGATTTCTCAGTCATTGACTATGTCGGCGGGCTTGAAGATCTGGATCTCAGGCTCATACGGACGATCGGCGACCCGTGGGAACGGTTCACCGAGGACCCGGTCAGGATGCTCAGGGCAGTCAGGCTGTCAGCCCAGCTCCGCTTCACGATCGAAAAGAGCAGCTGGAAGGCGCTTGTCGAGATGTCAGTCAGGATCACGCATGCTTCTCCTGCCAGACTGTTTGATGAGTTTCTCAAGCTGTTTCTCTCCGGATCCGCAAAAGAGTGCTGCAGGCTGCTCAAGGAAGGCGGTCTGCTCAAAGCGCTCCTGCCGGTATTTGATGAGTGGCATGATGAGAGTGGTGATGACACGGCAGATCTCTCCCTGGACTGGATCGACAGCCGCCTGGCAACAGGCGTGGCAATCTCCCCGCAGCTGTTTCTGGCTGTTTTTTTCGGAAATTACCTGGCGAGCCGGACGGAGGGATTCGCGGCACACTCCGGATCATTTCAGGATTGCGTGGATCATGCGCTCTCCGGTTTCCTGAAGGAAGTATCCGGATTTATGCAGATCCCGCAGAGGACCGTCATGAGGCTTCGCGAGATCCTGCTTCTTGAGGAGCGCCTCGCAAAGCTTCCCGGGAGAAGGCCGCAGAATATCGTCTCAAGACCGGGTTTTACGGATGCTCTCAATTATCTTCGCTTCAGGGCAGTCAGTGACAGCTCCCTTGAAAAAGTGATCGCCTGGTGGGAGCGCTATGCCGGCGACGGGCTCCTTCAGGGCGAGCAGTCGAATGTCCGGCAGGAACCCGTGAAGACGCGACGGAGGAGGAACAGACGACGGAATCGGTCCAACAGGGAGAGCCTCTAGCGGCCGGACCTTGTCCCTGGGAGTGCCACGAACTTGCATTTTCAGAAGGCTGCTGATATTTTTATGAAATTAATCTTACCGAAGGGGTACTGCATGTCTGTTTCTCATCATAAACTCATCATTATGGGCTCCGGCCCGGCAGGTTACACAGCAGCTGTCTACGCTGCCAGGGCTAATCTCACCCCGACTTTGATCACCGGACTCCAGCCGGGCGGACAGCTGATGACCACGACCGGGGTCGATAACTGGCCAGGCGATGCCGACGGCGTTCAGGGACCGGATCTCATGGAGCGGATGCGGCTGCATGCAGAGCGCTTCGACACCAACTTCATCTCCGATCAGATTCATACGGCTGATCTGCTGAAGCGCCCGTTTACCCTGACCGGCGACAACGGCAGCTACAGCTGCGATGCCCTTATCATTGCCACCGGTGCGACAGCCAGGTACCTGGGCCTTCCGTCTGAAGAGGCATTCAAGGGTAAAGGGGTGTCGGCCTGCGCCACCTGCGACGGTTTTTTCTACCGCGGCAAACCGGTCGCCGTCATCGGCGGCGGCAATACTGCGGTGGAAGAGGCGCTCTATCTCTCCCAGATTGCCTCTCACGTAACGGTCATCCATCGCCGGGACAAGTTCCGTTCGGAAAAGATGTTGGCCGACAAGCTGATCGCCAAGACCAGGGGGGGGAATGTCACCATCGAATGGAACCATAAGCTGGACGAGGTGCTTGGCGATGCAAGCGGAGTCACCGGTATCCGCATCTGTCATACGAGCGGCTCTACCAAAGAGGTGCCGGTGCACGGCTGTTTCATCGCCATTGGCCATTCGCCGAATACGAAGATTTTTGAGGGCCAGCTGGAGATGGACGAAGGCTATATCCGTACCCTCTGCGGCATAGACGGTAATATTACGGCAACCAGCATCCCCGGAGTTTTTGCAGCCGGTGATGTACAGGATCGTTTCTACAAGCAGGCGATCACCTCAGCCGCAACCGGCTGCATGGCAGCACTTGATGCAGAAAAGTATCTGGATACGATAAACTAGTGAAATGTGAAAAGTGAAACGTGAATCAAGGCCCTGCTTTAGCCTTTTCACTCTTCACCCCTCACTTTTCACCCTTCACGAGGTTCTCTAATGCTAGCCAAAGTCCTGAGCTCCGCCCTTATTGGAATAGATGCAGTCACCATTCAGGTAGAGGTCGATATTGCCCAGGGATTGCCGCAGTTTTCGACTGTCGGGCTGCCGGACGGAGCGGTCAAGGAGAGCAAGGACCGTGTCAAGGCAGCATTGAAGAATTCCGGATATGAGTTCCCGGCCCGCAGAATAACGGTGAATCTGGCCCCTGCCGATCTCAAGAAAGAGGGGACATCATTCGATCTTCCGATCGCTGTCGGCATTCTTGCAGCGACCGGCGTAGTCAGGAAGGAGAAGCTTTCCGACTATCTTGTCATCGGGGAGCTTTCGCTTGACGGTTCGATCAAGGGGGTACGCGGCTCACTCCCTGTTGCGGTAACGGCAAAAGCGGAGAAGCTGAAAGGGATAATCGTACCTGTCGAGAATATAAATGAATCCGGAGTCGTAGAGGGGATCGACATAATCGGGGTATCCGATCTGGCCGAAGTTGTAGGCTTTCTGAACGGGGAGATTGATGTTTTACCTCATAAGGTGGATATCCATAAACTTTTCAGGCAGGAAGCCGAATACCATGAGGATTTCTCCGAGGTCCGGGGGCAGGAAAACGCAAAGCGGGCGCTGGAAGTCGCTGCAGCCGGAGCACATAATCTTCTGATGCTCGGGCCGCCTGGATCGGGCAAGACCATGCTGGCAAGGCGGCTTCCGACTATCCTGCCGCAGATGTCCTTTCAAGAGGCTATCGAAACCACCATGATTTACAGCATCATGGGGCTTCTCGACCGGGAGAGGGCTCTCATCGCCCAGAGGCCGTTCCGTTCCCCGCATCATACGATTTCCGATGTCGGACTGATCGGCGGCGGGAATACCCCGAAGCCCGGAGAGGTCTCTCTTGCTCATAACGGAGTACTGTTTCTGGATGAGCTGCCGGAGTTCAAGAAGCATGTCCTGGAAGTCCTCCGCCAGCCGCTCGAAGACGGAAGGGTCACTATCTCCCGTGCTCTGGCCTCGATCACCTATCCAGCCAGAGTGATGCTGGTCTCTGCGCTCAATCCCTGTCCTTGCGGCTATCTCGGTGATCCGGCCCACTCCTGCTCCTGTTCGCCGCGTGATATCCACCGCTACCGTTCCCGCATATCAGGCCCGCTCATGGACAGAATAGACATCCATATCGAAGTCCCGGCAGTCAAGTACCGCGATCTTGCCGACCGGACAGACAGCGAAAGCTCCGCAGCCATTGCCGCACGGGTGGAAAACTCCCGAAATCTTCAGCGGGAGCGGTTCAACGGCTTGAAAATCCATTCAAACTCCCAGATGACACCGCGCCTGATCCGCAAGCACTGCGAACTTGATTCTGCCTGCAACCGCCTTCTCGAACTCGTCACCGACCGGCTCGGTCTCTCCGCCCGCTCCTACAACCGGATACTCAAGGTCTCCCGCACTATTGCAGACCTGGAAAACAGTGATAACATCCGCGAACAGCACCTCTCCGAAGCGATCCAGTACCGGAGTCTCGACCGGAAGACGCAATAGACAGCGTTTACTTTGAAAGTACCCTGACACCTGTCCCGGAGAGAATATTTCCCGGAAAGAAGAGCCCATGAATAGAATCGTCATACTCTCCCTTGTCACATCACTGTTACTCCTCTCCACTGCCGGCTGCACCGGCAAGAAAGAGAAGCCGAAGGCAAAGCTGCCGGTACCGGTGAAAGTAGCACATGCCCTGCAAAAAGATCTCCCGGTCCAGGTAAAAGCGATCGGCAACATCGAGGCATTCACCAGCGTTGCCATCAAGTCGCAGGTAAGCGGCCAGATAGCACGGGTACACTTCTCCGAAGGGAGCGATGTGGAGAAGGGTGCTCTGCTGATCAGCATCGATCCTGAACCGTTCCAGGCAACATTGAATCAAAGTGAGGCCACGCTTGCCAGGGACCAGGCACAGGCACGATTCGCAGTCGAGCAGGCGAAGAGGTACGAAGGTCTGCTCAAGGACGGCATCGTGACCCATGACCAGTACGATCTGCTGAAATCGAATGCGGAATCACTGGCTGCAACGGTCGTTGCCGGTCGTGCTGCTATCAAGAACGCCAGGATCCAGCTCGGGTACTGTTCCATCCGCTCGCCGATCTCCGGCCGGACCGGTACGATCGCCCTGCAGCCGGGCAACCTGGTGAAGTCAAACGATCTGGCCATAGTGACCGTCAATCAGGTGAGTCCTATCTATGTCACTTTTGCTCTCCCTGAAAAACGACTATCGGAGATAAAACGGGCCATGGCAGCCGGTCAGTTGAAGATAGAAGCCCGGATCCCGAACGAGCCGGGGGCAACGGAGGTCGGGACGATCAGCTTTCTGGATAATGCCGTGAATCAGGCTACCGGGACGATCAAGCTGAAAGGTGTTTTTGCCAACAAGTCACGCAAGCTCTGGCCGGGTCAGTATACCGATGTGGTGCTGACGCTCGCTTCTCGCCAGAATGCCGTGGTCGTCCCGACCCAGGCCATCCAGACCGGCCAGCAGGGAGAGTTCGTCTATGTGGTGGCGCAGGATAACAAGGTAGAGATGCGTCAGGTGACATCTGCCGCGGCTTCCGGTGAGGAGACCGTCATCGAGAAAGGGCTGGCAGCCGGTGAAACGGTGGTGATTGACGGCCAGTTGCGGCTGACCCCCGGTGCGACAGTGGAGTCGAAAGAGAAGCCGGAAACAGAGAAAAAGCCGAGCGGAAGCAAGTAACTATGAACATCGCTGACATCTTCATCCGCCGCCCGATCATGACCTCACTGATCATGATCGCCATCTTCATTTTCGGGGTGGCATCCTATCGTCTCCTGCCGGTGAATGACCTGCCAAACGTCGATTTTCCCACCATTCAGGTAAATGCCAATCTGCCCGGAGCCAATCCGGACACCATGGCATCGGCAGTTGCGACCCCGCTGGAGAACCAGCTCTCCACCATTTCCGGGGTCGATTCCATGACCTCCACCAACGGCATCGGCTCGACCAGGATCACCCTCCAGTTCAACCTGGACCGGGATATCGATGCCGCTGCCCAGGATGTCCAGGCGGCCATCTCCCTGGCCATCCGTTCTTTACCGAAAAACATGCCGACACCGCCGTCGTTTCGCAAGGTGAATCCGGCTGATCAGCCGGTCCTTTACCTGGCGCTCAGCTCCCCCACCCTGCCCCTTTCCACAGTCGACGAGTATGCCCAGACCCTGATCGCCCGCCGCATCTCCACCATCAGCGGCGTGGCCCAGGTCAATGTCTTCGGCTCGCAGAAATACGCCGTCAGGGCCCAGCTCGACCCAAAAGCGCTCGCCTCACGCCTGATAGGCATCGATGAAGTGGCGACCGCCATTGACGAAACCAATGTCAATCTGCCTACCGGGACCCTGGACGGCACCAAACAGGCCTATACCATTGAAGCCAGCGGCCAGCTGTTCAAGGCAGCCGCCTACCGGAAAGTGGTTGTTGCCTACCGGGACGGCTCCCCGGTCCGCCTGGAAGAGCTCGGGACAGTGCTCGACAGTGTGGAGAACACCAAAACCGCCAGCTGGTACAACGGCACCCGCGCCATTGTTCTGGCCGTCTATCGCCAACCCGGAACAAACACCATCGAGGTGGTGGACAACGTCAGGAATCTGCTGCCAGGGTTCCGCAGCCAGATACCGGCTGCGGTCGAGCTCAGCGTGCTGTTTGACCGTTCGACCCTGATCCGGGAATCGATGCATGACGTCAAGTTCACCCTGATTTTGACTATCGGTCTGGTCATCATGGTGATCTTTCTCTTTCTGCGCAATCTTTCCGCCACCATTATCCCCTCTCTGGCGGTGCCGATGTCCATCGTCGGCACCTTCTCCGTCATGCACCTTCTGGGCTTCTCTCTCAACAACATCTCCATGATGGCCCTCACTCTGGCGGTCGGCTTTGTGGTGGATGACGCCATTGTCATGCTGGAGAATATCGTCCGCCACATGGAAAAGGGCGCCAGTGCCATGGAGGCCGCCTTCAAGGGCTCAAAAGAGATCGGCTTCACCATCGTCTCCATGACCATTTCCCTGGTGGCGGTCTTTATCCCGGTTCTGTTCATGGGGGGGATTCTAGGCCGGCTGTTGCACGAATTTGCCATCACCATCAGCGTGGCGATCCTGGTTTCCTGTTTTGTCTCCCTGACCCTGACCCCTATGCTCTGCAGCCGTTTTCTGAAACCACCGGCCACTGCCCATCACGGCCGGCTGTTCATGACCTTGGAGCGGTTCTTTGACGCTGTGCTGCATCTTTACGAGAGTTCCCTGAAAACAGTACTGCACTTCCGGCGGACGACCATGGTTGCTACGCTGCTCATCACCCTCCTGACCGTCTGGCTCTTTACAATAATCCCCATGGGCTTCCTGCCGACTGAAGACACCGGCCGGCTCAACGCCGACACCGAGACAGCCCAGGGAACCTCCTATGCCGACATGAAGCTGCACCAGGAAGCATTGGCAGCCATTATCGCCAAAGATCCCAATATTGAGGGGTTCATGTCATCCATCGGCAGCGGCGGCGGCAGCAGCAACACCGGCCGGTTCTTCATGCGCCTGAAACCCCGCGACCAGCGCAAACTCTCTGCCGACCAGATCATTCAGGAACTGCGCCCCAAACTTGCCGAGGTTGCCGGGGTCCGCACCTTCCTGAAAAACGTCCCTTCGATCCAGATCGGTGGCACCAGCTCCAAAAGCCAGTACCAGTTCACCCTCCAGGGCCAGGATACGGATGAGCTCTACCGCTCCTCGTCAGCTTTGGAAGCAAAGCTGCGGGAACTGCCGGAGCTGATGGATGTGACCAGCGACCTGCAGATCAGTAATCCGCAGGTCCATGTGGAGCTCAACCGGGACAAGATTGCAGCACTGGGGCTCTCCGTACTGCAGGTTGAAGACGCCCTGGCCTATGCCTATGGATCACGGCAGGTCTCCTCCATCTTTGCCCCGACCAACCAGTACCAGGTGATCCTCGAACTTGATCCGCTCTACCAGGGCGACCCGGCAGCGCTGGGGATGCTCTATATACGTGGCAAAACCAATCAGCTGATTCCGCTGGAAACCATCGCCACCATTTCCAAAACCATCGGCCCGCTGGCTGTCAACCACCTGGGACAACTCCCCGCGGTAACACTTTCGTTCAACCTCCGCCCCGGTGTCGCATTGGGAGATGCAATGAAGCTGGTGGACAAGATGGCGGAGACATCACTTCCGGCAACAGTCAGCACCAGCTTTCAGGGCACAGCCCAAGCCTTCAAATCCTCGTTCTCCGGCTTATGGATGCTGCTGGCCATGGCCATCTTTGTCATCTACATCGTGCTCGGTGTGCTGTATGAAAGCTATATCCACCCGATCACGATCCTTTCAGGGCTGCCGGCAGCAGGTTTCGGGGCGCTCATCACCCTGATGATCTTCAAGTGTGATCTGAACATTTATGCCTTTGTCGGCATCATCTTGCTGATCGGCATCGTCAAGAAGAACGCCATCATGATGATCGATTTTGCCCTGGAAGCTGAACGGGAGGAGGGGAAGAGTCCGCTGGACGCCATTTTTGAGGGGGCGATCGTCCGTTTCCGGCCGATCATGATGACCACCATGGCCGCCTTGATGGGGACCCTTCCCATTGCCATGGGACTGGGGGCAGGAGGGGAGTCCCGGCAGCCGCTCGGACTTGCCGTTGTCGGCGGTCTCCTGACATCCCAGCTCTTGACACTCTACATAACGCCGGTGGTCTACTACTACATGGACCGGCTGCTGCAGAAGGTAAGGCCGCGAAATACAATTATGAAGGATGAATTATGAAGTATGAAAGCTGCAGGATGAAAAAACGTACAAAGGGTTCTGTGAATCAGGTTGTCAGGTTGGTTGTGTTACTATTGGCTGCCATGACGCTCTGCTCCTGTGCAGCCAGCGTCAAGACACTCACGGCCGAGCGCCCCCTGGACGAGGCGTTCCGCTCGGAGCTGAAAAAGGAAGCCTCCATAATCAACATCCCGATCGAGGCCTCGACGGATGATCTGGCCAGGGCCCTCAACAAGACGGTTCGCAAAGACCTGTACAAGGGCTCGACCGGCACCAGGGGACTGACCGCCGAAGTGGTCAGGAGCGGGTCGATTGTCGTCAGTGCCAGCGACAACTACATCTATGTAACGCTGCCGCTGGCCATGTCACTGAGCTACAGCGTGTTCGAATCGCGCGCCATCCCCCTGACCCTGAAATTCAGGGCCAGAGCCGGCATCACACCCGACTGGAAACTGCACACCGACGTCAGTTACGTCGGCCTCAGCGAGCAGCTGCTGGATGAGCTCGGCATCGGCCCGGTGAAGATCAAGCCGCGCAGCATCATCGAGAGCTTCACCCAGCCGGTGCAGAAGGTCCTGTCCGACCTGCTTGCCCAGAAGGTCAACGAGCTCTTTCCGCTGAAAAACGAGGTCGTCCAGGTCTGGAATACGGCCCAGAAGCCGGTGCTGCTGGACAGGAACTACAACGCCTGGCTGGTACTGACCCCGCGCGCGCTGATGCTCTATCCGCTCTATGCCCAGAACAACAAGGTGCGCGTCAGCGTCGGCGTCAGCACCTATGCCGAAATGGTCGTCGGCCCGCAGCCGGCGCCGCGGCCGCTGCTGCCGCTGCCGGAACTCAAGCAGGCCAGCGCTTTCGACAAAACCTTCCGCATCGCCCTGAACGCCGACCTACCCTACAAGGATCTGCAGGCCATTGCCTCGACCCTGCTGCTGGGCAAAAAGTTTGATGCCGACGGGAAAAGCATTGTCATCAAGGGTATCGACCTCTATGGCAACGGTGACAAGCTGGTCATAAAGCTGCAGACCGAGGGCTCGCTGGAAGGGGTGTTCTATCTGACCGCCCGGCCGGTGGTCAATCCGCAGACCAACATCTTCTCTGTGGAGGATGTGGATTTTGACCTGCAGAGCCAGAGTATGCTGCTGCAGTCTGCTGCATGGATGCTGCACGGCACGATCCGGGATACGATCCATGAAAAGCTCAATATGAACCTGAACGCGCAGCTGGAGCAGACCCGGCAGATGGCCGGCAAAGCTCTTGCCAGGGTGCCGCTGGCGGAGCATCTCTATCTGAAGGGGGATATAAAGAAACTGCACTTCAGTGATATGATCGTCCAGAAGGAGAGGATCTCCATCCAGGTGTACACCGAGGGTGAAGCAGCTGTTTTCTTCCAGTAACCCTCAATCCGTGACGGTGAGAACCGCTCCTCACTACAACGCCTCAGCATAAAAGGAGCAGCAGTGACCAATAACGATATATTACGCCGCTTCCGCTATGCCCTCGATATAAGCAATCCGAAGATGCTTGAGATCTTCAGCCTCTCCGGTCACGACATGGATCAGGACGCCTTGATCGCTCTACTGAAAAAGGAAGAGGAAGAAGGCTGCCTCGAATGCAGCAACAGACTGCTGGAAGATTTTTTTGACGGACTGATCACCCTCAAAAGGGGGCCTCGTGATGGTGTCCCGGCTGAACCGGTCAGGTCGGGCGGAGAGCGGACCAACAACATCATCCTGCGCAAACTGCGCATCGCCCTGGAGATGAAGGACGACGACATGATCGCGGTCATGAACCTGGCCGGGGTCACTGTTACCAAATCGGAACTGGGGGCGCTCTTTCGCAGCAGAGGGCACAAAAACTACAAGGAGTGCGGTGATCAGTTCCTGCGCAGTTTCCTCACGGGACTGACGAACCGCTACCGGGTATGACCGGCGGAGCAAGTATGCCCGAGCAATTCGATTTCGATAGCGTAGTCGACCGCAGTGGTACGGCCAGCGAGAAGTGGGACCGGTACTCCGGCCGGGATATCATTCCGCTCTGGGTGGCGGACATGGATTTCCGCTCGCCGCCGGCAATAATTGCGGCGCTGCACGAGCGGGTCGAGCACGGCGTGTTCGGCTATACCTGCCCGCCGCAAGGGCTGGTAACAGCGGTGCTGGAGCATCTGGAGCGGGATTTCGGGTGGCGGACAGAGCCGGCGTGTCTGGTCTGGCTTCCCGGCCTGGTCTGCGGGCTGAATGTCCTCTGCAAGGCTGTCGGGGTGGAGGGTGACGAGGTCATCACCTTTACACCGGTCTATCCTCCTTTCATGTCGGCGCCGACCCTCACTGACCGCACAACGGTCAAGGTGCCGCTGAAGATGGAAAAGGGACGCTGGATCATGGATATGGAAACTCTGGAGCAGGCCATCACCCCACGCACCCGGATGCTGCTCCTCTGCTCCCCGCACAATCCGGTTGGCCG
>VFJK01000174.1 GCA_009886125.1 Geobacter sp. | reverse complement strand
TCTTTCCTGCCGATCTGGCAAAAGCTGAGGAGATCTGGCTGATAAATTCTGTGCGCGGCATTCGTCGTGCTGTTTTTGTGGATGCAGGCTGAAGTAGAAGGCTGAAGTAGAAGGCTGAAGGTATAAAATGTTTCCTTCAGTCTTCAGCCTTCAGTCTGAAAACCTGTATTTACTGAAGGAGAACTAAATTGAAATATATTGGGACTTTTCTGATTCTGATGACGGCCGTTTCACCGGCTGCGGCTTCTGTCCGCACACTCTCCATCGAACAGGCGGTTGCCATAGCTCTTGAGAAGAACCGCGACATTGCCAAAGCAGGGGAGTATGCGAAGAGTGTACAGGGGAGATATGTGGATGAACGGGCAGCCGCACTTCCTCAGTTCGGACTCAACGGCTCTTTTGCAGTCCTTCGTGATGGCGGACTGCCTGCCGCATCCGGAGGCGGGAGTACTCAGTATGATAGCGCTGTCGGCTTGTCGCTTTCGCAGCCTCTCTATACCTGGGGTAAGATCGGTGCTGCGATACGAGCAGCCGAAATCGGGCTGAAAACTTCGGATGAACAGCTCCGGATGGCACGTCAGGCGGCGACTCGCGATGTGACCGCTGCCTTCTATAATGTGCTCCTTGCAAAAGAGCTGCTGCGGCTGGCGGAAGAGAACTTCAAGCAGAAGGGGAGGCATGGCGAGGAAGCGAAAAAGAGATTCGATGCGGGAGTCGCTACCGATTACGATGTCCTGGCTGCTGAAGTCGCCGTTGACAATGCCCGCCCCGGTCTGATCCGCGGAGAGAACCAGCTGAGGTTTGCCAGGGAGAGGCTGCGCTTTCACCTGGCACTTGAGAGCGAAGAGGTCGATGCTGCCGGGACTCTTGAGCCCGTTCTTTCTCAACCGGCTGCCTTTGATGATGCCCTGAAATCGGCTCTTTCCAATCGTCCAGAACTCAGGGATATAGGGTATCGTGTCGGGATCTACGGTGAGCTGATAAACATCGCTTCAGCAGAAAATAAGCCGCGAGTGGACCTGAAAGGGGGTGCGGGGTGGCATCAGCTTGAGGTCGGCAGCGTCAGAACCGATGGACCGGCCTGGAACATAGGTGTTTATCTCTCCTTTCCGTTTTTCGACGGATTAAGAACTGACGGCAAGGTCGCTCAGGCACGAAGTGAACTTGCTACGCGGGAGATAGAGAAACTGAAGCTGATGGACAGCATCAGGCTGGAAGTGAGAACGGCTCTCAATGGTGTGAAAGAGTCATCCGAGATATTCACTGCTCTTTCAGGGACTGTCAGACAGGCTGAACGGCTGCTGCAGATGGCGGAAAAAGGGTATGAACTCGGCGTTAAGATCCGGCTCGAAGTCGACGATGCCCAGACCAGTCTCCTGCAGGCCCAGATCAACCGGGCAAAGGCGGCAACAGACTACATCGTCGCCCGGGTGAATCTTGACTGGACCATGGGCAGGCTCGGAGAGTGAAACAGCGCCGGACTTCCCCGGATGCCTTCCCTAATGTCATTGACACAGTATGATCCATACTGGTAAATTTCTTCCGTAACATATCTAGTTGATTCACTGTTATGGAGCCTCATATGATGCACAAGGTCCTTCTGGTTGATGATGTAAAACTTCTTCTGGAGATACAGAAGAAATATCTGGCCTCTTCCATGGTGCATGTCCTGACAGCCGGAGACGGTGCAGAGGCGCTTGATGTAGCCAGGAGGGAGTTCCCGGACCTTATCATTATGGACAGGTACATGCCCAGAATGGACGGTGTAACCTGTTGCGCCGCCTTAAAGGAAGATCCGAAACTGAAGCATATACCGGTTATCATGGTCAGTAATGCTGCAAAACCCGCAGACCTGGATGAATACAATCGGGCCGGATGCAGCGACTACCTTTCAAAGCCTCTCGACGGGAAAGTTTTCCTGGAGACGATAAAAAAATTCCTGCCTGCCATTGAGCGGCGCAGCTTTCGCGTACCGCTTCATGCCGAGGTCCGGCTGACCCACAACGGAGCCACCTTTCAGGGAAGGAGCGAAGATATTGCCTTGAACGGCATCTATGTGGCAACTGGAGTACTGATTCCCATGGGTGAAGAGCTGAGTTTTTCATTCGTTCTTCCCGGCAGTGATTCTTCCATGGAGGTGCGTGGCAGGGTCGCCTGGATCAACAGGACCGGTTCAGGCGGGGAGTCCGGGTACAAACCCGGTTTCGGCATCGAATTCCTGGAGATTACGGGGCAGGGGATTCCTTTTCTGCGGAAAGGTGAACTGAAAGACTTTATATTCCGACATGCCGGGAATGCAATCAAGGATCATGCAGAGTGCTGATTTTTGTGAAAAGATTATTCGTGCCGCTGTCACTATATCTGTTCGTGTCTCTTTCCACCGCAGGATTGTCCTCAGCTGAAACCGGGAACGACGTAGTTGCTGCTGCTCTGAAAGTGCGTAATCTTTATGTCTACGGTGCTGTCGGCCGAAAAGTCGCCGATCTGGTCGTGGCAGGCTTCAATTTAAAGTATCCGGGGATCAAGGTCGATTATATCGATATGAGCGGTACGGAGGTCTTTGGCCGGCATATGCGTGATGTCGGCGGGAGAAAAGTGTCGGCCGACATCCTCTGGAGCAGCGAGATCGAGCTTCAGGCGGCTCTTTTGAAAGACAATTATGCTCTAAAGTACCACTCTGCGGAGAGTGACAACATCTATCCCTGGGCAAACATGGGGGATTTCGCGTATGCCACCGGTTTTGAGCCGGTTGCCATGGCATACAACACAAAACTTCTGAGCGAACAAGAGGTGCCGCAGACACACAAAGAGCTGTTGAAATCTGCAGGTACCGCTGTTTTCAAAGGGAAAATTGCGGTATGCGATCCCGAGAAGAACAGGCTTTCCCTGATCTACCTTACCCAGGAGCAGTGGAGCGTGAAGAATTTCTGGGCGCTGGTAAAAGGGATTGGAACGGCTGGGGTCCAGCAGTTTACCGATTACGGTGCACTGCTCGACAGCATATCCGGAGGCTCTTCCCTGTTCGCCTACAGCATTCCTTCCGGAGAGCTGTTCAGAAGGGCAAAGAGCGACCCATCCATCGGCTGGTTCTACTCTGTTGAGCAGACTCTTGCGATACCACAGAGCGTGATTATCACAAAAGGGGCGACCAATCCGGATTCTGCCAGACTCTGGGTGGATTTTCTGCTCTCGAAGCAGGGGCAGGAGATAATCTCCCAAAACAGCGATCTCTATCCGGTGAGAGGAGATGCTGAAGGGGGTGATATCACGAAGGGCCGCCAACGCCTTCCGTCCGGAAAGGCATTCAAACCAATACTCCCTGGAGACGAACTGACGCGATTCAACGATAGAGGGCTGCGACGCGGATTTGTCCTGAAGTGGAAGCAGTCGCTGAAGCTGGTGAAATAGCGGGGCTTACCCATTAGATTAATCGCTTAGGCCATAGCGCAGATAGGCGTCTCTCAGCCGGAGCAGATTCAGCTTGAGATACGCTTCACTCAGCCGGTCCCGATTATAGAAAACCGTCCCCAGGTTAAAAGCCGGCTGGGGATTTATTGCGATAGCACGTCCAACCTGATTAGAGCCTTTGGAAGTGATTTCAGTCTCCTGAGCATAGTTCCACTCGTCACTCCCCTTTAATTGTACCGGCGATGGGCTCATCTCCCTTCGCAGGGTAAGCGGGAAGGAGAGCTGTATCCCGCCGGCATGGATTCGCTCGTCTACATCTGAACGGACATCCTTGTAGTAGATGGAAAAAGCGGTGTCGCCGAAAAAGCGCTTCAACTCAACAGTAAAGCCGGTATCCCTGCTCCAGAAGCGGCCGACGGTCGCCTCAAGGGAGAGGTCGAGGGGGGCGTAGCGATAGCGGTATGCCCCCAGATAAACCTCATTGCGGGCATGGGTCTCAGAATTGACGGCAAACGCCTGGCGGAGCCGGAAGCGGTGGGTGCCGTCGCCCGGCTGCCAGAGCAGCTCGTTCAGGGTACCGTTGCTGTCATGGACAATCATCCCGGCACCGATATCCGCCATCAGTGTCGGTGCCAGGCGGATCGCCTGGAAGAGCATCAGCCGGTCGAGCTGGCTCGGCTGGCGGCTCCCGCGGAGCGGCTGACCGTCATCGAAACTGTCGCTCCAGCTCAAGGGGAAATCCAAGCGGGCATTGGCCACCGCTCCCTTCCAGAGAGGGAGATAGAGATCGGGACGGATGGAAAGCAGATAATCGGCCGGAGTGTTCTCCATGCCGATGAAGGTCTTCAGCTCTGGATAGAGCACCAGTGACGGCCGCAGCCAGGCAGGATTGACCGCTTCAGACACAAAGTGTACGCCCCGGTCTCCGCTCAGTTCGGGTGTTGCCTTGATGGAATCGCGCAACTTCTCTTCGCTGCCAGCATCTACCATAAATGCTTTTACGCCGGATATGGGCGCAGAGACCTCGAAAATAGCAATTCCTTTCTTGCGCAGTACCAGTCGCAGGCTGTCCAATCCAGTCGGAGCCATATCGGCTGCGATCCCCGCCACAATTCCCATGCCGTCCAGCTCATTGCTCGTGTAGCGACCGTTCTCATACTCTACCACCAGCAGACCACCTTCACCTTCGCCGACGCGGAGATTCTGAAAACCATCTTTTGCCAGGCGGTCCCGGAGTTCCAGCAGCGCTGCCCGTCGATCTCCTGCTGCCGGCGAGCTGCTGAGTGTCTGCTCCGAACCGGTTGGCGCGGGTTGCCCTGGCGCAAGAGCCGGCTGCACTCCTCCTGGACTGGAGCCCTCAGCTTTCTGAACCGGTGCAGCTTCTTCTGCTTTTGCCAATGGCTGCCGGTTGTGATGGTCGTAGCCGAGCGGCATCTGTAAGCCGAAGCCATACTCCGGGCTCCCTTGCTTGTCGTTCAGTGCCGACTTGATCGTCACCTGCAGGTTCACCGGGATGCCAAACAGCTCCGGAGTCACCAGGCGGAGGCCGACATTCGTCTCACGGGTATCGTACTCGGCGAGCAGATAAAGCCAGTCGAACGTCTTTACCTCGACCCCGCCGAAGCCCCCCTTCATCCGGTCGGGGCCGTTGCCGTAGCCCGCGGAGAGGCGAAAGCGCCAGATCTCTTCGGTGGCAACAGCATAAACGGTGCGCAGGTAATTTATTTTTCCGCCCAGATCCTGGGCTCCGACTGCCAACTGAGGGATATATTTGCCTCTTGGGATGAACGGCACCTGCAGCTTGAAATTGGCTGACAGGTCCCTCAAACCACCATTGATGTAACTGTAGCTTGGGGCTTCAGTAAAGCGTCCGCCCATCTCCAACAGGTCGAAGAGCCCGATGGAAAACATATAGCTGTCTTCCCGTTTCAACTGCGGGCGAAGGGAGTTTTCCTTCTGATCCGAGTAGAGGGTATAGATATGTCCCTCGCTGGTCAGAGTGGCAGTCGGTGTATTGAGGATGCCGGTGAAGCCCTGCAGGGAGAGGGCATTGTGAAACTCTTCCGACTGGACTGTAGTGCCGGCCAGCAGGATGAGTGAGCTGCAAAAAAAGAGCAGGGTAAAGCTGCGTAGGGTGGGTGTGGTCAGGGGCATGTCAGCAGACTCCGGATAGATGGGCGATTACAGCAGCTGATAAAAAAAGAGGAGGCCAAAGCCTCCTCTTTTCAGACGTTCTGTACAGATTAGAAATTGGAGACCGTAGTCGATGAGCCGGTCGTGGTCGTAGTGAACGACCAGGTGACAGCCGCGGCCAGAGGGTTATCGGCAAGGTCCTTCGCGCCGGTTGTGATCGTTGCAGTGTAGTTAGTGGCTGAGTTAAGCCTGACAGTTGGCGTAAATGAAATAGTGCTGGTAGACATGTCGTAGTAGACAGTTCCTGAAACCAGAAGAGTCGAGGTGTTGTCCGTCAGGTAGAATGTGTCCCCGTTCAGCGTCGAGCTCTTCATCGCTTCGCTGAATCGGGCAGAAACGGTGCTGGAGTTGACGCCGATAGCTGCAGCTGCCGGGGTGGTACTGCTGACCGTCGGTTTTAGCGTGTCTGTGCTGGCAGCAGTGGTGAACGACCAGCTCTTGGCGGTCATGGTATTGCCGGCCAGATCCTTCATCCCACTCAATGTGACTGTTATAGTGCTGCTTACCGGTAGTGCTCCGGTGAAGGAAACCGCTTTGGTGGTACCGTCCCAGCTGACGGTCCCTCCGACCGCTCCGGCCGGCCCGCTGACGGAGAAGTTTGCCTGGGTCACGGTGGCAAGGTCGAGCATTTCGCTGAAAATTGCCGAAATGCTGCCGTTCGGGGCAACACCGCTGGCAAGTGCTGCCGGTGTGGTGGCAGTGACGGTCGGTGCGGTAGTATCAGGAGTCGATGCCGGCGGTGCCACGGAAACAGTCGCGGAGTTCTGGCTTATCGACCTGTTTGTCGCCGCAGACAGGGTGTTCTGGTCAGCTGGCGGCAGTTGTGAGGTCTCAGAGGCCGAACCGGTCAATGACAGGGAAGCTGATGCCGAGCCGCTGATTGCGGTAGCTATGATAGGCACGCTGGCGGCTATATTGCTGGCAACCGTTGCGGCGCTGCCGATGTTTATATTGGTGTAGCGACTGTCAATGGCCGTAGCTGTGGCGGTTATCGCTGTCGTCACCATGGCCTGGATCGATACCGGCGAAGAGAGCTGGGCAGTGTTCAGGGAGGCGATCTGGGTGGCCAGGTTTGTCAGCGTCGTCAACTGGATGTCATTGACCTGACTGTTGGAGATGGTATTGCCTCCCGGGCTGAGGGCTCCTGTCAGCGACTGCACCGAAATCTCGATGGTCTTGGCAAGCATGAGGGCTGCCGGGGTGACTGCCAGGGTGATGTCAGAGTCATAGCTTGAGCCCCCCATCAGGATCTCGATCTTGCTCTTCATCGTCGGGTCAAGGGCTACCATGGTCGTCAGCGCCGAGAGGTTCTGTGCCCCGGCCGGTGCCAGCATCATTATGGCAGGCTTGCCGGAAAGGGTGTCAGTGCCCCCGCTGGAGACGATCATGTAGCTATAGGGGGGGATTGCCGGCAGGGTAAAGTGACCAGTGCTGTCCGTCACGGTCACGTACTGGCTCTCAGTGCCGTCCATGACCATATTGCCGCGACCGTTGGCGACAATGGTGTCGGCAAATACTGTGGCGCCGGACACCGCCCCTTGCAGGACTTTGCCGGCAGGGCCGCTGCCGCCGCCGTTATTGACCCCCGGAGGGGCGACTTCGCCGCCACCCATGCAGCCGCAGGTCAGAAACAGGGCAAGAATCAAGGCTGCTGCCAGTGTACAGTCCACATATTTGCTGATACATAACGGCAGTGAATTTTTAACGTATTTCATTGGTATCCCCTCCTGCCGTTAGTGTCGGCAGAACGCCTGAACTCATCATTTTGCTGAGTTGCCGAACAGTACCTTGAGTCCCTGGCTGCTCTTCACTATCTTGTAGGGAGGAACCGGTGATTGGTTTACATCGAAAACAACCCGCAGCTTATCCGGGTAGTTCCCGATACGGATCACGGTTACCCCGCTATGGTTGAACGGCAGTGATTTATTCCCGCTGCCATAAGTAGCACAGTCGATATCCAGGGCCAGTCGGGGCGGGCTTGCCAGGGTTATGGCCTGAGGAAGTGCCAGGGGAGAATCAGACTGTATTTCAAAGCCGTTTTGGATGGTAACAATTCTGGAAATCTTCACTGGTGATGGACAGGCAGATGCAACAGCCGGTGCAGCAGCGGGTAGAGGGGTGGTGGGTCTGGCTGTTGGCGTCGCAGCGACAGGTGAAGGGGCAACTGGAGTCGATGCCGCTGCTTTCGGGGCCTGTCCTGCTGGCAGCTCTGCCGGTTGACTTGCTGGCGCGGGCGCCGGGCTGACGGTTGCTGCGCTCACGGGATTACTCTCTGTCGGGATATCCTTCTGTACAGCTGCTGCAGGTTGAGTCTGTTTCGGGGCTTCCGCCTGGCGCTCGTTCGCTGCCGGGGTGATCACTGCCGCTGCTGCTGCCTGTGGCGGCGCACTTTTCCCCTTGTTGAAGTAGTAGTTGATGCCGCCGGTAAATTCGAGGTGGCTATGGCGATTATTGTCGAAGGAGAGGAGATTGCGGCCATCGGCGCGCAGCGCCAGGTTGTCGGCAAGGAAATACTTGATGCCGACGCCATACTCAAGGAGGAGACTGGTCCGGTTCCCCCAGAGTTCGGAGCCGTCCAGATTCATGATGCCGCCGCCGACCGCCAGAAAAGGCACGAAGGACGAACCCGGCAGCAGGTAGTAGAGCAGATCGGTCCGGTAGGTGTACAGATATGCCTGCGGTTTGGAGGCGGAGAGATTCGAGCGGGTATCGACAAAACCGAAACTTCCCTCCAGACCCAGATTGCGGTGCAGGTCATAGCCGAGGCGTACGCCGATCACCGGGCCGTCATCAAGTTTTTCGGCCTTGTCGAACATGAGGCTGCCGGCATTGAGGCTGAAGGAGGCGGCCCCCTCCTGTGGTCCTGCCAGGGCAGGCGAGGTCAGAGCCAGAGTCGATATGAGCAGAAGTGCCGTGAAGTTCCGGATCATCCATACTCTCCTTATGGTAGGATTTTATCAAAAAAGAAAAGCCTCCTTATACTTGGCAAGGAAACCTCAAGTATCATAATCAATAAAATACATTAAAAGGCAAGCAAAATCTGCTAGTTTGCGTGATTAACTTGTAGCATGCATCACACCGGGCCCGCATCTCTTAGAGTGAAGGACGGTAAGCGATGAGCTGCAGTCAATTCGCCCAATAGAGTTCATACAGCCCCTTCAATACCGCTATAAGCAGAACTCCAAGCGTCGTAACAATTATCTTCCGATTGCGATTGGCCTGGTCCATCAGGACCTGTTTGTATGCTGTGAAGAGGATAACCGATTTGCTCCCCACGGTATAGAGATGGTGTTTTGCGATGAAGTCGGCTGGAAGAAAGGGGATAGAGATGACGATGAAAAGCAACAGATATTCCAAGGGGGAACCCTTCAGCTCTCCACTTCGGACCCTGATAAACATCTCGATACCACAGATAAAAAACAGAATGAAAAAGAGTCCGTGCGAAACTGTATTGAGAGAGATTTCCGCGATAAATTTCTCCCGGCCCTGGTTTTCTATGAGGTAGATGAGAAAGGCACCGTTAAAGTACAACACGAAATGGAGAAAGTGGTTCCCCCAATCCTTGGTCATGAAAAGGAGAGAGATAGAGAGAGCCAGCAGCAGGGCGGCAACAGTAATCGAATTGAAATCTAAAACAGGAGGTAAGAGCAGAGCCAGAGAGAGGATAGCAATCACGGTATATTTGCTGCACAGGAGGAGGGAGTGTGACGTATTCATGAGTGATTGGGAGTTGCTTCTGAGGAGAAGGCGCTCAAATGACAAGGAGTTCAGCGGACCGGGGAAATGTTTGCCCACTGCTGCTGTCAGAACGAATAATACCGAAATGAGCAGACTGACAGAAAGAAGATACTTTTCGGGCAGATCTATCAAGAGTATGGCCAGGACACTGAAGCAATAGGTCAGGCTATAAACGATAGTTACAGTTGCTTTGTGGCTGAAGCCAAAGTCGAGGAACCGGTGATGCACATGGGTGCGGTCCGCGTGAAAAATATTTTTACCAGAGCGCATCCGGGAAAACATTACATATAACGTGTCAAGCACCGGGATCGACAGGATTATGAAAGGGATTGTTGCTGCTACCCTGCCGAAACTCCCTTCAACGACTATCGCGGAAAAAATTCCCAAGGAGTAGCCAAGAAACAGGCTGCCGCTGTCGCCCATGAAAATCCGCGCGGGATACGTGTTGAACTTGAGAAAGCCGGTGATCGCTCCCAAAAGGGCCACAGTCAGACCGATGAGCTGGCTGTTGCCGGTGAGAAAGGCAATGATGGCAAAGGCTGTTGTGGCAATAGTAGTCACACCGCCTGCCAACCCATCAAGGCCGTCCAGCAGGTTTATCGCGTTGATGATCCCCACAATGGCTAAAATAGTGAGGGGGAACCCCAGGTGGCCGAGAGGGGTCTCCCCCCATCCGAAAAGGTTTCCCAGGGTCTTGATGTGCAGTCCGCCAATGGTCGTGGCAGCCAAAGCCGCCATGATCTGACCGACAAGTTTTTTTTGAGGAGTCAGTCCGACAATGTCATCGATGAGACCGGTGAGGAAGATTATGATAGCACCGGAGAGAAAGCCGCGGGTCTGGCGGCTGAACTCTCCAAAGAGGATAACTGCCAGCATGAAGGCAAAAAAGATCGCAATCCCGCCGAGACGGGGGGTGTCCAGTGTATGGACCTTGCGTGCATCGATCCTGTCCATAATCCCGATTCCGACCGCCAGTTTTGAAATGGACGGGATCATAACCAGAACCGTGAAGAGGGCGGTGAGAAAAATGTAGAAAAGAGTTATAGATGGCATAGCTTCAATGTGGATAAGTGGTTGTCTTCACTCTGCTCAGGCAGGTAAAGGAGGATATATTTCTTTAGCACGAAACGTTGTAACAACAAAGCGGATATTTTAATGTTGTCTGCTCAAGAGATTTATCTGATCTGTTTGCCGCATACAGCTCTGTTGTCACGTCGTATTTCTTGCATTGTATTGAAAAATCTTGCGCAACGGCTTACAGAGAAGGGTCCAGGGATAAGGTTTCAATCCGTTCACCCTCCATGCCTGCTTATCCATGCGGTTGGCCTTGAACCGGGCTGCAAGAGTGGCGTTACTTGCCCCGCCGACCCGCATCCGTACTAACACTTCCGGGATATAGACTGTCGTGATCCCGTGCCTGAAAAGAAACCGGAGCATCAGTTCGTAATCAGCTGCTGATCCCATATCGAAGCGAAAGGTCCCGTAACGTTCGTACACGCTTCTTCTGACGAAAAATGTCGGATGCGGCGGCATCCATCCCCATTTGAATCTGTTCGGGGAGAAGGCGCCGGATTTCCAATACCTGACCACTTGAAAGCTTTGAGTTATAAGCGCTGAGTCCTGAAGTGATTCACTGTGCGCTGTCCGCTGATCTATTCCCTTTTCCCGGTCATTATTCATAGTCTCCCGGAACTTGACATACTCCAGATCCGCATAGCATGCTTCTACTGCCGGGTCCCTGAATACATGCGCTATCTTCTCCAGTACCTGCGGCGATGCATAGAAGTCATCGGCATTGAGGATGCCGACCACCTCGCCGGTCGCAAGGGCGATCCCCTTGTTCATGGCATCGTAAATCCCCCGGTCAGATTCTGAAACGATCCGGCAGAACGGCGAGATGCCACGGGCAATCTCCAGAGTTGCGTCAGTGGATGCTCCGTCGATGATGATATGCTCGAAGGGATGAGTCTGGGCAGCAAGACTCTGAAGGCAGTTGCCAATGGTTGTTGCCGCGTTGTGGGTGACGGTGATGATGGAGATGGTAGTCATTTTGTCTGATAGTTCTCTTTTACGATCCCGGAGTATTGTTGACAATAACTTTCCTGATATCAAAAAGTACTCTCAGGCAGTATTTATAGCCGCTCACAGGGAATATAGCAATTTTTTATGTTCAAATATTAAACAGTTGGTCTCCCGCTCAAATCCTTTACTGCGATCCACCCAACAGCTGTTCAAAAAAAGCCTCGCTGTTCATCTTTCGTAACCATGTGTAATTAAATAAAAATCAAATCAGTGCCATAAATGCTGTGCAACTCTTAAACAGCGCTTCTGCACATCATCGTACCCGCCAATTAGCCCTGCCGCCAAAAAAAAGTCAATTATATCAGCATTTTGCAAGTTAATAATCTCGCCGCAAGCAATGGCACCATCCATGTATTTCTTCAAAATAACTAATGCAGATCAACACGACAAATTCAGAGGGAGGGTCCAGCCATGCTAGCCACCAACGAAAAAAGATCATTCTCGAAAGTTCTTTGGGCCTTGCTGGTAGCTGGAACGCTCGGGCTTTCGGCTTGCGGCAGCGGTGGCGGCTCCGATTCTAATTCTGTGAACAGTGCAAGCTCCACGGTAAGTGCTGCAATCAGCACCAGCTCCAGTGCAACTGCTAACAGTGCCAATGCAACCATTTTACCGACACAAAACTGGACCCTGACCAATGAATTTGGTGATGTTGCCTACGTGATCATAGTGCCGTTCACCACAACGGGAACGTTCACCGAATCCTGCAACAGCCCCGGCTGGTGGCTGAGGGATGCCAATAACAATCGTGTCGTGCGGATCCCCCTGAATGGCACAATTACCCATGCGGCACAGAATGACAGCTGGGACTTTACGATATCAGAACTTAGCGGCGGGGTGAGGTTGACGGGGCTCGGCACAGGAAGTACTACGAATGGCACTTACCCTGCTGCCCGGAATGTACGGGGAACTGTTGCCGAAACTGCCACGTCGGCGAGTGGCATACTGACCGTCATGCGCATCTGGACCTGGACCGGCAACGATTACACAGTATGGAACTAACGAACTCCGGATGAGTTAGCGATATTCTTAAACGCTTTGAATTTCCTGGCGATCTCAAACTCATAACGGGTCATGAACAAACACATGTCCAGACCTGTAGCGCCATCAAGAAAGCCCTGCTTCAAAATATACATATAAAGAAACCTCAATGCCCAGCGAGCTGGCAGAAAGGGCCAGATTCTCTCTTTGATTGCCCGACGCAGTTCCAAGGAGTTTCCTCGAAAGGAGGGTTTAAGTTCACCAGTTGACTCTCCTTTGACAGACTTCACCATCTCACGTGCTTCAAGCTCAGCATACTTCAGATGTTTTTGCCAGAGGTACTCCCTGCCTCGTCGGTCCTCATGGTGCATTTCACCTTTGAGATAGCCGACAGGGCCATCCACCACCATATGTTCATGCACGTCTCGCTCTTCATAACGCGCTTTACCACGACGGAAAAAGCGGAGGTTCCATGAAGGGTAGTAGCCGCAATGGCGGATTTGCTTTCCTTCCCATACGAAGTAACGGTTCACGTAGAATCCAGATTTGTCGGTAAGAGCCATACTGCCCGCTAGTTCCAGCAACTCATCGCGCAAGGGGGAAGTTATCACCTCATCAGCGTCAAGTATAAAAATCCATTCAGTCTCTAAGGGGAGATTGTCGAGTCCCCAGTTCTTTTGCCTGGCATAGCCTTCCCATGGATGATATACGAAAAAAGCACCGGCGGCTTCTGCCAGCTCCTTTGTTTTGTCGGTAGAGCCGGAATCCAGAACAAAGACCTGATCGGCAAACGCGCAACTCTCCAAGGAATAAGCTATATTTTTTTCCTCATTGAGGGTGGGAATGAGAAAGGAGATGTTAGTTGACATTCTTTTCCTTCATGACCCGTTTACGTACAACTCTAGCCGGATTTCCCACCACGATATCCCAAGGTTGTATATCTTTTACCACTACCGCCCGCGCGCCGACAATGGCTCCTTCACCCACAGTAACACCCGGTCCGACAAAAGCATCGGCACAGACCCAGGCCTGTTCTTTGACAACAATTGGGGGTTTAAGCAGTGGGAGAGCAGGATCGGTAAAGTCGTGGGTCCCGGCACAGAGGTGAGCACGTTGAGAAATAGTGGCATGGTTACCGATATTTATTTTGCCCAGGTTGTAAATAAACGCGTACTCACCTATGCTCGACCATTCACCTATCTCCAAGTTCCAGGGCATATAGATTACTGCAGAGTTGTAAATGCAGACATTCTTCCCGACTTTTGCACCAAAGGCCCTCAGGACAAAGCGCCTCCATCCAAAACAAATCCTTGGACTGAGTCGGAACAGCAGCTTGCCCACGCCCCACAGGACGCGCAGCATCTGTTCGATTAGGGAATATTTTGTAGCTTTCCGATTGGCTGATATGTTCAGGTCCATACTGTTCATCCTGGCATCCTTATCGACGAAGGAGGCGCACCGCCTCCGAGCATCCACTGGTACACTGATTTCATCTCAGAAGCTATGACGGGCCAGGTGAATTGCTTCTTGACCAGTGTCAAGCCCTGGTCTCCCATATTTTCTCTTTCCTTTGCCGACATTGTGAACAGATCCCGAAGTCCTTGAGCTATATCTTCTACATCCGTGCCAATGCGAAGCGCAGCCCCCTCCTTATAACCTTCAGGCAGGTTGCAGAACGTGGTCATGAGTACCGGGAGACGGTTGGCCCACGCCTCCAAAATCACCATAGGCAGCCCTTCGCTGAACGACGGCAGGATAAAACCATCGGCATGGTGATAGGCGGCGGCCTTTGCTTCACCGAATTGTGGACCCACAAAGAGCGTGCGTTCATCAATGCTCAGGTTGCGGGATAGTTGCTGCAATTCTTCCTCATGGCCCCCTTGGTCCCACCCGGCAATGACGAGGTGCCACTCCTTCCCCTCATCCCGCGTCGCTGCCCAGGCCTGCAAGAGATTCACTAGCCCCTTTTTGGGATGGATACGCCCCAGGTAGAGGATGATTTTCTTCCCCTTGTCCACACTCCCCTGCCAGGGTGAGGGCTCGGTGCACTCGGCCTCCACCAGGTCGATCCCGTTCGGTATCTGGCAGATTGGATTGCGCAGGCCGTACTCTCGAACCGCCTCGGTCTCAGAAGTGCAGAGGCTTCGGATACAGGAGGCTTTACTCAGGTGCCGATTTTCAAACAATGCTCCAGCAAGTTTTTTTTTCCAGGCGGAATTTCGAACTGCCCATGGGTCAAGCATGCCGTGAGGTGAGATAAGATAAGGAGTCGTCTTGGCAGCATTATTCAGTAGGTTGACGACCGATGGATACATCCAGATGCCATGGCTGTGGATAATCTGGTAATGGTTCCCTTTCAGTTCGGACAGCATGCCGGGGGCGTAGGCAAAGGCCTTCGGACCGCGAACATCGAACAGATAAGTTTTGAGCGGCTGCCAGGCAGTAATATCCGCAGCTGTATGTTCATCGCGGATACTGAACACCTCAACTCCAATATCCTGCTCATGGAGGTTCTGAACGAGACGTCGGACGCTTTCGAAGAGTCCACCTGCATTGCGGGAGGCAGATGATATGAGGATGGCGCTTTTTATCATCGGTGAATCAGCCCCCAGAGCAGCGCCCTGTCAAATATGTTCGCACGGGGTGGAGCGCATGCTAGTGCCGCTTCTGCTGCCCGCATGAGGTTGTCGGCGAAGTTTTCCGTCCCCCAATCGGCGATGATTTTCCGACTTGCTTCCCCCATAGCTGTCAGGTCGCATTCACCGGAACTGACCTTCATCATAAGCCCTGCCAACTCCTCTACATCATACGGATCGAAGGTAAAACCGTTCACACCGCTCTGTACCAGGTCCGGCGCACATCCGCAACGATTGGAGACCAGGACCGGCAGGCCCGAGGCCATGGCCTCGTTGACCACCAGACCCCACTGTTCAGTTGTGCTGGCGTGGATAAATGCTTTGGCCAACCCATAGTAAAGAGGGATTTCATCGTACTGCTTGAATCCAGGAAGCAGCAGGTCATCTTCCAGCTTGAGATCTCCCCTGAGTTTTAGAACCTTCGGCATCAATGCACCATCACCCAGCAGCACAAATTTCCACGCTGTCTTTCCTATGCGATCCCTGTAATTTGCGTAAGCTTGAAGCAGGCGCGGAATATTTTTCTTGTCAACAAAGCGATTCGATGCCAGAAAATAGCTGTCTGGTAGGTTCAAGCGGCTCCTCAAGGGCTTTAAACCGTGCCTGGCAAGGTCAGAGCTGTTTGCAAAATACTGGTTATCAACTGCGTCGTATCCTTTGAATATCTGCTCCCTTGGGATGCCTAGATAATGGAGGTAGTCAGCGTGAACTGTTCCGCCCACAAGCCCAGATGAGAACTGTTTCGCGACCCGTCTTTTTACTGATTCCTTCCACCGGCTTCGATCGAAGTCAATAGCCTGACTCTCTGACATAACAATGGCCGGCACATGATGCCGACGACACCACAACAAGGCTGACAGGGCAAAACATTCTGACCAGCCGTTTATGGCAACTACGTGAGGCTGGAGTTCGCAAAGGGTCGTTTCCAACCTTGATTGAATCTCAGCCTGCGAATGCAAGATAGCGGCTGAATCCTTAAAAAGAGTTATTCGTTGAAATCCTTTGGAGGCATCAATTCTTTCCCATTGGTACGTTTGATCAATCCCTGAGAGTTCAATACACGACAGTTGACATCGTGCGACAGATTCATTCAAACGGGCATGATGATAAGGTCCCAGGCGGTTAAACAGTACGGTAATCCGCATCATTATTCACCTGTCTTTCGGGATTGGAAGATGGTGTTGTCCTGATTTCCGGTTGCAGACGTTCTGACCTTGCAAATGACAAACAACACCAGGATGGGCAGGAGAGTAAGCGGTAAGGAATAAACCCATCCCAAAGGAGTTGCCACGGCTTCTCCGAAGCCGATAGTGATAAGCATGACATAGAGAATCAGATCGCCTTCCGAGCCTCCACTCCGATCATACACGTTTCTGATGATTCGCAGGAGCGAGCCGGTAAAAAGTCCTCCTGCCATTAATGCCAGGGGGCCGCCGATGTAATACCAATGACCGGCAAACGTTAAGGCCGGTCCCATAAGCAACTCAGTTCCCCGAACCTTGGTACTCGTCAGGTTTGCCTCTCGTAAGACGCCCTGCGCCGCTTCCATACTCGGATAAATTTTTTCCGGCCAGATTGCGCGAGGGATGGGGCGGGTGAATACCTCCAAGTGACCGTAACCATAGTTATACGGAACAGTTTCCGGTACCAGGTCTATCACTGACAGCACACAGTTGAAATCTACCCCTCTCGTAACATTTTTACTGTTGATTCCAGTGTCGCCTCCGAGAAAGCCCGGTGCGGAACGGCGGTACGCTTCTTCAATGTTGATGCTGTCCAGGTTGAAAGAAAGATTAGTGAATTTCTCCCGGTATTGTGCCTGAAAATTTATCAGCATAAAAATAAAAAAACACGACACCACAAGAAACCAGCCCGGAGGGTTTCTCCGTTTGGGCAGATAATAGGCGGCAAGGAGCATCAGGGTGAACATGATGGTCCGGCTTCGTGTCCCCAAGTAGACGAACCAGAGCCACATGAGAATGCCCGAGGACCAGATAAGTATTTTTTTCAGTCTGGTGACGTCGTGAAAGGAGGCGTGAAAAAGGAGAAGCAGGACCCCCAAGGGGAGAAAATCAGCAAGCGTTGCCAGGTAGCCGCTTATGTTGGCGTAATCGGTCCCACCGCGACCGACTGACAGCCACTTTGCCGCACCTCCCGCGCTGGCAAACAGGTAGAGATAGCCGGCAACGCCGACACAAATAAGCAAATATCCGGCAAAAGCCAGATGAGAAGGAATAAGCTGATCCGGGCACCGGGGTATGATGCGTTCGCGAACCGGCCCAATGCCATGTTCATAACCGATAACCACGCAGAGGAGGCCGATAAATATCCAGAATAGAGTTTCTTCAAAGACTCCGTCGCGATGCCAGGAGATGAACGTCTCCGCAAACGAAACCGGCTGGACCACATAGACGATGAATACGCCGGCCCAGAACGTGTTTAACGGATCAAAAAGAAGCCAACGCCTGGCAAAAATAAGCTTTACCGAATGAACGACTATCAGTCCGACAATCATTAAAATGAGCAGGTCGGCTGTAGCCGATGAAGTCAGGATCATGACTTCGAATCCCCCCCGGTAACCGCCGCAAGTAGCCTTTCGCCGTATTTGTTGACCGTATATTCATCAGCTATGTGGCGAGCGGTCAAGGACATGTGCCGCAACAATTCAGGGTCGGAAGCCAATTGCTCCAGTCGAGCTGCGATAACTTCGGGAGAACGGAGCGGCACAAGGTAACCACCCTCGCCATCAGTAATCACGCTACCGGTATTGTGCGTGCAGACAACCGGCAATCCGGCGGCGAGCGCTTCGTAGACAACGGTCGCCGATCCTTCATAGAGTGAGGGAAGAAGGAAGACATCGGCCCAGGCAAACTGCGCCGCCATCTCCGAACGGGGGATTGAGCCGGTGAGTTCCAGATCGTTCCGCAACTCCTTTTCCGCACCCGGCAAGACTCCAATAGTGCCAACCATCCTGAATTCAGCTTTACCTTTTAACAGTTTTGCCGCAGCCAGAACATCCGGTGATCCTTTGCGAAGCCCCACAGCACCGACTGTCAGAATCCGCAAAGGCCCCGAATGGCCGGACCGTTGGGATACACCGGAAACAGTATCCACGCCGTATGGGACAACCACGCACCGCTCAACCGGCCCACCGATATGCTCGATGCCGTCGGCGACAAATTGAGAACCGCAGATGATCAGGTCAGCAAGCTGCCATTCCATCTCCTCCCTGGCGGCAAAATCTGACTGTGTGATTGAAAAGACTGCCGGCTTTTCCCAGCCGGGATACCTTTCAGCCTCCATACCCATGATTTCGCGCTCGATCCGGAACGGTGCTATTGTCTGTTCCATCATCGTTCTTATCCCCTGACGTCGAGCGTGATCCATCAATTCCATGCCGGCGCTGTTGAACGTATAGATACCCTGTGTCTCACCTATCCCATTTTTTATGATGAGTTCGCAGAATGTTGTGCCTGCCCATAGGTGGGCTGCCGTTGATTCGTCAGGGGATGTCGCCTGTGCACGGCGTTTGGCATATTCCCTGCCAAAGGAGGTGAAGGCAGTGATGTTTTTTGGCGGTACCCCTTGCGGCACCCTGCCCATAAGACGTTTAAGCCCCTCAGGACGAAGAGGGTTCGGAATTGCGTTCAGCATGCGAGGCCAACCCTTGACGGCGCAAATGTCCGTGAAGAATTGCTCCAGCATTCCAGATTGCTGGAAGATCCGGGGCACGGCATAATGCATCCTGGAGCCAAGTTGTGCCACAACATAACGATTCAAGCTATATCTCGCATTTTACTTTATTGACAATTTCTTCTATCTGCCAGGCCTGGCTTTCATAGGCAAATTCGGTCGTTGCCAGAGTCTTCAAGCGAGCACGCTCCTGCGCCAGTTCATGGTCGGACCTGCTGCCAAGTTTAAGTATGGCAGCTGCAATGTCGGTCGAAGATTCGGGGTCGCAGGCGATGCCGATGCCGTACTTCAGCGTCAAAAGTTCGAGACCTGGAAAGTTGGAGGTTACTATATGCAAACCGCAACGCATAAACTCTGTAAGCTTGCCGGGTGCCTGATAAAAGTTACCCACACCATCATTGGGGTAGAGCATCATGCCGATGTCGCATGCCGCTGTATACTGCAAAAGCTCTGTAAATTCGAGGGTCGGTAGAAAAATAATCCGCTCAAGTATCCCTGACTGGCCGGCTTGCTCATGGTATATTTTGTATTCCTGACTGTCGGCCTGCGCAGAGGTCGTCACCAGGATAAAATTGTCCGGCAAGGATGCCAGGGCTTCGATAATTTGAGGTCCTCCGCGAAGTTTTCCGAGGAATCCCTGAACCATTACGAGACGTTGGCCATCCCCCGACCTGTTAACTCGTTGCAGCAGGCTCTGCCGAAGTTTTTCATCCCGCTCGGGGACAGGCCAATCTCGTGGCAGGGCAGTTCTCACAATCGTCGGCATGGCCTTTAACTGGTAGCTGCTGGCCATGAAACGGGCACGATTCGGTTCGTTGCAGATGACGTGGCCTGCACGGCGTGCAACCCGCTTTTCGAAATATGCCCAAAACGGATGTCTACCCGGTTCCAGGTAGTCTTGTGTGTGATAAACCAATCTATTTCTGCCAACGGCAAACAACACTAGGAAAATAGCTGGTGTGACTACACTTCCCTGGATGTAAAAAAGGCATTTATTGCTTGTTAGTTGCATTTTCACTAATTTAAATACCAGAGAAACGTGCCACAGCAGTCTGCCTGCTATCCCGCGTCGTTCGGGAATGCTGGTCACCATTATTTGCCCTAAGGGAAAATTGATCAGTGCCCTGCTCGCAGGTCCGACACACACAGATCGCAATGAATGACCTTTATGTGAAAGATAGAATGCTGCCATAAAATGATGGGGAGCACCCTCTTCAGGATTGATTGAAGAAATGAAAAGTATCTTTTTTTCGCTCATGTTGTTAGAGACCTACAATGTATTCGAGTGACTTGGATGCTGTTGTAATAAAATCAAGATTGTGTGAGAAATCTAAATTCAAGGACTTTTTTACGAAATTTATCAGTCCATTTATCAGATCAATTCGCGCTTTGTATGTCGTAACATTTCGTTGATGCGGATAATTTGTCCATAGAAACGCCATGAGAGAAACGGACTCTGAGTAGTTCTTGAAAGGGTTTCTATTTTTTGACGTAGCTGAGTTTTCCCATTGTCTGAAAATGCAGAGCGGTGTTTTGATAAACAAGGTTCGATAACGGCAGCGGGCTTTTACGCTAAAATGATAATCAAAAGAGTATAAGATGTTTTCATCATATGGGCCGATTTCGTCCCAAATATTTCTTGTAAATGCGACATTGGTCGGGGAAACGCAATCAACTTTAAGTATGTCGCGCGTCAGTCCCGGTTCGATTATCTTGGATTCGATAGAAGTATAATCATTCCATTCGATGCTTTTATGATTAGTCCAATGTTTGTCTCTTATAATACAGAAGTCGGTGCCTTGTAACCGATCTACCAATGATTGCAAACATTCCGGGTGCAGTGCATCGTCGTCACATAACGGTTTAATTAATTGCCCGGAACTACGACTAATGCATGCATTGAAATTGCTTACCATTCCAATGTTATTGTCGTTGCGGAATACCTTCATCCTATTATCATTATATCGAGCAAGTCTTTCAAAAATGTTATAGCTAGTACTGGCATTGTCAGACACTATAATTTCAAAATGTTTGTATGTTTGATTGAGTATACTTTCTATAGCTTGCTCAAGCATACCTTCCCGTTCATAAGTAGGTATGCAAACTGAAACAAGAACATTTTTAATAACGTGCTGCATTATATCACCATAACAGCTAAGCTGATTTGTAAAGGGTATTGTTTCCTGAGTCTGGAAACTTAATATGTTTTTTAGCAAGTATGTTTCTAGCTAAAGGAGAAACCATGGTGATAGGTAACATAAGTAGCATTGTAATTCTGACAAAAATATTGGGTTCAAGTGTAAGAGCTTCTTTGTAAAGAGGAACATAGTAAGGGTGACTTAAAAGCATTCTCAGCCACTGTTTAATTTTCCACATGTGATTGCTATTGTGGAGCCCGCCCTTTATCGTCATATTAAAACCCAGGGTCTTGGCGTAATTTCTGAGCCACTGAAACTCCACTACAATGGATACAGGGGCTTTGTCAAAATACCATTCAGAAGTATTGTGATCTGCGCGATAAACACAGGAGCAATATTTGTTTGAAAATAACAAATCTCCATTCATCGCGGCAACTTCTAATACAGATCTGATTTGAGGATATAAGGAATATTGTGGCTGCAAATTATAACCGGTTTTCCGCCAATGTTCTGTCGAAAATAGTAAACAACTGATTGACCCCAAAGTCTGTATATCGAATGAAGATATGAACTCATTTTTGTCCATGGCGCGCACAATACAACCTTGCTTTGAGACCATTCCGTTTAGAGGTTCTGTTTGATCATTCCGGTTATTTGTGCCGGACAAGATCATCAGTGAGGTATTCGGATTTGCCAACAAAATATCAACTACGTGCCGCAGAGTTCCTGGAATGAAAATTCCATCATCACCCATGAACCAAAAAAATGGAGTATTGACGTATTCGGTAACCTTCCAAAAGTTTTTGGTACCCCCAATATTTTCATTGTTTCTATAGTATCTTACCTGGTTAAATCTGGCTGCCCATTTTTTGGCAACACTTTCCGTGTCATCTGACGAAGCATTGTCTGAAATGATTATTTCAAGAGGTAAGTTTTCCCAAAACAATTGCGAGCAAATAGAAAACAGGCAAGAATCAAGTGCAGAAGAACGATTATAGGTAGGTATGCAAATTGATAATATTGGCTTCACTGGTATGTCGTCACTTCCCGCATTAGCGTACATGGATGATATCCTTGATTTTATTAAAAGTCATGGTTATGTCTTCTTTGCGTATTGCAAAGAATGAACTGACACAAAAACCAAATTTGCTTAAATACCAGAAGACCGAAATGAGTTGAGTAATAGTTGATAGCAGAATGGCGATTGAACATCCTGGGATCCCAAAATGTCTTATTAGTAACGGAGCTGTCATAACCAGAATGCCGAGCGCCGGAAATCTGAGCAATCCACCGCGGACAGCATGCCCTGTGCTGCGTAGAGAAGCTAGCAAAAGATCGGAGAGACCCTGGATCAGCATAGCAATCAGAAGGATCAAGGCGGCACAGACTGATGATGAATAAGCGGCGCCGAAGATAAGAGGAATAGCGAACGGCCCAACAGCCATCAGGATTATGATAGGCAATAGGAAGACCAGGATCGACTGTTTGAAAATATTGACAAGCTGTTTTTTTCCGTCTTCATCAAAGAATATATGTGCTGACTTTAAAAAATATACGCCGGTAAGCGAATTTATTAAAGAGCCGGAAAGTCCAGCGTAACTTTTACTAATAACATAATACCCCAACGCGATTGGTGACATAAAATAGAGCAACAGCCACTGTTCTATCTGCCTGGTTAGCATGACCAGAACCTGCTCAACAAAAAACGGGTGCCCGTCTTTAATTACATTAACCCAGCTTGTGGTAGCTTTTACGATGCCGACCTTTGTCATGAACATGATGACGCCGGCAATTGTCGACAACATGATACCGGCCATCAGGGCATACATTGCAGTAGAAAAGGTTATTTTATCAAAACACCAAAAGACCACCAGAAAGGAGACGTACGACACCGTATTCAGGAAAGTTAAAATGCCATTGTAGTTCATCCAGCCCAGTGCCATAAAAAATGTCGTTATCATGATTCCGACATGCGAGATAGGTACCGTCAGAAGAAACAGTCTACCCATTGATAGCGTCTCTTTTGCGGAGTCCGGAATCAGCACCGGCAAAAGAAAATAAAACAGGACGACTTCACATGCTGCAAGTACTGCTATGGCCTTGAATGTGCTGGAGGCAATTTCACCTGTTTTTTCCGGATGTCTGCGCACGAGCAGGGTGGCCGCAGTGGGGATTCCAATCAGTCCCATGTTCGCAACCATTGATGGCCACAATACGGCCGCAGCCAGCAGCCCCCGATCATGCGGCCCCAGAAACCGTGCCAGTAACACGCCGCTTATGATAGTTAAAATCTGATTGCCCTGGTTCCACAAAAAATTTTTAGCTGCGGAAAGGGAACCGATTGGCAACATCACATGTCTTGGCGGGCTTTTTATGGAATTCCCCTTAGCTGCCGCATAAATTTAGCAGAGCGAGCCATAATTTTAACTTATTGAACGTTTGAAATGCTAATACCCTGGTCCGGCGCATATACGGTGATAACCTTGTACATCTTGGTGGCCTAATTTCCGCCGAATCACCCTTGGGGGGAAATGATTCTGTTATATATCGTGGGAATTAACATGAACAATAGCAGCCGTACGGATTCTTTCTTTTATACACTCGACATTGCGAAGATACAGTGTGTTGCCTGATTGAGAATTTTTTCCGTCGAGAGAATGAAGCGTGCGATCGAGTGGCGAATAGCTATATGAATTGAAGCCGTAAGTTCTCATTTTTTCATGCAGAATGTTTTCGTCAAAGCCGTAACGATTGCCGCTGCCGTTCAGTTCCATGATGACTGCATGGAGTGACACTTTTTTGAGAATTTGGTCTGCCCCGGCGATGACATCGGTTTCAAATCCTTCGACATCTATTTTCATTGCGAACGGATCAGTACAGGCTGCTATGCTGTCAAGTAGCTTAACTGGCACATCGATCATTTTCCCATCATTTTCTTCATTGGCGGCAACCACGTGATTCATGGTATCAAGGCCGGACGTGAACTTGACGTTACCCTCTTCTCGCCCCAGTGCCATATTCATCGTAGTGACCAATTCAGTTATTTCGTTGATATTTATCTGCTGCTGCAAACTTTTAAATGTTGCCGGGACTGGTTCAAAAGCTATTGAACGGGCTCCGGCCACGACGCTTGCCAGAACTGTGTACGTCCCGATATTCGCACCAATATCGAGAAAGAGGTCGTTCGGACGCAGTACATGCAAAATGAAAGACATGTCTTCAAAATCATGTAAGCCTGTGTAGATATTCCCTGTAGCTCCAGTCATCCCGGGAGCTACCAGCAGCTTTGCGTTATTGACGAAATTTACGACCACTGGTCCGGGAACCAGGCGGCTGCCGATCTGCCATTTGAAGTAGCGCAGCAAAGCATTGAACTTCTGGTTTTTATTGAGGGGATGGTTGACGATAAAATTTAATGTGGATACCAAACTCATTAGGGTTCCTGGGAATGTATGGCTTGTAAGTGCGTGTTAATGTTTAGGGTGTATATAGCAATAACTTAACAAACCGTTTGGGAAAAACGTAATGAGAAACTAGTACCTGTAACTCTTTTGCTTTCGCACTAAACCCCTCCAAACCTCCCCTTAACAGGGGAGGCTTAAAGGCTTCCCCCCTTTCAAGGGGGGACAGAGGGGGTTGGTTTTAGGTGTTCCATGGCACTAGGGAACTCCCCTGTTTATTGCATAATTGGCCATCTAAATCCGCTCCGCAACGCTTAAACATGCACCCATCATTGATTTACCCACCGGTTACGCCTGTCTTTATTGAATTTACCGTCCGCATACCCAGCCCCAAAATCTCCTCCAATAGCTCGGGCTTATGGGCATCACTGCCGAAACAGTCATAGAGGCCGCCTTGCAGAAACCTTTTGGCCCTGTTTTTGACCAGATTGCCATAAATGCCGGCAAAACTGCCGAGATTTCCCTGGAATTTGCAGCCGATTTCATGGAGATAACTTAGGAGTGTTGTGTTTTGTGTTTTGTGTGTTGAGCTCTGAAACCCGAGTTCTGAGTTTAGAGTGTTGGCTCTTGAGTTGAAGAGTGAACTCCATAAACCCTTTTTGACAGAATCATTGGACTTCGCCTCCAGCAGGGTGGAACGCTCCGGGTGGGCGATCAGGGGGGTGTAGCCGCTGGATCTGATCCGGTAGCAGGTCTCTTTGACGAACTCAGCCGGTACGTGGTTGGGGATCTCTACCAATAGCAGGTTGCCGGGAAGAAGGAGCAGATCATTGATGGAATCGAGCAGGAACTCATCCAGGTAGTACTCCATGCCGGCACACAGCAAAAGATCAACCCCCTCATCGGTGAGCAACTGTTGCAACCTGGCGACTGATCCCAGCACTTTGTCTGATCGATTATCATAAACACCGCGAATTGCATGGGGGGTACAGCAGACCGTTTTATAACCGGCTGCACTGAGGATCCGCGCCATCTTAATCGACTCTTCAGGCGAAGTGGCGCCGTCATCGATGCCGGGAAGAAGGTGACAATGCCAATCTGTTGTGTCAGGTCCCAAAATCATCGCCGCAGTAAACGTCGCCACCATGATTTTACAGTTTTGGTGGGATTCTCATCTTCGCCGTAATAGCCGTAGCCGTAATAGCCGTAGCCGTAGTAGTCCCCGTAGCGTTCACGGTTATGCGCGGATTTGTCGTTGACTATGATGCCGGCGACCGGGGCCTTGACGTTGGCGAGCAGTTCGGCCATCCGGCGACCGGCCTTGACCGGAACGCGCTCAGTCTCCATTACCACGAGAACTACGTCACAGAGGGTGGTGAGAAGCGGCGCATCGGTGACTGCCAGGACCGGGGGGGCGTCGATGAGGATATAATCGTAGCGTTCCCGCAGGGTGGCGAGGAGAGTTCCCATCTGTTCCGATCCAAGAAGTTCTGCAGGGTTGGGCGGTGATGTGCCGGCGCTGATAAAGTCGAGGCCAGCTGTCCCGGTGGAATGGATGACGCTTTCAATGGTGCTGTCACCCGCCAGGATCTCGGTCAGGCCGGGAACCTTGCTGTGAGCGAAGATCTCATGGAGTGCCGGACGGCGGAGATCCCCATCGAGAATGAGGACGCTGGAACCGGTCTGCGTCAGGGTGACTGCCAGATTTGCAACAACGGTGGTCTTCCCTTCTCCAGGGAAGGTACTTGTGGTGATGATGACCTTCTTCACCCGGTTGATGGCGGAGAAGTGGAGGCTCGTCCGGAGAGCCCGGAACGATTCGGAGATAGACGATTTGGGTTCCAGCAGGGTAACGAGCGAGGAACGACGGGAGGAGACTTTGCTGTCTTTCCGGTCAATGAACGGGATTACTGTCAACACCGGTGCGCCAAGTTCACGTCGGGCTGACTCCGCGTCCTTGATGGTGTCGTCCAGGTATTCCTGAAAGAAGGCGAGGCCTGCTCCGAGCATAAGCCCGACCAGCAGGCCGAGAAGGAGGTTTTTCTGCTTGTTTGGCTTGATCGGTTTCTGCGGGATGATAGCCGGGTCGATGACATTGATATTGCTTATGGTGGAAGCCTTGACGATACGTGATTCTTCATGTTTCTGCAGGAGGAAGGTGTAGATATCGGCATTGACCTTGGTGTGCCGCATGAGGCGGGCAAGGTCGCGTTCGGCTGCGGGAAGTTTTTTGAGAGCCGATTCGTAGCGGGCAAGAGTCTGCCCTGCAGCCGCTTCCTGGGAGACAAGATTTTTCTGGCTTGTGTCATAGATGGCGATGAGTTTTTTCTGGATCTCGTCTATCTGCGCCTGAATCGCTTTAACCTGAGGGTGGGTATCGGTCAGTTCAGAGGAGAGGCCGCGCTTCTGCAACTCCAACTCAGCCAGGCGGCCGGCCATGATGCCAACAGCAGGATCCTCCTTTAGCCCTGCCGGCGTGTAGACTTTCCCCTGTTTCAGCGCATCCCGCTGGGAGGCCCGGGCAAACTCGACCTGCTTTTTCTGCAGGGTAAGGGAAGTCCGCTCCTTCTCGATCTCGGAGATCTTCTTGACCAGCTCTTCTGTTTCGCTGTCGAGTTTCATTACGCCGGTGCCGGTCTTGTAGGTCTGGAGATTCTTTTCGGCGGTATCCAGCTCTTCCCGGATGGTGTTCATCTGGTTTTCGATGAACTCGACCGATTTACTTGCTTCCTGGGTTTTGAAAGCGATGCTCTGCTGCAGATAGACATCGGCCAGGGTGTTGATCACATCCCGGGCCTTGACCGGGTCGTTGTCGCTGTAGGAAAGACGGATGATGCTCGTTTTGTTGCCGACTTCTGCCGCCTTGATCCGGCTCTTGAGCCCATTTGCCGTCACGTGCAGGGGTTTGATTGAAACTCGAAGGCTATCCCCGGGTTTCCCTTTGATATCGGTGAGGAGGAGCCGCAACTCGCCGCTTTGAAGAAGCACATCGCTCCTGCCGGTAGCGAGCAGTTTTTCGCTCCTGTCGAAGACGTTGTAGCTGTCACCTCCGGTCAATACGACATGGTACTCGGAGTCCGGAACAGTAGTGGCGAAATCAGTGATCCTGCAGGAAAATCCCCTCGACTTATTGACAATACGCCAGTTGAGATGCATGCGGGTAACTACCTGCTCGGCGTTGGTGCGGGATTTAAGGATTTCGATCTCGGCATCTATTGGGTTCTGCCTGGATACCCCCAACTCTCCAAGGAGGTCGCCCTTTCCGCCTTTGTCGTCGCGGACATGAAGAGTGGCAGATGCTTCATAAACCGGCTTTGCGGTGAAAGTGTAGATCGCCACCCCGAAGAAGACGGCACAGAAGGCGAGAAGAAAGGTGATGCGGCGACGCATGACAACACGCAGGTAGTCGTGAAGGTGGACTTCGGCAGGCTGGGTGAATGATGAAGGTTGATTTGTCGTGGTCATATGAAATCCAGTTTTGAGATGTGCATTATAAGGTAGATGGCACCGATTCTCCTCAGGTTGTCTATCGTCAGTGCCTTGATGAGCAATTCATTAAACTCTGAACTGCTTCAATCATAAACATAATTCGGTCTCATGCTCCAAATCAACTAACTCATTTCGAGAGATACTTGATGCTGACGAACGGCTGCAGGAGAGCGCTGACGGCTTGGAGTGACGGCAATATGTCATTGATGGCATCGTTCCAACTCCCCAGCGAACTGCGCGGCAGGTAGACGATGTCGCCGTTGGACAGCATGAATGGAGGTGCTTGTCCGCGCATTATCCTGTCAAAGTCGACAACTATCAGCTCACCCTTGGTGGGGCTGAGGGAGCGGATGATGCGGACGTGTTGGTAGTCATAACCGCTGTAGCGCGGATCGGAGGCGGCGATAGCCTGGGCCAGGGAGAGCTCTCCATTGGTCATGGGGATAGAGCCGGATTTCTGCACCGAGCCGAAGACGAACACCTGCTGGGAGGATTTGTCAGGGAGGTAGACAGCATCGCCGGAGCGGAGCCAGATGTTCTGGCGCTGGTCACCGTTAGCGAGCAGTTCGTAGATGTCAACGGGCAGAACCGTATTGTTTCGAGTCAAACGGGCGCTTCTCAGGGCAGCGGCAGTGTCAAATCCTTCGGAAAGGGCCAGCCCCTGAAGCAGATTCATAGGGCGATCCATGTAGAACACACCGGGTTTCTTGAACGAGCCGAACAGGTAAATCGGACGGCTCCGGTGTTCGGAGACCTCTACCGATATCCACGGTTCCCTGAGCAGTGACCGGTAGACGGTACGGAGTTTCTCCTCGGCCTGGGCTGCCGTCAGGCCGGCGACGGTAACGCTTCCTATCAGGGGAAGACGGACGGCACCGTTTTCATCGACCCGGCTACCGGAGGGTCTGGACTGTCCAATACCGGCTGCGCCACTGCTGCTTGCGGTGGTTGAACCGAGTTCCGGTCGGCCGAACACTGTTATGGAAACCAGGTCGCCGGTTCCTATCTGGTACTCTGCAGGAGGTGCCGGCTCCGGAGCGAGCGGCGGCAGGGACTCTGTCTGTCGCTCGATCACCGCAGAAGCTGAATTGCCGACAGTCTGACGAACTGTCCCCGCAGGCAGGTCGGCATAGGTCGCACAGCCCGCCAGGAGTGCGAGACTGCCGAGCAGCAGGAAGCTTGATAGTGTTCTGACGATTTTGTTCATCGATTCCTGCTCATGTTAGTGAAGTGGCAGTACCTGCTGATTAAGCGACTACGAACAGCACTACTTCCCGCAGCACTTCTTGTACTTGCTGTTGCTGCCGCAGGGGCAGGGCTCGTTCCGGCCGACCTTCGTGCTGATGATCGGTTTCGAGGTGACCATCTTCCCTTCGGTGAAATACCAGACCCCTTCAAGTTTTCTGAACTTACCGAGCTCGTGGTGTGCTGATTCAGTCCCGCTTTCGCTGAAACTGGCAATAAATTCGACTTCGCCCAGGGCGTCTTCACCCCCGCCTCTGCTGCTGACTATCTCCAGCCCCAGCCATTCCGAACTTTCGGCCCATTTTCTGGTGCCTTCGTGGTCGTACCCTTTGCGAAAATCAGGGTGCGTTGTCGCGTACAGATAATCGATTTCGCCTTTCGTGTAAGCGCTGTAGCGGGAGCGCATGAGGCTCTCGGCAGTTGGCGCCGGTGAAGTCCCTTTTATCAAGGGGCCGCAGCATTTGGCAAATGATAAGGTGCTGCCGCAAGGGCATTTTTCTGCTGCCATCTCTAGTTCTCTCCTTGAATACGCATTTCGATCTGCTCTCTATAACTCAACACTAAACACTCAAAACTCAAAACTGCTCTTACACTTCGTAATCGGCCGAGGCTATCGACGAACAGTTTGCTTTCATGCAGGGGACGACAGTATCGGCATGGTACGGGTGAACCTGATATGACTGCAGGTCGGCAAGTGAGTCGAATTTTGTATAGAGTGCCACGTCATACGAGCGTTCAGAGCGGATGATATCAGTTCCGACTTCAAGATATCGGAGCATCGGGAGCTTCCCCTCCATGCTCATCAGCATCTCTTTTACAATCTTTGTATTTTCCGGCGTTGCATCCTTGAGTTTAAAAAGAACGATATGGGCGATCATGAGATCCTCCTGAAAAAATAGAATATATTTAATACACTTATGCCGCTTCAGTGTCAATATTTGATGCCCGGCAAATGAGACCAAAATTATCCTGTTGACTTTACCCGGTTTCTGCACTAGATTTAGAGAAAAACAGGCTTCAGGGAGGATGCGGCAGATGAATTTAGTTACTCTTGAACAGATAATCAGTTTTGCGGTCGAACGCGAGGAAACCGCCTATCGTCTTTACAAACGTGCTGCTGAACTCAGTACCAGCATCGCTTCACGCAAGATGTTCGAAGAGATGGCTGCAGAAGAGGCCGGGCACAAGGAGGTCTTCAGCCGGATCGATACTGACAAGGCGGCAGACCACAGGAGCATCAGGATCCCTGACATGAAGATAGCGCAGTATCTGGTGGATATCCCTTTTCGCAAGGATATGACCTATCAGGAAATTCTTACCTTTGCCATGAAGGCGGAAGAGTCAGCCTACAAGCTGTATGAAGCTGCTGCCGAAGCAACGGAAGATCCCAAGCTGAAAAACGTCCTGAAGGTCTTTGCTGATGTTGAAAGGGGGCATAAGGCAAGGATCGAACAGATTTATGAAGATCATGTGCTGACAGAGGGATAAGAGGACTCTTTCCCCGTTAACCCGTATCAATTACTACCGGTCCGGACTTTTCCCCTGACCGGTCTCTTTTTGGAGTTTTGGGATGAAGAGATGGAGACGCAGTTATGCGGTGATTGCCGGACTACTTTTCGCGGTCATGTCAGTGACCTCGCAAGCAGAGGCAGCGCCGGTGGTTCTTGTGGACCAGTCACACGATCAAAGATTTGTTGTTGAAAAAGATGAGCCGCTCCACCTTTCCGGATTTGCGGCAATCATGAAGGCAGAGGGGTTTACGGTCAGGACGGGTGCGGAGCCGTTAACGGATGAATCTCTCAAGGGAGCGGATGTCCTGGTTATTTCAGGCCCCTTCAAGGAGATAGAGCCGAATGAAGTTGATGCAGTCAGCCGCTTTCTGGAGAGAGGGGGGAGGCTTGCGGTTATGCTCCATATCGGGACCCCCTTTACCGGGCTTTTCCGCCGCATAGAGGTGGATTTTACGAATTTTGTACTCGGGGAGCAGGAGAATATCATCGCCGGCGATCCGAAAAACTTCCAGGTGAAAAAACTTGCGGATCATCCGCTCTTGTCCGGGCTGCAGCAGTTCAGCCTTTACGGCGGCTGGGCGCTTAAGAATACCGCAGATAACTCCCGTATCATAGCGTCAACCTCGCCAAGAGCATGGATCGATTTCAACGGTGACGGCAGGCTTTCAAGGGGCGATGTCATGCAGGAGTTCGGTGTCGCCGTTGCCGGAAATCTTGGCTCAGGCAGGTTTGTGGTTTTTGGAGACGATGCGATCTTTCAGAACAAGTTTCTTGATGACAGTAACAAAAAGCTGGCAAAAAACCTGGCAAGGTGGCTCAAATAATGAAGGCTGACGGAATCATATCGACATCGACACGGCTCTGCGCGGTCATTGGTAACCCGGTGGCACACTCCCTCTCTCCGGCTCTGCACAATGCGGCTTTCAACGCACTCGGGCTTGATTACGTCTATACGGCTTTCAGGGTCGAGGACCTGAAGAGTGCGATTTCAGGGATGAGGGCACTGGAAAACTTCAGGGGGCTGAGCGTCACTATCCCTCACAAGATAGAGGTGATCGATTATCTGGACGAAATCGACGACATTGACCGTTCGATCGGTTCGATCAATACTGTCATCAATGAGGGGGGCAGGCTGTGCGGTTCCGGAACTGACGGACCCGGCGCGCTGAAGGCCATCCTTGATGCCGGTGTAGATCCGGATGATGCCACGGTACTCATGCTTGGCGCAGGAGGTGCTTCCCGGGCAATAGCATTTACGCTGGCCCGATCGGCAAGTATCGGGAAACTGGTAATGATGGATATCAATGAGCCGATGCTCAAGGGTCTTGCCGCTGATCTTGCCGCTGGTACGGACGTGACAGTTGAAGCTGCACTTCTTGGCCCGGAGACGATTGCCGCACGGGTGCCGGACGCGGATATCATAATCAACTGCACCCCGGTAGGGATGCATCCCAAAGAAGACGCTTCACTTGTCCCTCCCGGACTTTTCCGAAGAGGACAGGTTGTCTTCGATGTGGTATATACTCCGCTTGAAACCAGGCTGCTCAGAGAAGCTGCTGCAAAGGGGTGCATTGTCATTTCAGGTGTCGAGATGTTCATTAACCAGGCGGTGCTTCAGTTCGAGAAATTCACCGGGAGCGAAGCTCCAGTCGACGTGATGAGAAACGTGCTTATGGAGCGGCTCAAGGGATGAACATCGTTCTGATAGGCTATCGCGGTACAGGAAAAAGCCATGTGGGAAGGCTTCTGTCAGAGAGGTTGTCCTTCCCGTATGAATCAATAGACAAGGCAATAACCGTGCGTGCCGGCATAAGCATTCCTGAAATAGTGGAGCGCTACGGCTGGCCGGGTTTCCGTGACCGGGAGTCTCTGGAGGTGAGAGAAATTGCAGCCAGGGACAGCATTGTTATCGATACCGGCGGAGGTATTATTGAACGCCCTGAAAATATTGAGCAGCTTCGGCTAAAAGGCTGCATTTTCTGGCTGAAGGCATCAGTGGCAACTATTGTCGGCCGTATAAAGGGGAATAACGACAGGCCTTCTCTCACCGTTGGCAAGACATTTACCGAAGAGGTCGCAGAGGTTCTTGAAAGGCGGACACCGCTTTACGCTGCTGCATCGATGTATGAGATCGATACCGACAATCTTGAGCCGGGCGAAATAGCAGCTAAGATAATAGAAATCTTTCTGAAAAAAGCTGATCCATTGTGAAAAATGTTTCATTTCGCAGGAGGATTTGTTAATAATATCTGAATTTATTTTTTGAGCGGTGCTTAACGGGGGATTCATGGAAAAGCAGCAGATGCTTGAACACGCCAAAAATAAACTCACCCCCCTTGAGACAGGAAACATAGTTGATCTGATCCAGAACCTTAATCTGAAATCGGTGATGGAACATCCGCTTATCATGGTGCTGTTTCTGATCTTTGCTTTTTATGCCATTGTCAGAAGGTCAAAGTTCGTTCTTGTTTTCCTCTTTACTTCGATAGCTATTATGCTGCTGGTCAGATACACTGCCTCGCCCGAGCTGGTAGGAGGTGGGCTTACCCTTGCATCAACGCTTCCCTTTGCACTCGGTGGTCTGGTCATCGGTGGGGTGCTGATTTATATCACGTTCATAAAAAGTGACTGACAGCTGCATGTGCTGCTGTAGATTTTCTGAAACATTTCAACGGAGGTTTTTGTGAAGTTTGGGAAGCGGGACTGGGTTTTTGTCGGCATCCTCGCCGTCGTGCTGTTCTTTTTTATTGCCATATCCGGTGAAGAGAAGACAAAAAAACTTCCGAAAGATGCCACGCACCAGCAGTTCAACGATATGCTGAAAGCCGGCAAGAAGAAGAGTGAAGTGGATCCGCTCTGCGAAGCATGTCATGACGGTGTTAAGATTAAATTTCCGGACAAGCACCCTGCAAAGCCGGGCGGGGCTCCGATGCGCTGCCTGTTTTGCCATAAAAGCCATAAATTCTGACACGTCAGGCAGCTTGATCCCTTGACTACTCTCAATCTGACAGCTGAAATAGAACGCCTCATTGCCGATATTACATCAAGGCATGAGGCGTTTTCTCATATCGATCCCTCCCGGATTCTTGTCTGTATCAATAGTTCGAGAAACAGCAGCGAGCACGGCCTCTTCGCAAAGATCCATCCATTACGGTTTACAGCAGGAGAGTCGACGCAAACAGTCAAGCGGGGACGGCAGACACTCCGCTGTACGATGCCGGAGATAGCCCATCAGGGGCGTCAGATCCTCTACATCATCTACTTCATAATCCCGAGATTCATGGACAGGGCTCTGCGGGACAAACTTGTGACGATCTTTCACGAGCTCTATCATATCTCGCCGGAATTCGACGGTGATATCAGGCGCTTTCCCGGCCGCACCTTTGCTCATGGGGGCTCTGCAAAACGTTACAACAGGCTTATGGAACGTTTTGTCGATGAGTATCTGCTCCTTCCCGACAGTGCTGAGCGGACTCTTTTCATGGAGTGCGGTATGGCGGAGCTGAGGGGCAGGCACCGGGCGATTGTGGGGAGGAAGATGGCGATGCCGAAGATCCGCGTGGAGAGGGTGTGAAAAACCCCTCCAACCTCCCCTTGTCAGTACCCTCTGGGGCATAAAGGGAGGCTTAAAGGCTTCCACCCTGATAAGGGGGGATTGAGGGGGGTTGCTGTAGAAATTAGAAATGCGACGAAACAGCCCCAATGACTTATTCCGGCAGCATTCAGTCGCAGACTTTAGGTCATGCCATATCAATAACCGCTTTCACTGCCTTTTCAATCCCCTCGGCTGCTTCGCTGATGCAGCCTGCAAGCATATATGCCGGAGTGCTGACGATCCTGTTTTTGCTGTCGATCACCAGCTCTCTCACCGGACAGTTCAGATGTCTGCTCCCGGTAGCATTAATTGCTACAGCTGTCCCTGCATCATTCCCGACGGTGACTTCGGGTGCGTACTCTTTACCTAGAACAGCCGCAATAAGAGCCGGTGCGATGCAGATGGCGCCGATCGGTTTCTGTGCAGCAGCCATCTCTTTCAGGAGGCGGGCGACATCAGGCTGGATGGAAGCGTCTGCCCCTTTAGATGCAAAGTCGCAGAGATTTTTCGCTGCACCGAATCCGCCAGGGAAGATGATCGCATCGAGTTCATCAGCTTTGACCCCGGCAATATCCCTGATATTCCCCCGTGCAATCCGGGCAGATTCGACAAGTACATTACGCTTTGCGCCGGTCGGTTGACCGGCTAGATGGTCTATTTCAAGAAGTTCCATATCAGGGGCCATGCAGACGGCTTCTGCACTGTTCCTGTCGATTGCCAGAAGAGTCAGTACCGCTTCGTGGATCTCGCTGCCGTCATATACGCCGCAACCGGAGAGAACAACACCTATCTTTTTTTTCATCTTTAGCCCCCTTTTAGAATGAAGTTAACGTGAATAGAGAACTGCCACCGCTTTTGCTTTGTCACTTCCGGCCGAGATGTAGCCGTGTGATTCAGGGTCTCCCAAGGAGTCTGTCGGACTTAGAATAAATCTGCTGCAAATCCATCTGAACGGCTCATATTTCACCGCTTTCTCGGTCAATAGAACAACTATTAACCTTCAAAATCGGCAAAATCTGAT
>VFJK01000183.1 GCA_009886125.1 Geobacter sp. | reverse complement strand
CGAAGATCCGAACAGCATCAAGATAGACAATGGAATAGGCTTCGTCCAGTGGTCGGTTCTTCCAAAGCATTACCTCTTCACTGATTGCATCGGTAACTTGGGAAATCAATGTTGGGGAAACATCAATACCGTAAATCTCTTCCAGATGTCCCTGAATGTCACGGGTGGTCATGCCACGGGCGTACATTGAGATGATCTTGTCATCAAAGCCTGTGAAGCGGGTTTCGTCTTTGGGAAGGATGACTGGCTCAAACGTTGAGTTGCGGTCACGGGGGGTAGTAACTTCGAGGCTGCCAAATTCTCCAGTGATGGTTTTCTTGTAGCCACCGTTTCGGGAATTTCCACTGTTTCTGCCATTTGGAGCATGCTTCTCATAACCAAGATGTTCAGTCATCTCAGCCCGCATTGCCCGTTCTAAGAGCCTCTTTGTAAGTTGTTTCAGAAGTCCATTCTCGCCTATCAAATCTTCGGGTTTTTTGTAATCCTTCATTAAATTGTCGAGCAGTTCGTCTGTGGTAGCCATCGGTATATCCCTCCTGTGGGTTGTTTTACCGAATTTCAGCATTTACACAAACGATTGTACAGGCTCCATGATCACACGAGAGGTTAAGACATGAAACTAATTTTGCTATTTTCGTAAGTTTCCTCGAACCTCATTAGCATAGAATCGATTTGATCCTCGCTTAGATTGCATAATCGAGACCCTGTAGATTTGCCCAGATCCAGTTCGTTCTGTGGTTCTCTGATCCCAATACCTAGTTTATGACAGAAAAGGTTAGCAAGGCTTACTATGGAAGTTAACTGAGTAACGTAATGATCATTTTTAACTTCGGAATTAAAGCTATGATGCTGCCTGACAACTTCAATCAGTGTTTCAGGGAAATTCCATTTATTGATGACAAAAGCGCCTACTTCTTCATGGCTGAATGGAAAGAAGTTTTTTTCTGCCTCAGAAAAGCAAATTTTATCATTATAACAGTTCTGCATGACTTTCTGGAATTTGCTCTGATCTAAAGTATGCATAACAATCTTGCCTATGTCATGAAAGAGGCCGGCTAGAAATGCCTCTTCCTCATTAACAATATGAGTAGTGCCGGCAATTATTCGGGCAGCGAGTGCAGCTCCGAATGAGTGCTCCCAAAGAAGTTTTTCAGTTAGTCCGAATGGTTGAAACACCTGTTTAACCGATGCAGTTACAATAATTGTCTTCAGAGTATTGAGTCCTAGTAAGACTATTGCCCGAGGTAAACTCTGGATCTGTCGCTGGCAGCCGTAATAGGCTGAGTTTGAGATTTTGATTACTCTGGCCGCTACTGCTGGGTCTGTCATTACTACACGGGCAATCTCATCTATAGTGACATTCTCCAATTCGATAAGCTGCATAACCCTTGTGGCAACAACTGGAATTGTTGGAAGATCTCCAGCCATTTTTATTGCATGTTCAAGTTCACTATTCATAACTTTATCCATAAAAACCTGATCGGCACTTTATCGCTGTGTCACGGTGTACACTACTATTCGGCATAACATTTAAAAACTTTACTTTTTTTGCTTCCTTACACAAATCTGTGCAAGGAGGTAACCCCGGCATATCAGTTAATCCAACCGGTACGACACTGCAATTCACCGCAACAGGTACCTACAGTAACAGCAGCACACAGAATCTGACCTCTCTGGTTTCCTGGAGTTCAGCCGATGCGACCAAGGCAACGGTCAGCAATGCTGCCGGCACAAATGGCAAAGCCACTTCCCTGGCAGCTGGAACGACAACTATCACTGCCACTCTGGGTTCTGTTTTCGGCACAACCACTCTGACCGTCACCAGTGCAACGCTGCTTTCCATTGCAGTAACGCCTGTCGATCCGCAGATCCTTGTCGGAGGTGTCATCCAATTGACCGCTACTGGAACCTACAGTGATGGCTCAACTCTGGACCTCTCTTCACTGGTGACATGGAGTTCATCGAACACTTCCAAAGCAACGGTCATCAATGGACTTGTATCTGGAGTTGCCGTGGGGACATCTTCTATCACCGCGACATCAGGGAGCATCTCCTCCGACCCGACCGAAATTGAAGTCGAGTAGGCATAGGTTCTCAGTATTCCAGAATTTTCTGGTCATGTGATTCATGATCACGATTAACCTGTGGGTTACAGCTGCCAAGCTGTAACCCACTTTGTTTTTGTGGAATTCGTTTCACTAATAGGGGTCATAACTCGAGCTTTTTTTCGATTTTTTGAATCGCCTAGAGTCCTCAAAAATATATCAGGCCAGCTTCCTGACGAGTTGTCTGTGGATTTTTTCTTTTGCTTCATGGTAGAGTTTAAAATCAAATTCTGATCCAAAAAGGGACTATCCATGTATAAACTCAAAGTTGTCACATCCTTCGCAGCAGCTCACAATCTTAACAATTATCAGGGTGAGTGTGAAAATCTTCACGGGCACAACTGGCGGGTGGAGGTTTCGGTGACTGCAAAAGAGCTCGACAAGGCAGGGCTTTGTATCGACTTCAAGATCCTCAAGTCAGAGACGAAAGAGCTTCTTGCTACCCTTGATCACAAGTATCTTAATGAACTCGACTGTTTCAAGGGAGACTCGCCTTCTTCGGAGAACATATCCAGATATATCTATAAGGAGTTGAACAGCAGGCTGAATAACGGGAATGTCAAAGTGGATATGATAACGGTCTGGGAGTCGGATTTTGCCTGTGCAAGCTACTATGAGCAGTGATGCAGCAGATTTGATCGAGATATTCTCCTCGATTCAGGGGGAGGGTGTTCTGATCGGCCACCGGCAGGTTTTCATCCGCTTTATGGGGTGCAATCTTTCCTGTGACTACTGTGACACAAATAGCGGAAACGACGCTTCAAAATGCCGGATCGAACTGACACCGGGTCGTCTTGATTTTGAGGAGCTGGCGAATCCGGTCCCCATGACAGCAGTCTTTAATCTTCTGCACCGGTGGGGCAGAGGTTGGCCGTCTATCCATCACTCAATCTCTCTAACCGGTGGTGAACCGCTTCTTCATGTGGATCATCTTCATCGCTGGCTCCCGGAGTTACGCGAGATCCTTCCGATCCATCTGGAAACCAATGGGGTCCTTCATTTTGCCCTGTCCAGGGTCATAAAAGATATCGATCATGTCAGTATGGATATCAAACTCCCTTCTTCCTCAGGTGAGACCGGTTTATGGGAGGATCATCGCGAATTTCTTGAAACTGCTGCAGCTACCGACGTTTCCGTAAAGATCGTTGTGAATTCCTCTACCGAGCATTGGGAGATCCAGCGTGCGGCTGAGATTATAGCCGGCGTATCTTCTGATATCCCCTTTATAATTCAGCCGGAGACTGCAGAAAACCTTTCTCTGAATATCTCTTCTTTTGGGCTGCTTGAACTTCAGGAGATCGCATCCGCTCTTGTCGATGATGTCAGGGTCATTCCTCAGACACACAGATTTATAGGCCTTCTTTGATGCTTCCCTCCATAATTGCCTTTACAAGACGGCAGTAGTCGGTCTATATTTCATCGATTAATTGAAATATACTGGCTGTACTTCTCGGCCGCAGTTTTGTAAAGAGCCTATGTCCATCGAAAATATCCGCAATTTTTCCATTATCGCCCATATCGACCACGGCAAGTCCACACTTGCAGATCGTCTTCTGGAGTATACCGGCGCCCTTTCCGACAGGGAGAAGCAGGATCAGTTCCTGGACAAGATGGATCTGGAGCGTGAGCGCGGTATCACCATCAAAGCTCAGACCGTCCGCCTCAATTACACCGCCAATAACGGGACGACCTACATACTCAATCTCATAGATACTCCGGGTCATGTCGATTTTACCTACGAGGTCTCCCGCTCGCTTGCCGCCTGCGAGGGTGGTCTGCTTGTCGTCGATGCTTCACAGGGGGTCGAGGCACAGACCCTGGCGAACGTCTATCTTGCACTTGACAACAATCTCGAGGTCTTTCCTGTTCTCAATAAGATCGATCTTCCTGCTGCCGAGCCAGAGCGGGTCATTCAGGAGATCGAGGATATCATCGGGATCGATGCACATGGTGCAGTCCTCGCGAGTGCAAAAGAAGGCATCGGCACCCATGAGATACTTGAGGAGATCGTTTCGAAGATCCCCGCCCCAAAGGGTGATCCTGCTGCACCTTTAAAAGCGCTGCTGTTTGACTCGTGGTACGACCAGTATCAGGGGGTCATTATCCTGGTCAGGATCTTCGACGGCATCCTGACTAAAGGTGACAGGATTCAGTTGATGGCGACGAACAGCAGCTATGAAGCTCTGAAAGTCGGCGTTTTTTCTCCGGTCATGACCGAGGTCAAATCTCTTTCAGCCGGTGAAGTAGGTTTCGTCATCGCCGGTATAAAGGACGTTGCCGATGCCAAGGTCGGCGATACGGTCACTCACGTCCCAATTCAGGGCAAAAAGCCCTGCGCAGCTGCGTTTCCCGGCTTCAAAGAGGTCAAGCCGATGGTGTTTTCGGGACTTTACCCGATAGATACCTCCCAGTATGAACAGCTGCGGGATGCGCTGGCAAAGCTGAAGCTGAACGATTCGTCCTTCTCTTACGAGCCGGAGACATCTATTGCGCTCGGATTCGGTTTCAGATGCGGCTTCCTCGGGCTCCTTCATATGGAGATCATTCAGGAGAGGCTTGAGAGGGAGTTCAATCTCGATCTGATCACCACCGCCCCTACGGTAGTCTACCGGATACACCGGACTGACGGGGCCATGACCCAGATCGAGAGTGCAGCCAGAATGCCTGAGCCGCAGTTTATCGATTATATCGAAGAGCCGTTCATTCTTGCCCACATCCATGTCCCGAACGACTACATCGGGACCGTACTTGCTCTCTGCGAAGAGAAGCGGGGCGTCCAGCGTGAGATAAAGTTTCTTACCCAGACTCGCGTCATGATCATTTATGAACTCCCGCTGAACGAGATCGTCCTTGATTTCTATGATCGCCTGAAATCGATATCAAAAGGATATGCATCACTGGATTACGAACATCTCGACTTCCGCAAAAGCGAGCTGATCAGGATGAATATCCTGATCAACAACGAAACGGTCGATGCGCTGTCACTCATTATCCACCGTGACAAGGCATACTACCGTGGCCGCGATCTGGTTAAGAAGATGAAAGAGCTGATCCCCCGGCAGATGTTCGAGGTTGCCATTCAGGCAGCCATAGGAAACAAGGTGATTGCACGGGAGTCTGTAAAGGCGCTTCGCAAGGATGTCCTTGCAAAATGCTATGGCGGAGATATCAGCCGTAAGCGCAAGCTTCTCGAAAAGCAGAAAGAAGGGAAGAAGCGGATGAAAAATGTGGGGAACGTGGAGCTGCCGCAGGAAGCATTTCTGGCAATCCTTAAAATAGAAGATTAATGAGCCGAGGTTCTCATGGAAGAGAGTAATATCAAGGCAGGTTCTGTAGAAGAGCAGCCGTTCAGGAAAAAGCATATTCTCCGTGAGTATGCGGAGTCGATAATTGTTGCGATCCTTCTGGCGCTTGTCATCAGGACGTTTGTTGTTCAGGCGTTCAAGATTCCGTCCGGATCCATGGAAGATACCCTGCTTATCGGTGACCACCTTCTGGTGACCAAGTTTCTTTACGGCACGAAAATCCCTTTCACCGATACAAAGATCCTGACAATCCGTGATCCACGGCGCGGTGATGTCGTTGTATTCGAATACCCTGAAGATGCCAGCAAAGACTTCATCAAGCGTGTTGTCGGCCTTCCGGGAGATGTCGTCGAAGGTAAAGAGAAGAAGGTTTTTGTCAACGGCAAACCGTTCGAGAACCCGTATGAGATACACAAAGAGCAGGAAGTCATTCCGAAAGCCCAGAACCCGCGGGATACCTTCGGACCGGTTACTGTCCCCGCAGACTCCTACTTTGTCATGGGCGACAATCGTGACCGCTCTTATGACAGCCGTTTCTGGGGTTTTGTAAAAAGTTCCAAAATCAAAGGCAAAGCATTCATCAAATACTGGTCCTGGGACAGTGATAAGTTCAGAGTCCGTTTCAGAAATATCGGGAGACTCATAAACTAGACAATGTTCAGATACTTGCTTGCTTCCTTATTATTAATGACTCTTCCAGCCGCTGTTCCGGCTGCCGAAACATCTCTGTCCCTACCACCTTCCGAAAAGCAGATCCTCATCAGGGAGACTCCTGTCCAGGTAGAAAAGCCGCTCTTCGACTGCCTCAAGGAGTTGCCGACGCACAAGGTGCTGACCCTGGAAGGTCTGAATCAGAAAAGCTTCAACCGCTTGAAAGATGTTTCCCGATCAGTTGCCGGCCAGCGCGAGACCATGCTCGAATTCGAAGGGTATGTCAAGTGGATGGGTGGAGCTATAGCCGGCTACTCGAAATATGTTGAAGCCGGCTCTTTTGCTGCGGGATTCGCGAAGCTCCTGCCGATACCGTATGCCGGTCAGGCCGGGCAACTCTCCAAATTCATCTCCCATTTCGCCCTCTCTCTGAGTGGGACATCCGCAGCAGTGAAGCAGTATCTTTCGACATCCCAACAGTTTGTCTCACGTGTCGAAGCGCTTGGCGGAGCAGGCAAGGGGAGGGAAGCGGAGATCGCGTCACTCACTTTTTATGCTGATCAGCAGCTGTCAAGAGATATGCTCGATCTTCAGGGAAGGCTGGCAGCAACATCAGAGCTTTCTACCTCTGCACTCTCATTTCTGGTGAGTCTCCAGCAGTACCTCGGGACTACAGATGAATACTGGCAGAAGACCAAATCACTCGTGAGCCGTAAAGAGGCTGAACGTGCCGAAAAGGGTGCACTGGCAGGGAGCATCAACGGTCTGAGGTCAAAGGCTGAAGTATTCAATATAAACTTGAAGGTTTACAGTGAAACTATCAGCAGAATAACGCCGATTATTGCCGCGCTTGTCGCTTATGACGAGCTCAGACAGGATATGGATAAGTAGATAATATTTCAGGATAAAAGGGGTTTTTATGGTCAGGTTTATTGATGATGAGTCGGGCGAGGAGAAAGAAGAGAGTTTTGCAGATCTTTTTGCTGCAAGCCAATCCGGCTCCGGAAAGCTCAAACCGGGTGAGCAGGTTAAGGCAAAAGTCCTTCATGTCTCGGGCGAATGGGTGTTTCTTGATATCGGTATGAAGGGTGAAGGGGTTCTGGACAAGCGCGAGCTTTCCGATGCTGACGGTAATCTGGTCGTCTCTTCCGGGGATATAGTGACTGCCTGGTTTATTGGCGGGGGAAAGGGGGAGCTCAGATTCTCCACGAAGATCGGCGGGATAGGTGCTGCTGACCGCTCACTTATCGAAGATGCCTGGAGGGCAGGTATACCTGTTGAAGGAACTGTCGAAAAGGAGGTGAAAGGCGGGTTTGAAGTGAAGATCGGTTCGAACCGGGCTTTTGCGCCATTTTCCCAGATGGCCCTCCGTCGCGTAAGTGACAGTTCCGTCTTTATAGGGAAGAAACTCAAATTCATGATCACCGAATATGCCGAAGGGGGACGTAACCTGATCGTCTCTCACCGTGCGATCCTCGAAGAAGCGGCGCAGCAGGAAAAAGAGCTGCTGAAAGAGTCACTGGCAATCGGTATGACCTTGCCTGCCACGGTGACATCTCTACAGAAGTTCGGTGCATTTGTCCGTGCAGGCGGCATCGAAGGGCTTCTTCCTGTTTCAGAAATCGCCTGGAAACGGGTCAAGGATGTTTCCGATATCCTTTCAGTCGGTGATGAGATCAACGTTGTACTTAAATCCATCGATTGGGAGAACGACAAGTTCTCGTTCAGTCTCAAAGACACCCTCCCGGACCCGTGGGATGCAATGCTTCAAAATCTGCCGATCGGATCTGTTCATACCGGTATTGTCTCCAGACTTGCACAGTTCGGTGCTTTTGTTACCATTGCCGATGGAGTAGACGGACTGCTGCATATTTCCAAAATCGGCAAAGGCAAAAGGATCAATCATCCGCGCGAGATCCTGAAAGAGGGAGAGAGTGTCGAGGTGATTGTCGAAGGTATCGACCGCGAAAACAAGCGTATATCGCTGGCGATCGCAGAAACGGTCCGTGCTGCAGCCGAAGCTGAAGCTGATCTGGCATCGTTCCGTCAGCAGTCGGTTGAGACCACTGCCACGATGGGAACTTTTGCAGACCTGCTGAAGGCGAAATTCAACAAATAGCCCCGGAGTCTCTATGCTCAAGGCGGTCGTCTTTGATTTTGACGGTATTATTGTAGACACTGAACCTTTACACTACAAAACTTTTCAGAAGATCCTGGAGTCTTTGGGTGCGGGTTTCTCCTGGGACGAATATGTAGAAAAATACATGGGATTCGATGACCGGGATGCCTTCAGGGAAGCGTTCAGAAGCAACGGCCTGGAGCTGGATGACAAGAAGCTTGTTCATCTTGTCTCCCAAAAGGCAACCCTGTTTCAGGAAGTCGCTTCAGAGGGTGTGAGCTCTTATCCCGGCGTTGTGGAGCTGATCAGGTCTCTTTCAGGGAAGATCCCTCTGGCTATATGCAGCGGTGCGCTGAGATCGGATATCGAACCTCTGCTCCTGATGCTCTCTATTCAGGACGCTTTTGACTCTGTCGTGACTGCCGATGATGTCATTGCCAGCAAGCCGGACCCGGCAAGTTATTCGCTGGCAATCCTGAGGCTGCAGCAGCTTTTCCCCGGACAGCAGATCACCCCTTCATCCTCGGTTGCAATTGAGGATACACCGTCAGGCATAAGTTCTGCCAAGGGCGCCGGGCTCAAGGTCCTGTCCGTTACAAACAGCTATCCGGCTGAAGAGCTGCAGAGTGCTGACAGGGTCGTGGACTCGCTTGCATCTCTGACTCTAGAGGATCTTCGTCAGCTTTTACCATGATCCGCTATCCGGTAGATGAGGTCATTCCCGAACTGATCCGCTCACTGGAGATCTCCTCTACGGTTGTCCTCCAGGCTCCCCCGGGTTCAGGCAAGACGACCCGGATCCCGCCTGCTTTACTTCTATCCTCTCTTTTCCAGAACAATAAAATCATAATGCTCGAGCCGAGGCGTCTCGCCGCGATCAATTCAGCCCGCTGGATATCCTCGGAAATGGGTGAGGCTGTCGGTGGAACGGTCGGTTACGCGGTCCGTTTTGATCGCAAGGTGTCCGGGAAGACACGCCTGGAGATCCTCACTGAAGGGCTCCTGACCCGCAGGATGCAGACAGATCCCCTTCTTGAAGGTGTCGGGATCGTCATCTTCGACGAGTTCCATGAGAGAAGCCTTTACACCGACACAGCTCTGGCACTCTGCCTTGATATCCAGAAGTCCCTGCGTAGCGATCTGAAAATCATCATCATGTCGGCTACTCTGGACCCCGCCCCGATTCTGAGAGCCATCCCGATAGCAGCCGTTATTACCTGCGAGTCAGCCCTTTTCCCGGTCAAAATTGTTTATTCCCCTGCTGGAAAGCCTGACATCACCTCCGCTACTGCAGATGCCGTCTGCAAAGCGATCAAGGAGTGCCAGGGGGACATCCTGGTCTTTCTCCCCGGAGCAGGTGAAATCCGCCGTACTCTTGCTCTGCTCAAGGAGCGACCCGAAGCGAAGGGTGTCATAGTGGCAGCTCTTTACGGAGATCTCCCTTTCAGCGAGCAGGAGGCTGCCATCAGGCCTGCTTCCGTCAGGAAGGTCGTACTTGCCACCAACATTGCCGAGACAAGCCTGACGATCGAAGGGATAACCGTTGTCATCGACAGCGGTTACTGCAGAAGGCTCCGTTTTGACCCGGCAAAGTCTCTGAACCGCCTTGTCACGGAGCGGATCTCTGCTGCATCTGCTGCGCAGCGGGTCGGTCGTGCCGGGCGCCTGGCTCCCGGGGTCTGCTACCGACTCTGGAGCGAATTCGAGCAGACAGGTCTGGTCCCGTTCAACCCTCCCGAGATACAGATTGCAGATCTGTCAGAGCTTATGCTGAGTCTGGCACTTTGGGGGGTCAGTGACCCGCTGTCGCTCTGCTGGCTTGACCCGCCTCCTGCTCCTGCCGTAACGGATGCACGGCGGCTTCTCATGACTCTTGGAGCGCTGGATGAAAAGCTGATGATAACGTCTGTCGGGAGGCGGATGGCCGAACTGCCTCTCCATCCGCGGCTTGCCAGATTGCTGGTGACCGGTGTCCAACTCGGGATCGGCGATGTCGCGGCAGATTGTGCGGCCATCCTCTCGGAACGGGATGTTCTTCGGTCAGACAGGTCCCGCAATCTCTTCCGCTCATTCGACCTCACCTGTCGGCTGGATGCAGTTGCCGGATGGAGAGCAGGCAGGCTTGATACGACCGACTCTGTCGATCAAGGTGCTCTCAGAGCAGTTGACCGTATCTCTTCTCAACTCAGGCGAATCGCAGGGATCAGCAGTTCAGGGTCACCAACCGATCGAAGATGTGCCGGAACTCTCCTGGCAGCTGCTTTTCCGGACAGGATAGCAATGCAGAGAGAGCCTGGATCGAACCGTTATCTCCTTTCGAATGGCAGGGGAGGGGTACTTGATCGCAGCAGTGTCCTCTCCCCGCCTGAATTCCTTGTCGTTGCTGATTTAGACGGCGGGGAGAGCGGTGACGGGAGGATCTTTCTGGGTGCAGAGATTGCTTTGGCAGATATCCGGACCCTCTTTTCCGGCGATGTAGACAAAAAGCGCACCGTTCTCTGGGATACATCGGTACAGAAGGTTATCGTCAGGGAAGAAGAGTACCTCGGCGCGCTTCTCCTCGGCAGCTGGCCTGACAAGGCAGGAGCCGACGATATCAAGGCGGCGTTTCTGCATCATATCGAGAAAAACGGGACACTCGATATGTTCTCATTCTCTCCCGAAGCACTTCAGTATCAGTCGAGAGTGCTCCTTATGAGAGAGCTCTTTCCAGATCAGGAGTGGCCTGATATTACCGTCCCTGCTTTGACAGGATCGGCCATCGAGTGGGTTCCGCGTCTCTTTGATCTCCTTGACCGTCCGGTAAAGGGTGGTGTTCATGATATTCTTCCGATTCTGAAAGGTCTTGTGGGATGGAAACTGGAAAGGATGCTGGAAGAGGCAGCTCCGACCCATATCGCGGCCCCTTCAGGATCACGGGTAAAACTTGATTATACTGCTGAAGGCGGACCGGTGATGGCAGTCAAGCTGCAGGAACTTTTCGGACAGGCAGATACTCCGACAATCGCCAAGGGAAGGCATTCTGTCTTGCTGCACCTCCTGTCACCGGCAGGCAGGCCGATGCAGGTGACACGGGACCTGCGCAGTTTCTGGGACTCTGTCTATCCGGAGGTAAAAAAGGAGCTGAAAGGGCGTTACCCCCGGCACCCATGGCCTGACGATCCCTGGACAGCCAATCCGACCCGTTTCACAACAAAAAGGAAAAAGTGAAGGTTTATTTCCTTCAGCAGTATTTGTGATTTCACCATTTTCTTGACTAGTGGAAAGTGTAATGTAATACTTTCAATGGTATTACTTTTTGGAGGGGTACAGTCATGCGAGTCACCAGCAAAGGGCAGGTAACAATCCCGCGCACTATTCGTCAGAAACTCGGAATAGTCCCGTCAAGTGAGGTTGAATTTGTTGTTGAAGGGAATACTGTTCTCTTGAGAACTGCCGATGTGGCGGTCAGTAAAGGGAAGCGCATTGTTGACGCCTTGAGAGGCCGGGCGACGGTCCGGATGACGACAGATGAGATCATGGCTTTGACCAGGGGTGAAGGTTGAGCGAAAGAGGGGTTCTTGTTGACAGCAATGTTCTGCTGGATCTGCTGGAAAATGACCCGCAGTGGTACGACTGGTCCGCAGAGCAGCTGCAAAAGGCCGCTGATAGCTCGTCTCTGATTATCAATCCCGTGATTTACGCCGAAATATCAGTGGGTTTTCAACGAATTGAGGAGCTTGAAGCTGTTGTCAGAGCAGATATCTTTCAAAGACGCCCGCTCCCCTGGGAGGCGGCTTTCCTTGCCGGAAAGTGTTTTCTCCGTTATCGGCAACAAGGTGGAGTGCGCCGATCACCTTTGCCGGACTTTTTCATAGGAGCTCATGCAGCGATAGAAGGTCTGACCCTGCTGACCCGCGATGCCACCCGTTATCGTACCTACTTCCCGGCTCTTTCCTTAATTGCTCCTTCTTGATTTCAAACGCAATTCAATATTATTTAGTCACATAATTGACCCAATTATATAAAATTGCGTCAGATAAAAACATGCTTGAGATAAAGATGATTAGCGAATCTGACAATCATGATCTGATACACTGTTCTTCTTCTTCTTCTTCTTCTTCCTAAGTAACATGTTTCTGCTGCCCTAATAAATGATACCTTATACCAATGTACTTCCTCTTGCATACCTGTCTAGCAGCAGCCTAATCCCTTTCTTCTTAATGAAGCCAGCTAAATAAAATACTGTTTGACAATTCAGTAAACTATCCGTAATAATTTCTGAACCGATAGTTGTTTTTAATCTTAATAAATTAATACTCATCGATCAGAGCAAAACCGGAGCGATCCGGTGACGCAGAGCCAGGGGCCTCCCGTAGACAGCCCAGCCGCCGAAGAGAAAATGGAGATGCTGTCTGCATCTTTCCGTTCACCTGTCTTCGGATTTTCCGTAGTCGGGTTTTTTTTGTTTTGTACAATTTATTGTTGTTCGAGGAGGGTCAGATGAAATTCAAATTACACATAATTGTATTACTAATACTGTCATCAGTTAATCTGGTGGCTGCTGATCAAACGGGAGAGCGGTGGGTGCAGACCAACTCAACTCCTCCTGGTAAAATATCTGTTCTCGCTATAGACCCGGTAACTCCGACGACCATCTATGCCGGGACAAATGCCGGTGTATTCAAACTGATTGACGGTGTAAATACCTGGAGCGCCATGAACAGCGGTCTGACCCATAGGACTGTGCAGGCACTTGCCATCAATCCTGCAAACCAGTCAACCATCTATGCCGGGACAATTGGTGGCATCTTCAAATCGCTTGACGGTGGAGACAGCTGGAGCCCGATGAACAACGGCCTGCCGCTGGACAGTAGTGTGCTGGCACTTGCAATAGATCCTGCTACCCCGGCGACCATCTATGCCGGGACTGTTGAAGGCGTCTTCAAATCCATCAATGGTGGAACTACCTGGAGTGCCATCAACAGCGGTCTGTCGCCGGATAGTAGTGTGCTGACGCTCGTCATAAATCCACTTGCCCCGGCGATCATCTATGCCGGGACAGATGATAGTGGTGTTTTTAAGTCGAATGACGCTGGCAACAGCTGGAACAACATGAACTGTGGCCCGACAGGCAGTGTATTGTCACTCGTAATAGATCCTCTCGCCCCGACGACCATCTACGCCGGGACCTGGGTAGGCGTCATCAAATCTATTGACAGCGGCGCTAGCTGGAGCGCCGTGAACAGCGGCTGGTCAAACGGTTATGTTTGGGCACTTGCCATAGACCCTCTTTCCCCGGCGACCATCTATGCCGGGACGGATAATGGAGTTTTTAAAACAATCGACAGTGGCGACAGCTGGATCGCAGTGAACAGTGGTCTGCAATCAAACAGTATTGTGTGGGCTCTTGCTATAGATCGTTTTACTCCGGCGACCATCTACGCTGCGACGTCGGATAATGGCGGCGTTTTCATAACAACTGACAGTGCGGGTAGTTGGAACATCATGAGCAGCGGCTTGACAAACAGTGACGTAGCTGCACTTGCCATAGATCGTTTTACTCCGACGACCATATATGCCGGGACAAGTGGCGGCGTCTTCAAATCGCTTGACAGCGGCAACAGCTGGAGCGCCAGGAATAGCGGTCTCTGTCAGATCTCCTGCAATGTGTTGCTACTTGCCATAGACCCTGTTAACCCGGCGACCATTTATGCCGCGACATCTGACGGCCTCTTCAAATCTACCAACGCTGGTGATAGCTGGAGCGCCATTGATAGTGACTTGAATGACGGTATTTATCAGCTATATGCGGAGGCCTTCGTCATAAATCCTGCTACTCCAGACGTCATCTATGCCGCGACAAGTGGCGGTGTCTTCAAGTCAATTAATGGTGGAACTAGTTGGAGCATCAGTGGTTTGTCGGGAGATTTTCCGCGGCTCCTTGCCATTGATCCTCTTGCCCCGGCAACCATATATGCCGTGGCAGCGACCGGCGGTTTCAAGTCGATTGACGGTGGTGACACCTGGAACTCCATGGACTATAGCCTGTCGTACCCAAATGTGCTGACCCTTGTCATCGATCCGCTTACCCCGGCGACCATCTATGCCGGGATGGATGCTGGTGTTTACAAAACAATAGATGGTGGTGCTAGCTGGTACGAAAGCGGCATGCCGAACGGTACTAATGTCCCGGCACTCGTTATTGATCCACTTGTTCCAGCAACTATATTTGCTGGCACAGAAGGCGGTGGCGGCGTCTTAAAGTCGATCGACAGCGGTTCTAGCTGGAATTTCATGAACGACGGGCTGCCAAACAGCGTCGCGTTGTACAGTAATGTGCAGACACTCGTCATAGATCCTTTAAACCCGGCAAAAGTCTACGCCGGGATAGATCAAAAGGGTGTGTTCAAGTTTGCCCCAGTGATTACCCCCGCTCCCAGTATCGATGTTTCTCCAACAACTTTCGCAGGCGGCACGGTCACCGTTGGCAACTCCTCCACTCAGCAGACTATTACTGTCAGCAACAGTGGCAGCTCCGATCTGGTTGTAAGTGATATCTGGTCTCCTGTTGGGTTCACCGTCTCACTTGGCAGCTGCCCAAAACTGAATCCGACCCTGGCTCCTGCAGAGAGCTGTACAGTTGTGATCACCTTTACGCCTGAGTATTCTGGAGCCAGGTCTGATCAGGTCTCTATCTCTTCCAACGATCCTGCTAACCCGACTAGCTTTATTAATGTCACCGGCACTGGCTATGATAATAGACCGCCGGTAACCACAATCTGGAACAAGCCTGCCAGTATTTCCACGTTAGCATCAGGGAGTTTCGTATTCTCTTCCAGCGGAGGCGGCACCTTTGAATGCAGCATGGATAGCGCCAGCTTATCCCCGTGCGCCGAGGTCATCTATGAATTTTCCGCTCTTGGTGAAGGTAATCACACTTTTCGGGTACAGGCCACCAACCCGGATGGATTCAAGGAGTTGACGCCGGTAAGTTACACCTGGACCATCGACACTATCCCGCCGGTGACCTCTGCTGATATTCCGGGGGGCAGTTACGCCAGCAGCCAGAGCGTACAGCTTTCCTGTAGCGATAACACCTCCGGTTGTAGCGGCACCTGGTACACCACGGATGGCACTGTCCCGACCACCGCTTCGACTCCTTACACTGGCGCCGTCAACATCAACCAGACGACAACGCTCAAATACTTTTCGAAAGATATCGCCACCAATAGCGAAGCGGTGCAAACCGTGGTTTATACCATCCTCTCAGGGATGAATTCTCTCTCCCTTACTGTCAACGGTAGCGGCACAGTCCACTCCTCCCCCGGCACTGATCTGGCATGCACCAGCAGTTGCAATCAGAGCTATACTCCGGGAACAGTTGTTACACTCACCCCCACGGCAAACGGTTCTTCCTATTTCTCAGCCTGGAGCGGCTGCGACAGTGTGAACGGGAATGTCTGTACCGTGACCATGTCAACTGCAAAGAGTGTGACCGCAACCTTTAATCTGCACCCTCTGTATACGTCAACCGGTACTTACTCGTATACTCCCGGAACACTGCCGCAACCCCTTACAGGAAGCTTTACAAGCTCAGATTTCCTCTGTGACGGTACGGGTATTGGCCCAATAAATATTACCGTCACAGAACTAACAGCTACTTCTTTGATCTTCCAGTCAAGTCCTGAAGATATCAGTTATTTTACACGAGCCAGCGGAATCCCCGGCGATATCGTTGGAATCTGGAGTTCAACCACCTCTTCAGGGGTCTATACACTGACTCTCGATAGTGACGGCACAATATCCCTTTCCGCTAACATCAGTCAGTGCACCGACATTTGGCCGCCAACCATTAATTCAGTCAGCCCTTTGAGCGGCATGCCTGGCAATCTGATTACCATAAACGGCAACAATTTCAGCCCGATGCTTTCCGACAACACGGTTCTTTTCAACGGAACCCCTGCTGTTGTTACCGGTGCGCGTCACAATCAACTGTTCGTACTTGTACCGTCCGGTGCGACATCCGGGACTATAACTGTTACCCACTTCGGCGGAACAGCTACCAGTGCCCAGAGCTTCACCCCTAATGTTGGCACACCACCGGCTATCCTGACCTGGGCCGGAGTCACCCACAAAATTGAATCAGATGGCAGCGAGTATGATGTTCTGAATGCCGGGATGTCCAGCTACGCAACAACTCTTGCCGGTATGAGCATGAGTGTCAGCGGGCCGAATGGATTCAACTACACCTTTACTGATGCTGACATGGACACCTACATCAATGGCCAGATGAATGTGACAAAAAAATATCCGACTCCTGACACACCCCTTGAACCGGGCATCTACACCTTTTCCCTTAACGATGGCAATGGGAACATCAGCCACCGGGTCGATACTCACGTCACCGTTGCCAACAACAGTATGCCGCGGGTTGACAGCGCAACGATCCAGATACAGCGGAAGTCGGAGACAAACGAATCATACCGGATAAGCTGGGCGCCGGTGAATGATACACAGACCTACTTTTATCGTGTCCGCATATACCGCAATGATGCTGCCAGCACCATTGTGTATGACAGCGCTCGAAGCTCAGCAACGTATGTGGATCTTGGGGTTGGGGTGCTGTTTGATGATTCCATGTACAAGCTGGTTATAGAGGCAGGCGATTCGCTAAACTATGATCTGGTGACAAAGCGCTCGAATTCGGCTTGGAAGTTATTCGGCCCGGATTCGAGGGATTACGATCCCAACAGACTGCTGGTTGACTATGCCATTCTTTATAATCGTTTTAGCCCACCAGAGGGCGCCCTTTCGACAGATGTCTTTCTGAATGTGAATAATCCTGCTGTTGTCAGTTCTGCGCAACTGCTTGATGCGACGAGTGCGGTTGTTTACACATTCGATACAATCGCTGACATGAATCCCTCCGGCACCGACATTTTCCATGTATTCAACCCACCACTCACTCCGGGTGCATACACTATCCGCTTTGTGGCAAACGGAGTTACCCACAATGCGTATGCAACTTTGACGGCTCCGGTTTCCTACCCGACACCTGATAGTTCTACCATGCAGGCCGAATACCTGAATAATGGCGACATACGCTTCAGCTGGGCAAGTGTGGACCACACAGGCGCTCTTTATTACCAGGTCATGGTCAATGATACCACCACCGGTATTATGACCACTTCGGCCCGCAAAAATCAAACCTTTGTCGATATGACGGTTGCCTCTCTTGGCAGTCTGGAGAACAAACGGTGGCGTGTCGAGGCCTACGACAGTGATACTAACTACACCCAGCGCAATCGCTCCAACAGCGCCTACATCCCCCTTGTTCCGGTTGCTTATGATGCCGCCAGACCGGTCATCAACAGCTACAAGGTTCGTAACCAGATCAATTCCGATGGCGTCAGTGCGACACACCTTCTGATCAACGCTTCCGATCCGGACGGGAACGAAACTATAACCCAGCAACGTGTTGATGGCCCAGGCGAGTATACTCGTACCCTCACAATCCCGGATATCTCGGGCAGTGGCGGATATAGTCTGACTGAAGCCGGAAGCCCGGCAACCGGTCTTTATACTTTTACTGTGCTTGATGATACGACTAAAAGCGCGGTTCGCTACAAGTTTCAGCCTGCTCCCCATGCCATTCCATCCGTGGACTACCACACCTTCCAGATTGATCCGGAGCCTAGCGGCGACCTTCGTATCTCCTGGGCGCCGGTAGCCAGCGATCTGCGGCTTTGGTACTACATTGAAGCGTATGATTCTGCGAACAATCTGACTCCGGTTACTTTCCCTTCTACGGCTGGCACAATGATGCAGCAGGCATCGGTTACGGTTCCTGCATCGTATATGCAGGAGGGGGTGATCTTCCGGATCGTGGCGTTCGACGGCAGCAACGGCACAACCTATAACAACGTCAGCCGTTCGGTGATGGTCGGTTACCAGCCTGGCCTCAACTATGCCAGTCTGACTGACGTTGATAATGATGGCTATGCTTCCAATTGTGACTTAAATGATGCTGATCAGGCAATAACAAGTCCGGTGAGCGGTGTCTGCGGGAGCAGCCATAGCAAGACCTTTAGCTCAGCACCGACCAATTATCTCTGTGCCAGGGGCACTGTATCTGCTACTCCGACTGGCTATGGCCCATGGTCTTGGACATGCACCGGCAGCAGTGGCGGGAGTGACAGCACGACATGCTCTGCCAGGGGAATATTTTCACTTTCCTCGCCATCTAACGATTTCGGTAATGTCGCCCTGTCTATTTCAGCCAGCAGCACCTTTACCCTCAGAAATGGAACTACTTCAACTGTCACCACCAGCGCCATCACTCTGACCGGCACTGACAGCGCCATGTTCAGCGTTACACTTGGAACTTGTGCAACTCTTACCCCCACTTTGGCATCAGGCGCAAGCTGCACAGTCAATGTAGCCTTTACACCTACCAGTTCCGGTGGCCGGAGTGCAATCCTTCAGGTCGCCTCCGATGATCCGGTCTATCCTCTTGTCACCGCTACTTTGACCGGCAACGGAATAATTCAGGATTTTGCATTGATTCTCGACATACAGGGGGAAGGGACCGGCTCGGTTGCCTTCTCCACCGGCGGCAGCTGCACCGGCTTCTGTGCCAATTCCTACAGCAGCGGCACGACCGTCAGTCTCACTCCCACGGTCGATCCCGGCTCCAGCTTCAACATCTGGACCGGCTGCGACAGCGTGAATGGAAATGTCTGCACAGTAAGCATGAACGGGCTGAAGAGTGTTACGGCCGAGTATATCCTGATGGCTGCGTACGTGCCGCCAGCTATGCTTCCCAAAACCGGTCAGACCACCAGCTATGCGACCGGTGATGACGGCGATCTGGAAAAAGGGATTTCATGGCCTGCGACGCGTTTTACCAATCCTGACGGCAGCAGCCCGGTGAGTGGCACCGTCGTGCTCGATAAGCTGACCGGTCTGGAGTGGCCGCAGGATGGTGGCACGCCGACTGCAGTTGGTTGCACCGGCGGTCAGATGACCTGGCAAGGGGCATTGGATTATGTTGCCTGTCTTAATGCCAACAACTATCTGAATCATACTGACTGGCGTTTGCCGAATATCAATGAACTTTCAAGTCTTGTTAGCCGTGAAGAAACCAATGTCAGCACATTTTTGAATGCACAAGGCTTTAGCAATGTCCAGTCTAGCGCTAGCGCCTATTGGTCTTCCAGTACCTACGCGGCCTATCAAGAAGCCTACGCCTGGTACGTCGATATGCTCAATGGCAGCGTGTACCGCGGCCATAAGATGCTCTACTTCTATGTCTGGCCTGTTCGCGGCGGACAGTCCGGATCATTTGGTAATTCGGGTATTTCAATCCCTAAAACCGGGCAGACTACCAGTTTTGCAACCGGTGATGACGGCGATCTGGAGAAAGGGATTGCCTGGCCGGAGACTCGCTTTACCAATCCGGACGGCAGCAGTCCGGTCAGCGGAGCCGTTGTTCTTGATAAACTGACCGGACTCGAGTGGTCACAGGATGGTGGAACGCCGACATTTACAAGCTGTAGTGGCGGCCAGATGACTTGGCAGGGGGCGCTTGATTATATTGCCTGTCTAAATACCAACAACTATCTGAATCATACTGACTGGCGCTTCCCGAATATCAATGAACTTTCAAGTCTTGTTAACCGTGAACAATTCCACAGCTCCACATTTTTGAACGCACAAGGATTTAGCAATGTCCAGTCTAACTACTATTGGTCTTCCAGTACCTACGCGGCCGATACAACCATCGCCTGGGTCGTCGATATGAGCTATGGCTACGTGGGCTACAACGTTATGACGGACATCAACTATGTCTGGCCAGTTCGCGGCGGCCAGTCCGGGTCATTTGGTTCTTCGGTCATCTCAGTGTCGCCTTCATCCTATTCTGGCGGCACCATCACCATCGGCAACTTCTCCTCTCCGGAGACAGTAACCATCAGCAACACCGGCAACGCAAGCCTCGTAGTCAGCGCAGTAACCGTAGTAACCGGGGACACCACCGACTTCACGGTCGAGCCAGGGACATGCCCGAGCCTCACGCCGACCCTGGCACCGGCTGAAAGCTGTACGGTGCTGCTCTCGTTCATCCCCACATCCTCCGGGCTCAGGAATGCCGTGGTCAGAATCGCCTCCAACGATTCCGTAACCCCTTACAGCTACTTAACTCTCTCCGGGACGGGCTTCGATCCGCCGCCGAGTGGCACTATCATCATCAACGGTGGTGCTACCTATACCAGAACATTGGCTGTCACGCTCACCCTCTCAGCATACGACAACAGCGGCACTGTTGCCGAGATGCAATTCTCCAACAACAACAGCACCTGGAGCGACTGGGAGGCGTACGGAACCAGCAAGGAGTGGACACTCTCTATTGGCAGCACAGCAAGATCGGTCTTTGTCCGGTATCGGGATGGAGCAGGGAACGTCTCTAACCCTCCCTCAAAGGACACTATCATCTATGACGGCACCCCGCCGGTAACCATCCTCTCCGGAAAGCCGGCCAGCCTCTACAACTCTGCCTCAGGCACCATCTCCTTTGTCAGCGAAGCTGGCTCCACTTTTGCCTGTAGGATGGACAGTGCAGACTTTTCTACCTGCACCAGCCCGTACTCATTTACGGCACTTGCGGACAGCAGCCACACCTTCCAGGTCCGCGCTACCGACCCTGCTGGCAATTCGGAGGCCACACCGGCCAGCTACAGCTGGACAATAGACACCACACCGCCGGAAACCAGCATCACCGCTCAACCGGCAAACCCGGCCACCTTAGCACCTTTTGGCTTCAGCTTCAGCTCCGAGGCCGGGGCAACCTTCGAGTGCCGCATCGACGGTGGTTCGTATAGCACCTGTACTTCACCGCATAGCTTCCCGTCACTGGCAGAGGGGAGCCACACTTTCCAGGTACGGGTAAAAGACCTCGCCGGCAACTTCGACACGACACCAGCCAGCTACACCTGGAGCATCGACACAGTAGCACCTGATACCAGCATCACCGGTCAACCTGCCAACTCGACTATTGAAACAACAGCAACATTCACCTTCACCTCTTCCGATGGCACTGCCACCTTCGAGTGCAAGATAGACGGCGGCTCGTTTACCGCCTGCACAACCGGGATCAACTACACCGGGCTTTCTGTTGGAAGCCACACCTTCGAAGTCAAGGCTAAAGACACGGCTGGTAACTACGATCAAACTCCTGCGACCTATGGCTGGACAATTAATTCGGCCAGCACTGATATCAACATTGGCGGGACGTATTACAGCACACTGGCTGCGGCAGTCGGAGCAATTGCCGAAGGAGGGGAGCTGAAGCTGCGCAGCACAGTTTTTAGTGGTGACCTGATCCTGAACCGGGCGGCTTCATATTCACTTATTGGTGGTTATGATACGAATTATGCAAGCAGGAACGGCACTACTGCTATTCAGGGCACAGTTATCATAACCGCTGGTACTGTGACTTTCGACAATATTGTCATCCAATAGCTGAATTCATGACTCAATCACCAATCATACACGGCAGGGTTACCCGGGTCGGTTATTACCGGGATACCCTGCCGCTGCTGGTCATCTCCATTCTCAAAGAGGAGGCGGCACAGCTCCCCTGGCAGGACGGGGAGCGAGTTCCGGTCCCGCTCTCCATGAACGGGGAGACCTACCGGGCCGGCATCAGAAGTACGCTCAGATCGTTCAATATAATCATCAGCCCAGACCTGATTGACAGGGTCGGCAATCCGGTACGTCTTACCGATCTGCTTCTTCCCCACAACATTCAGCAGAAGGTAACAGTGAAGCTCCTTTGGGAAACCGATCGACAGATTATTTTGCTAACTTAATTAATTCAGTAACCATTGCCTTTTCCCCTCTAATGCTATAAATTAGCACCCTTTCCTTTTTACCCCATATTATTACCTGTGAGGCATCCATGCCGGAAAAACAGCTTTCTCTCGCAGAACTGCGCAGCTCCATCGATTCGATAGACGACCGTATCATGAGGCTTCTGAATGAACGGGCTCATTTTGTCCTTGAAGTGGGTAAGCTGAAACAGTCCCAGAGTAGAGATTTCCATGTGCCGAACCGTGAAAGAGAGATCTACGAACGGCTTACGTCTGAAAACCCCGGACCGTTTTCGAACGAAGCGCTGAAAAGTGTGTTCAGGGAGATCATCTCCGCTTCACTGGCTCTTGAAGCACCTATGCGGGTGGCGTTCCTCGGGCCCAAAGCGACTTTTTCACATCTTGCCACAATGGAGCAGTTCGGCCTGTCGGCTGAGCTTGTCCCGCAAAAATCGATCCCTGCGGTTTTCGAGGAGGTCGAAAAAGACCGTGCACTGTACGGCGTCGTCCCGGTCGAGAACTCTACTGAAGGGGTAATCTCCCATACGCTTGATATGTTCATGGAGAGCGAACTGAAGATCCAGTCGGAGATCCTTCTTGAGGTCTCGCACTATCTGCTCTCCAAGACCGGCAGGATGGAGGATATCAAAAAGGTCTACTCCCACCCCCAACCTCTGGCGCAGTGCCGAAACTGGCTTGAGGAGAATCTCCCGCACATCCCGGTCGTCGATGTCGCTTCAACGACAATGGCTGCCCAGATCGTCAGTGAGGACTACTCGGCAGCAGCTATTGCCAGCGAGTATGCTGCCTCTGTGTACGATCTCAAGGTCGTCAGGGAGAGGATCGAGGACCAGGTGAACAACTTCACCCGTTTTCTCGTTATAGGGAAAAAACTCACGGATTCCAGCGGGGATGACAAGACTTCTCTCATGTTTGCGGTGAAGGACGAGCCCGGGATTCTCTACCGGATGCTGGAGCCGTTCGCCGGCCGCGGTGTCAACCTCTGCAAGATCGAATCACGACCGATGAAGAAGAAGGCATGGGAATACATCTTCTTTCTCGATCTGGTCGGCCACATCACGGACCCGATTGTCGAGGCAGCTGTGCAGGAGCTCAAGGGGTACTGCCAGTTTGTGAAATTATTAGGTTCATATCCGCGGTCAAAGTAGTCCGGTTTCCGGACATCAAGGTCCGTGCCGATGAGAGCCGTCTCTCACTGCAACGCGAACCCCTCCAAACCTCCCCTTGTCAGGGGAGGCTTAAAGGCTTCCCCCCTGACAAGGGGGGAGTTAGGGGGGTTGGGTTTAATTTTACGATGAAGTTTTCAGGAGAGTAAATGCCTCTTATAAATCGTCTTGCTGTCATAGGTGTCGGTCTGATCGGCGGCTCCCTAGCCCGGGTACTTCGTGAAAAAGGTGAAGTCGGCGAGATCGTCGGAATAGGGCGAGGTGCGGCGAATCTCCAGAGAGCAGTCGAACTCGGCGTTATCGACCGTTATGAGCATGACCTGAAAAGCGGAGTTGCAGATGCTGACATGGTCTTTCTGGCAACGCCTGTCTGTACTATTGCCGACATCGTTGCGGAGATCGCTCCTGCGCTTGCAGACGGAGCTGTCCTGACTGACGGCGGAAGCGTCAAGGAGGAGATCACGCTCCGTTGCGAGGGGTTGACCCCTGCCCGGGCGCATTTCATAGGTGGTCATCCGATTGCCGGCACGGAGAACTCAGGTGTTGACGCATCGTTTTCGGCACTTTACAAAGGCAAACGCTGCATCCTGACCCCTACTCCCCGCTCCGACAGTGTGGCTCTGGGAAGAGTCAAGAGAATGTGGGAGATTGCAGGGAGTGAAGTCGTGCTGATGGATCCCCGGAAGCATGACAAGGTCTTTGCCGCGGTCTCGCATCTGCCCCATATGGTAGCCTACAGTCTTGTCAATGCGGTAGGAGAGTATGACGGCTGTGATGAGAATATCCTCAAATATTCTGCAGGCGGCTTTCGGGATTTCACAAGGATCGCGTCTTCAGACCCGACCATGTGGCGTGACATCGCTCTGCAGAACAGATCGGCAGTTCTGGAGATGATGGATTTCTTCGCTGCAACCTGCGCCGAGCTGCGGTCGCTGGTCGAGAAGTCAGATTCTGAGGGGCTGGAGAGTTTTTTTAGATCATCGAAGAATCACAGGGAGAGTATTCGTTAATGGAGACGCAATTGGAAAGCTACAGTACACATCCTGCAAAAGCGGTCTGCGGTGAGATAACCGTGCCCGGAGACAAGTCCATTTCCCACCGTTCGATCATGCTCGGGTCGATATCCCGGGGCGTTACCACCGTTACCGGATTTCTCCGCGGTGAAGACAATATGGCGACCCTTAATGCATTCAGGGCCATGGGGGTCGAGATCGAGGATGACGGCACGACGTTGAAGATCCATGGACGAGGTCTGCATGGTCTTTCAGAGCCTGAGGATATGCTCGACTGCGGAAATTCCGGGACTTCGATACGGCTTCTGACCGGACTTCTTGCCGGGCAGACTTTCTTTGCGGTCCTGACTGGTGACAAGTATCTTCGCAAAAGGCCGATGAGGCGGGTTGTGACACCTCTTGCTGCGATGGGGGCTACCATAGCAGGCCGTGCCGGAGGGGAGAAGGCCCCGCTGGCAATAACCGGCTCCTCTCTTAAGGGGATTTCCTATGAATCGCCTGTTTCCAGTGCCCAGGTAAAGTCAGCTGTTCTCCTTGCAGGTCTGTATGCCGAAGGTGAGACAAAAGTGACGGAACCGCACCTTTCCCGGGATCATTCGGAGCGGATGCTCAGGCATTTCGGCGCTGATATCGAAGCTGAAGGGAGAGTCGTCAGGATCAGGGGGGGGCGCGAACTGAATGGTCAGGCTATTGCCGTCCCCGGAGATATCTCTTCTGCAGCGTTCTTCATGGTGGCAGGGCTTATTGTCCCTGATTCCGAGATCCTGATAAAGGGTGTCGGGGTCAATCCGACCAGGACAGGGATCCTCGACATACTGAGGCTTATGGGAGGAGATATCTCTCTGCTGAACAGCAGGGACGTTTCCGGTGAACCGGTTGCGGATATCCTCGTCAGGTCATCCAGGCTCAAAGGTATCGAGATCTCGGGCGATCTGGTGCCGCGTGCCATTGATGAGTTTCCGGTTATCTCGGTTGCTGCTGCAGCTGCAGAGGGAAAAACCGTGATCAGTGATGCACGGGAACTCAGGGTCAAGGAGACTGACCGGATCAAGGCGATGGCTGACAACCTCAGGCTTGCCGGGGTCACGGTCGATGAGGCAGATGACGGGATGACGGTTTACGGGGCGAATGGATTCAAGGCATTCACGGCAGACAGTCAGGGTGACCACAGAATTGCCATGTCGATGATGATCGCATCACTGCTTGCGGACGGAGAGTGCACTGTTCATGATACCGGCTGCATTGCCACTTCATTTCCTACTTTTCTTGAGCTGTTCAAGCAGGTCTCAGTAAGATGAGCAGGAGCGGCCCTTCAGGAAGGCGTAAACTTATTGTCGCAATCGATGGCCCTTCAGGTGCCGGGAAGAGCAGTGTTACAAAAGCACTGGCTGAGCGTCTGGGATACATTCACATCGATACGGGAGCCATGTTCCGGACGGTTGCTCTGCTTGTTTCCCGCCAGGGTATTGATCCACAGGATGATGCCGCGCTTACCCGTCTCTGTAGTCAGCTCATCATTGAATTCGACTCTTCTGACGGATCCAGCCGCGTCCTGGCAAATGGTGAAGATGTTACAAGCGCTATCAGAAGCCCGGAGATAAGCCTTCTTACTTCAAAGATTGCGGCAATGCCTTCGGTACGAAGTCATCTTCTTCTTCAGCAGCAGATGTTAGGGGCGAGAGGCGGGGTTGTCCTTGAGGGGCGCGATATCGGGACGGTCGTTTTTCCTGCTGCTGAAGCCAAGTTCTATCTGACTGCTTCGGCTGAAGAGCGAGGGAGAAGGCGTTATGAAGAGTTGAAGGCAAAAGGTGAACACGTTTCTCTTGAGCAGACTGTTGCGGAAGTTCAGATGCGGGATCAACAGGATTTTACCCGGGAGATCGCGCCTCTGCGCCGGGCAGATGACGCCGTCGAGATTGATTCGACCGGGCTTACGCTTGAAACGGTCATCTCCGGAATGGAGAGTCTGGTTCGCACACGGGAGAATCGATAAGTAATGGAATTAATCATCGCAAAACATGCAGGGTTCTGTTTCGGGGTTAAGAGGGCTACTTTATTGGCATTTGAGAAGGCCTCGGACGGCGCAACCGGTGAGACCTGTACCCTCGGACCGATCATTCACTCTCCACAGGTAGTGCAAAGGCTGGAAGAGAAGGGGGTTCGGGTCGTCAATAACCTTTCCCAGATCGAAAAAGGGCGAATAATCCTGCGTTCTCACGGAGTCACCTCAACCGAGATGAAAGAGGCTCATGAAAAGGGGCTCGAGGTCATTGATGCAACCTGTCCTTTTGTAAGGAAGGCCCAGAGTTATGTACAGTTACTTTCTGATCAGGGATATGAAGTTCTGGTTGTCGGTGACAGGGACCATCCGGAGGTCGAAGGAATCGTCTCGTATGCGAGCAAGGCGGTAACAGTGGTTGCCTCGCCTGAAGAAGCGAGTTCTCTTCCCAAGATGAAAAGGCTTGGCGTGGTTGCACAGACGACACAATCGTACGAAACACTTGAAGCAGTTGTTGAGGTATGTCTCGCAAAAGTACAGGAATTACGTGTCTTTAATACGATATGTGATGCAACCTCTGTGCGCCAGGATGAAGCAAAGATTCTTGCAAGGCAGGTCGAGTGCATGGTCGTGATCGGCGGCTTCAATAGTGCCAATACGCGGAGACTTGCAGAGATATGCCTTGAACTGCAGCAGAACACCCATCATGTCGAGACGGCAGACCAGCTATCGGGAGAGTGGTTTAAGGGTATTAAGTCGGTCGGCATAACAGCAGGAGCTTCAACACCGAAATGGCTGATAGATGAGGTTGTTGACCGTATCAAAGCGTTTGGCGGGGACAAAAAAGATTGAACTTTTAATATTTTGTTGATAGTTTAGGAAAATTCTGAAGATGAATTGCCAGGGGGTAGTGATTGATGACAGCGGATTCCAAGCAACAGAGAAGAAATGACGCGCCGATAAAGCGCTTCAAGGATATGGACGATGAAGTAGAAAGTGCGGGCGGTGAATTTGCCGAGATGTTTCAGGGGAGCCTGAATCAGCCTCGTGCAGGCGAAGTTGTTGAGGGTACTGTTGTACAGATCACCCAGGATTTCGTCATGATCGATGTCGGCTACAAATCCGAAGGGTGTGTGTATGTTGAAGAGTTCATGGATGAAGACGGGGTCGTAACTGTCCAGCCCGGTGACAAGGTCAAGGTTCTTTTCCAGCGGAATGAAAATGCAAAGGGGCATCTTGTCCTTTCCAAGCGCAAGGCCGAACAGCTTATCGGCTGGGACAATGTAGCAGAGGCCGGTGGTGAGGGCGGGATCATAGAAGGGAAGATCGTCGGGAAGGTCAAGGGAGGCCTTACCGTCGATATCGGGCTGCCTGCTTTTCTTCCGGCATCCCAGGTCGATCTTCGTCCCGGCGGCAATCTCGACCGTTATCTCGGGCAGACCTGCTCGTTCAGGATTCTGAAGCTGAACCGGAAGCGCGGCAACGTAGTCCTTTCCCGCCGGGCAATTCTTGAGGACGAGCGCGGTCAGGTGCGCGATCAAACGCTTACCACTCTGGAAGAAGGGCAGGTTCTTGAAGGTATTGTCAAGAATCTCACCGATTACGGCGCATTTGTCGATGTAGGCGGAGTAGATGGACTTCTTCATATTACCGATATGTCCTGGGGCAAGATCAATCATCCTTCCGAGCGTATCAAGGTTGCTGAAAGGATTACCGTCAAGGTGCTCAAATATGACAGCGCAAAAGGGAAGATCTCTCTCGGCATGAAGCAGACACTGCCGGACCCATGGCTCACCGTTGAATCCAAGTTCTCAGTCGGTGACCGGGTGACAGGGCGAGTCGTCAGTCTTATGGAGTACGGTGCATTTATCGCTCTTGAAGATGGAGTAGAGGGACTTATTCATGTGTCCGAGATGTCCTGGACAAAGCGAGTACGGCATCCGTCCGAGATTCTCAAGGCCGGGGATACCGTTGAGACGGTCATTCTCGGAATTGATACCGGAAACCGTCGTATTTCCCTCGGACTCAAGCAGACTGAAGCTAATCCGTGGCTTCAACTTGAGGAGCGCTATCCTGCTGGAACCAAGCTTGAGGGGCAGATCAAGAACATCACCGATTTCGGCGCATTCATTGGTGTCGAAGACGGAATCGATGGTCTCGTCCACGTTTCCGACATATCCTGGACCAAGAGAATCAAGCATCCAAGTGAAGTTTTTACCAAGGGACAGACTATCCAGGCTGTTGTCCTTAACGTCGATCCGGCAAATGAGCGGCTCTCTCTCGGGGTAAAGCAGCTCCTTCCGGACCCATGGACCCTTGTCCCGGATAAATACAAGGCTGGTACGAGAGTCACGGGGAAAGTCACTTCTCTTATGGATTTCGGTGTATTTATAGAAATCGAGGACGGTATCGAAGGGCTTATCCATGTCTCGGAACTCTCACAGGAGAAGGTCGCCTCTGCAAAAGAGTTTACAACTGTCGGTACCGAGCTTGAGGCCGTTGTCCTTTCGGTTGATACTCATGACCGTAAAATTGCACTCTCTCTGAAGGCTTTGCAGGCTGCCATCGAGAAAGAGGAGATAAAAGGGTATATGGGCGGGCAGAACGAATCGTTCTCAAGCCTTGGCGAAATATTCAAAAGTGAATTGAATAAGAACTGAGATACCCGGCTGGACGAATCGCTATACTAACAAAATGACAGGGGTACATGATGACCAAGAGTGAACTTGTTGAAAAGATCATGGAGACAAACGGATTCCTGAATCGTAAAGAGTCCGAACTCGTCATTAATATAATTTTTGACTCAATGGCAAAGGCCTTGATGGAAGGCGACAAGGTAGAGATACGGGGTTTTGGGAGCTTTACCGTCCGTGAGAGGGATTCACGCGAGGCAAGAAATCCCAAGAACGGAGATGTCGTCCGTATCCCCGCAAAAAGGACACCTTTTTTCAAGACCGGCAAGGAGCTGCGTGAGAGGGTTAACGCTCTCTAGCTCCTGATTATGTCTCCCGCAGGCCCGGATGGCGGAATTGGTAGACGCAAGGGACTTAAAATCCCTCGGCAGAAATGCTGTACCGGTTCGATTCCGGTTCCGGGCACCAGAAGAAAAAGAGGCTTTGTGGGGTTTGCGCCGCAAAGCCTTTTTCGGTTGCAGAAGTTTCATACAAGATTAATTTACTCACCTTTTTCGGAGGTTTTACATGATAGAGTTTCTTGGCGATTGGAAGAGAACAGGATACTGCGGTGATCTGACTGCTGCTGATATCGGCTCTTCAGTGACTTTGATGGGGTGGGCGCATCGCAGACGGGATCATGGCGGGCTTATATTTATAGACCTGAGAGACCGGGAAGGTCTTGCCCAGATAGTTTTTGACCCTGAAGTCAGTAAAGAGACTCACGGAAAGGCTGAAGATGTCAGAAGCGAATTTGTTCTGGCAGTGAAGGGCAAGGTTATTCCAAGACCCGAAGGGACGGTAAATCCGAATCTCAAAACCGGAGCTGTAGAGATAGTAGTCAGTGAATGCAAAATTCTGAATCCCTCAAAAACCCTTCCGTTCACGCTTGACGAATATGTGGATGTAGCAGAGAACCTTCGTCTCAAGTATCGATACCTCGATCTCCGTAGACCTCAGCTTCAGGAGAGCATCATACTTCGCTCCAGGGTCGCGCAGACGACCCGCAAATATCTCAGTGATAACGGTTTCCTGGAGATTGAGACTCCTTTTCTCACAAAATCGACTCCGGAAGGTGCTCGAGATTTCCTTGTGCCTTCGAGAATAAACAAGGGACAGTTCTATGCTCTTCCCCAGTCTCCCCAGATTTTCAAGCAGATATTGATGATCTCCGGTTACGATCGGTATTTCCAGGTGGTTCGCTGCTTCAGGGATGAGGATCTGAGGGCTGACCGTCAGCCTGAATTTACCCAGATAGACTGCGAAATGTCTTTCATCGATCGTGATGACATTATAAAGATGATGGAAGGGCTGATGGCGACTATTTTCCGTGAAGCAAAAGGTGTGGAAATAGAACTTCCTGTCCCCCGGATGACTTATCAGGAAGCTATCAGACGATTCGGTGTCGACAACCCCGATCTTCGTTTCGGACTTGAACTTGTAGAATTGACCGATGTCGTTAAAGGTTCAGGATTCAAGGTCTTTGCCGATGTTGCCGCTTCCGGAGGCATCATCAAGGGGCTCAATGCGAAGAAATGCGCGACCTTCTCGCGCAAGGAGATAGACGACCTCACGGAGTTTGTGAAGATCTACGGCGCCAAGGGTCTTGCGTATGTAAAGATTGAAAATGGTGAATGGCATTCACCTATTGCCAAGTTTTTCACCGCAGACGAGATTGCTGCTATGAACAAGGCATATGGGGCAGAGGAAGGGGATCTTCTTCTATTTGTCGCTGACAAGCCCAAAGTCGTAAACGACTCACTCGGCAAACTTCGAAACCTGCTTGCAAAGAATCTCGGCCTCCTCGACAAGAACAACTTTGTTTTTGTCTGGATCACCGACTTCCCGCTTCTTGAGTGGGACGAGGATGAAAAACGTTGGGCTGCCGTACACCACCCGTTCACCGCTCCGATGGATGAAGATGTCGATTATGTCGAGTCTGATCCGGGACGTTGTCGTGCGAAGGCTTACGATCTTGTCCTGAATGGGAATGAGATCGGCGGCGGTTCCATCAGGATCCACCAGGAGGTTATACAGTCCCTGATGTTCAAGATGCTGGGACACTCTGAAGAGGACAAACGTGAGAAATTCGGGTTCCTGCTTGATGCGCTTGAATATGGGACTCCTCCTCATGGAGGGATAGCCTTCGGTCTGGATCGACTTGTGATGCTTCTGACCGGAAGTGATTCGATCCGCGATGTCATCGCCTTTCCAAAGACCCAGAAAGGAACCTGTCTCATGTCTGAAGCACCTTCTACTGTTGATGACAAGCAGTTGAGGGAGCTTGGTATTAAAACGTTAGCCAAATAGGAGACTTATTGAAGCCGATCTCCCGGTTATTCCTGAGCGGTGCACTCCTTCTTATTGTTGCTGCCTGTGTTTCACCGACAGCACGATTCAAGGTAGAATCCGATCTGGCTGCTGAAAAGGTAAGAGTTTCCGGCATGGAAACTCTTTTCCCTTTGGAAGCCATGGATTTATACAGCACTGTACATCATGGAAATTTTGCACTTGAAAAAGGAGATATTGCTGCTGCTGATGAATATTATAACTTTGCTCTCGGCAAGGCGGACATCCTTGACAAGCTCTACCTGAAAGAGCTTAAGAGAAGAGAAGAGGCAGCCAGTTTTGAACGAGAGATGAAGCGTCAGGCTGAAGCTGATCTTGAACGTCAAAAACTGAAAGAACGCGCGAAAGCTGAAGAGTCTGTACGGGAAGCAGCTCGAGTAAAGAGGCTTGAGGCTGAAAGAGCTGAGAGCCGTAGAAAAACGGAAAAAGTCAGGCAGGAGAAAGAGGCCCAGCTCGTTCCGAGTCATACGGTCAAGCGCGGTGAAACGTTCCCTCAGATAGCAGCGCAGCCTGAAGTATATGGTGATGCCTCATTATGGCCGCTTATCTACAAGGCTAACCGGGACCAGATAAGCAACCCGGGAGTCCTGTGGCCCGGTCAGGTACTCCGAATCCCCCGCAACTCAGACAAGAATGATATCAACGAAGCACGGCGTTTCGCTTCAGAACGATCACTAAGAGCTTATCCGTAAATAAGCATTACAGGCTCGCATCCCGTCTTCACGTCATCTTTGCCCATGTCTCAATCACAAAATCCTCGACGTAGCCTTGCTATGCCTGCGGTTTTGCTCAATCGGCCGGGTCAAATCTGCTGTAAATCCGGGCACGATCTCTCATAACGTTATTTACTGACAAGCTCCAAGATAATATTGTGTATAAAATCAAAAGTTTCCCTTCTTTGGGAACCTGATTTTTCCTTGACACTATTTTCTGCTTTGTATACTGTATACAAACTTTTTCCTTCCATTAATTAAAATAAATCCGTTTTAGTTTTAGTAAATTACAGGAATTCCTTAAATAAATCTTCCGGGAATACTGGTACATAAAATCAAGGAGAGAATATGACAACACAAGCCTCAAAGATCATCTGGTCGAAAATTGATGAAGCACCAGCACTGGCAACGTACTCTTTACTTCCGATCGTCAATGCATTCACAAAAGCTGCCGGAGTTGTCGTTGAAACCAGGGATATATCCGTTGCTGGCAGAATAATTGCAAATTTCCCCGAAAATCTGACAGAGAGCCAGAGAATGCCTGATTATCTGGCCGAACTGGGTGAGCTTACGCAAAAACCAGAGGCAAATATCATAAAGCTCCCTAATGTCAGTGCTTCAATCCCGCAGTTGAAAGCCGCAATCAAGGAACTGCAGGTGCAGGGTTACAAGATTCCTGACTATCCCGAAGAGCCTAAAACCGACGATGAAAAAGCGATAAATGCACGGTATGCCAAATGTCTGGGAAGTGCGGTAAATCCTGTTTTGAGAGAAGGCAATTCTGACAGAAGATCGGCTGCGGCAGTCAAGCAGTACGCACGGAAGCACCCGGTTAAAATGGGCGCATGGAGTCCGGACTCCAAGACCCATGTTGCCCATATGGAAGCCGGTGACTTTTTTCACAGTGAAAAATCTGTGACGATGAAAAATGCACAGGATGTAAAGATCGAATTTGTTGATAATGCTGGCAAAGTGACCGTTATGAAAGCGAAGCTTCCCCTGCTTGCAGGTGAGGTTCTTGACGGTGCTTTCATGAACTGCGCCGCTCTTCGCAAATTTATTGCTGAGCAGATTGAAGACGCAAAAAAAATGGGAGTTTTGTTCTCCGTCCATCTCAAAGCGACCATGATGAAAATATCCGATCCGATCATGTTCGGTCATTTCGTCTCTGTATTTTACAAAGATGTATTTGAAAAACATGCTGCTACATTTAAAGAGCTGGGTATCAATCCTGATCTTGGCATGGGTGACCTTTATGCAAAAATCAAAAAGTTGCCGGAAGCCAAACAGGCAGAGATAGAAGCGGACATACAGGAAGTGTATAAAAAACAGCCCCCTCTGGCGATGGTTGATTCGGACAAAGGGATTACCAATCTGCATGCCAGCAACGATATCATTATAGATGCATCCATGCCGGTTGTTATTCGTGACTCTGGCGGGATGTGGGGTCCTGATGGAAAACTGCACGATGTAAAGTGCGTGATACCGGATACTTCTTATTCGGAATGGTATCAGGAGTGCATCGATTTCTGTAAGAAAAACGGCCAATTTGACCCTACTACCATGGGTTGCGTGTCGAACGTCGGTCTGATGGCTCAAAAGGCTGAGGAGTATGGGTCACACGACAAGACGTTCAAGGTTCCAGGCAATGGAACCATGCGTGTTGTTGATGCATCCGGTGCTGTGCTGTTTCAGCACGAAGTACAGGAGGGGGATATCTGGCGCGGCTGTCAGACAAAGGATCTTCCAATCCGCGACTGGGTGAAGCTGGCAGTAAACAGAGCACGGGCAACCGGAGCACCGGCTGTTTTCTGGCTTGACAAAGTCAGGGCACACGATGCCCAGATGATCGAAAAAGTGAATCTTTACCTGAAAGACCACGATACTAAAGGTCTGGAAATTCATATCATGTCTCCAGTGGAAGCGATGAAGTTCACTCTTCCTAGAGCAAAAGCCGGTCAGGATACCATTACCGTAACCGGCAATGCATTGAGAGACTATTTGACCGATCTTTTCCCGATTCTTGAACTTGGTACAAGCTCAAAAATGTTGTCAATCGTACCACTATTGGCTGGTGGCGGACTTTTCGAAACAGGGGCAGGCGGGTCTGCACCCAAGCATGTTCAACAATTTGTTCAGGAAGGATACCTCCGCTGGGATTCTCTTGGCGAGTTCCTGGCTTTGGCAGTGTCTTTGGAACATCTGGCCTTCACATTCAAGAACGAAAAAGCGCAACTATTGGCAGATACTCTTGATCAGGCAAATGCCAAATTTCTTGACAACAACAAGAACCCTGCCCGTAAAGTTGGTCAGATTGACAACAGAGGGAGTCATTTCTATCTTGCAATGTACTGGGCTGAAGCCATTGCTGCTCAGACCAAGGATAAGGAACTGCAGGAGCGTTTTGCCAAGGTTGCCAAGCAGCTTCAGGATAATGAGGCAAAAATCAATGAAGAGCTGATAGGCGCTCAGGGGAAACCTCAGGATATTGGCGGTTATTATCAGCCAGATCCGGCAAAAACGGAAAAAGCTATGCGCCCTAGCGCAACCCTGAATGCAATAGTGGATGCTATCTGATAACAGTTTTAACAAGTGCAGTTATTATCAACCCAAAACAAGGAGGAAAATCAAAAATGGCACGTAAAAAGATTTCTCTTATCGGTGGTGGTCAGATTGGTGGAGTTCTTGCTCAGCTTTGTGCTCTGCGTGAGCTCGGTGATGTTGTACTGTTCGACATCGTTGAAGGTCTCCCGCAAGGCAAAATGCTCGACATCGCTGAAGTAGGTTCTGTTGATGGTTTCGACGTCTGCCTCAAAGGTACCAACAACTACGAAGATATCAAAGGTTCCGACGTTGTTATCGTCACCGCCGGTCTGCCGCGTAAGCCGGGCATGAGCCGTGACGACCTGATTGGAGTCAACTCAAAAATTATGACTTCAGTTGCAGAAGGCATAAAAAAATACGCTCCGGATTCCATCATTATCGTTATCTCGAATCCACTGGACGCAATGGTAACCCTCTGCCAGAAAATTACCGGTTTCCCGCATCACCGGGTTATCGGTCAGGCAGGAGTTCTTGACTCTGCCCGTTTTATTACCTTTATCGCCTGGGAACTCGGCGTATCGGTGAAAGATGTTAATGCCATGACTCTTGGTGGTCACGGCGATGACATGGTTCCTCTTGTCCGCTATGCCAGCGTAAACGGTATCCCGGTTATGGAACTCCTTGAGAATAAGTACAAGGACAAAGCTAAGGCCAAGGAAGTTATGGAAGCTATGGTCAAGCGTACCCGTGGCGCAGGCGGCGAAGTTGTTGCCCTCCTCAAGACAGGTTCCGCTTTCTACAGCCCTGCCTCTTCGGCAATTGCCATGGCAGAGTCGATCCTCAAAGATCAGAAGCGTGTTCTCCCGACTTGCGCATACCTGAACGGCGAGTTCGGCGTCAAGGGCCTTTATGTCGGAGTACCATGCGTACTCGGCGAGAAGGGTATCGAGAGGATTCTTGAATTCAAACTTGATGCTGAAGAGCAGGCAATGATGGACAAATCCGTTGCAGCTGTTACTGATCTGATTGCAGCTATGGATAAGATGGAGCTTTAGGAATATCCCTCCAACTGACTTGAATCTGAAGAAGGGCTCATGCCCTTCTTCTTTTTTCATGAGTTGATTTATTTCATAAACCGTGTTAGATTCACACGTTTTTTGCCTGTGGGCTTATTATTTTACAAGGGGTGAAAGTAGATGGAAAACAAACTTCCGACTATCGAGATTATCGAGAAGTACTGCAAGGGTTGCCACATCTGTGTGGAATTCTGTCCCAAGCAGGTGCTTGAGATGAAAGGATTCGTGGTTGCTGTCAAGAACCTCGAAGCCTGTATCAAGTGCATGCAGTGCGAACTCCGTTGCCCGGATTTCGCTATCAAAGTTACGGCTTAACATTTTACAGGAGGTATTTACCGTGGCAAAGAAAGTAGCATTTCTTCAGGGTAACGAGGCAGCTGCTCAAGGCGCACTCTACGCCGGCTGCAAGTTTTTCGCCGGATACCCTATTACACCCTCTACCGAAGTTGCAGAGGTAATGTCAATTGAGCTTCCAAAGATCGGCGGGAAGTTCATTCAGATGGAAGATGAGATAGGTGCAATGGCTGCTCTTCTTGGCGGCGCACTTACCGGTGCCAAGGCTCTTACGTCTACTTCAGGCCCTGGTCTTTCTCTTAAGCAGGAGCTCATTGGTTATGGCTGTATTGCCGAGATCCCGTGCGTTATTTATAACGTCATGCGTGGCGGCCCTTCAACCGG
>VFJK01000082.1 GCA_009886125.1 Geobacter sp. | reverse complement strand
TGGGCAATAATGAGTTTGTGCAGCATGAGGGTTTCCGGTGAAGGAAGGCGGACAGTGAAATCTTCGATGGTTACCGTAATCGGTCTGATAAAGAGCAGATCAATGAACGGCAACGGCTGAGCGGAAACCTTCCAGGACGGGATGACCACTACGGGCGGAGCTGCACCACCGCGACAATGGGTAATGAATTCGACTTCAAAAGTTCCCTGCAAAAAAGTCTCGATACCCGAATAGTCGAGAACTGAGGTATAGCCCAACCGTTCCAGAATCTGCGGGATAGTCTCATCACCGGTTGATGGAATCTTCACCGCATTATCAACAGCAAAGTCGATGTCATTGGTCGCCAGACCATAAGGGAGTGTGAAATGTTCGCTATAGACCAACATGGGCCAGCTGCCGATAAGCAGGCCATGGGAGAAAAATCCTGCTTTGTCCATCTCACGCAGTAGATCGGTGACCGGTTGCAGGAACGGGCTCTTTTCAAACGTAATATTCACGGATCATCCCTTTTAGTAAGTTAGAAATCATTTCTGTCTTCTGCAGAAATTGATTTCGTCAACGCACTTATCCAGCGCTATCAGGGCCAGGCAGGATGGCATTCAGGGTCGCTACCCGCTTCTTGTTGGCCCGCAGATCGGCCTGTAGCTTCTTGCGCCGCTCTAGCGCCGGTTTCAGCTCTTCTGCCTTCTCGGGAGCAAGATGCTCGTACTTTACAGCTGCACCCTCCCGGTATCTCAGACAGGGATAGATGTATTCCTTGCCGTGGCTCTTCACTTTTCTCTGCCCGAGTGATCCTTTCGGCAGTTTGTCGAGTTCGCTGTTTATCTTCTCGATGACAAGGGCGCAACGGTCACGCTCTGATTGCAGCATCCTGAAAACGCTCGCGTCTTTTTCTTTTCCGCGCATGGACATCACCTCTTTTGTACCAACACCATATCATAATACAATGATGTGTGTTACAACTTTTTTGTACCAACATATTTCGTGTTTATGGAGTTATGTGGTACAAAATGCCGGAAGTTTCGCCGGTAAGGTTGTCAGACAGGCAGAGGTTCCCGCTGGCAATGGGATCATACGTTCAGGCTTCACCCTTCACTTTTCACTTTTCACTTTTCACAACTCTCAAGTTGTCTTTGATGGCTACGCTCATGGGCATGGGGGAGTCCTTTTTGGCGGGTTGCACTTAGAGTGCGGAGTCAGGATCAGGCCACTTTCTTGAGCCTTTCCGACACCCATACCTTGATGATGGACTGCCGGGGCACGCCGAGGCGCTTTGCTTCCCTGTCCAGTTGGTGGATCATCCAGAGCGGGAAATCAACATTCACCCGCTTCTGTTCCTGCTCGGGTCGATGGGCTTTGGAGACATCGAGATATTTTGAAATATCCTCGTTGTCATCGAATTTTTTATCAAATTCCCTAGCTTTCATAGATATCGACCTCCTCCTTCCGTGATCTGCGTACCGAGATTATTCTGACTCTCTCGCCCCGATACGTTATTACCCCTGACCAGTGCTTGCCGCTGATTTTCCCTATTACCAGATACCTTGGCTCATCTACCGTAGTTACCGGGATCTCTATGTAGTCAAGGTCGACCCACAACGCCTGCGCCTCACGGAAATCAATCCCGTGCTTCAGTTTGTTGGCAGCGCTTTTTTCAGAATCGAATTCGAATGTCATGGTATAGATATTATACCTTCAATCGTACAGAAGGCAATTTTTTTTCTAAGTGAATTAGCATTCAGGACAGGATAAAAAGGAGAAAGGAAGGTAAACTAATCGTATCATCACGGCTTGATATAAGCGTTCAGGCCGATGGCCACCGGCTTGCCGTCCACCATGACGTCAGTAACAGCATTGCCGCGGGTGCTGGCGACGAGCAGGGTCTTGCCGGAAGCAGAAGGGGTCGGCTTTTCCAGGTCGATCTCTATGCAGAGTTTGTTGTTTTTGATGGCTACGGTCATGGGTATCTGCTTACAGGAAAGCCCGCTTTCGCGGGCTTCATTCCTTGGATATATCACTGAGCATGATATCTATTTGCCTTTTCAACTCCGGGATCCTTATTGTCACCACATCCCATATAATATCCTCGTCAATACCGAAATAGTCATGCACGACAATATCGCGTAATCCGGCCATCTTTTTCCACTCTACTGAGGGGTATCTGCGCCTTGCAACAACCGGAATCTTCTTGGCAGCCTCACCGATAATTGCCAGATTGAGCATGACTGCGTCTAATGATTTCGGGTCGTGAAAAAACTCCTCGTTGGACATGGCTCCGACATACTCAACGATACGCACAGCAGATTCGTGAATATCCTTCACGAACAGCCGCCAATCCCGGTCAGACATGAACGGCCTCGCTGAATATCCTTGGTTTCAGCTCCTCCCGGACAGAGTCCTTAAGCACCAGATCGACTTTTCCGCCGATAACACGGGCAAGATAGAACTTCAGCTCCATGTAGTTATCGAAGGTCTTGTGGGCCTTGTCGAGTTCCACCAGGATATCGACGTCGCTGCGCTTCTTTTGCTGCTCCCTGGCAAAAGAGCCGAACACGGCCAGGTCAATCACGCCAAACCGTTCGGCCAGGCCCTCTCTGCAGGACTTCAATATTGTCAGCAGCTCTGCTTTTGTCTGTACCTTTTTCATGAATCAACACTCCGATAATGCGTGAATGGAGTATAATCTGTTCTCCCGGTGTGTGCAATCATGAATAATGAACATCACGGCTTGATATACGCGTTCAGGCCGATGGTCACCGGCTTGCCGTCCACCAGCACGTCAGTGACAGCATTGCCGCGGGTACTGGCGACCACCAGGGTCTTGCCGGAAGCCGAAGGGGTCGGCTTTTCCAGGTCGATTTCTATTATGAGTTTGTTGTTCTTGATGGCTACGGTCATGGGCATGGGGGAGTCCTTTTTAGCGAAGTGGATCTGATTTAGAGAAGTAAGCCAAAGCGTGCATTCATGGAGGTCATTGTATCTGGAATGTAGACCTGGCCCTCCCATCTTCCTTTTGTCAGCTGCCCTTAAATCTCTATGGTGCTTACGCCACCAATCGGAACGATGCGTCGATTTCGTCCCAAGGCACATAGAAGTGACCGCTCTTATCCTTTTCAACGAGTCCCAGTTTTTCCATGGTTTTTACATCGTCAAAGACGTTGCGGTACTGGCGGTGGAGATGCTTTGCCAAAGCGTTAATGCTGGCGTGACCCATTCTACGCAGCTCTGCCAGCAGCTCAAAGCGCTTCGGGGTAAGGTGCTTGAGCAGCGAAGGCAAATCGTCGAAATAGAGCCGCTCGATAGTCTTTTCCGGCAACCAGCCGTCGTCAATCCGCCCGGCCAGCTCCTTCAACTCGCCAAAAAACTCCTTGTCACTCTTGATACCGATTTTAAGATCCCGTTTTTCTTTCATGCTTATCACATCCTTTCGATGTCTGCTTCGAAGTCTTCGATCAGCTTGAGCAAGGAGGAGAATGAATAGGTTTCTTCATTATCGCCAACATGTCGATGATCCCCTTTGCCGCGCTCGTTGTCGTAGCGGACAAGACAGCTGCCATCAGAATTACCGCAGAACAGGCGGTATTTGTAGGGATGAGTGCTACCGGGAAGTGGTTCGGAAAAATCCACCTCGATAATCCGGCCTCCTCGCTCCTTCTTGTATCTGATGATCTCCCGCGACGCACCCATTGCTACCCCTTATACCATATGTTGTCTTGTAACATATGTTCTGAAAAACTTCAAAGGAGTTTTTCAGATAAACGTTAAGACTTTTCTTTACAGCAATTAAGTAAGGTCCCCGGAATTACGAGAGAAGTGAGCCAAAGATTGCATTGATGGAGGTGGATTATCTGGAATGCAGACCTGACCCTCCTGCCTTTATGACCTTCTGTCTTTACCAAGACAGCGCTTTTGGGACTTTCAATGTTGAGACGGGAGAGATTGTGGGAAGGTTAAAGACCCAAAGGAGTT
>VFJK01000124.1 GCA_009886125.1 Geobacter sp. | reverse complement strand
CCTCGGCAGCGGCAAAACAGCGACCATCCGTATTCCGGTCGCCGCAGGGACGACCTCTCCTGCAGCAACCATTCCGGCCTGGTACTACAACACCGCGACCGGCCTGTGGGTTGAGGACGGCACGCTTACTCTCGCCGGCACCGCACCGAACCAGTACTACACCGGGACGGTAACCCACTTCACCACCTGGAATGCCGACAAGGTGCTTGACACCACCTGCCTTACCGGCAAGGTCGTCGACTCAGCAGGCGTAGCAGTTTCCGGAGCACGCGTCGAAGCTCAGGGACAGGGCTATAACGGCATCTCAACGGCATACACTAACTCCTCCGGGAATTTCGACATCAAGGTAAAAGCCCTTGCCAGCGTCATCCTGACTGCCAGCACCTCCACTGCCCAGAGCCAGAGCTCCGTTGTCTCTACCAGCGGCGCAAGTACTACCTGCTCGGCATTCAACACCGGCACCGCCACCTTGACCCTCGGCTCGGCAACCTCGACCGTAGGCTCGGCAAAGATCAAGCTGACCTGGGGCCTGAACCCATCTGACCTCGACTCTCACCTCACCGGACCGCAGTCCGGCACAACGCAGCGTTTCCATGTGTACTACAGCTCAAAGGGCTCCCTGACGCTTGCACCTTTTGCAGCACTTGATGTTGACGACACAACCAGCTTCGGCCCGGAGATCATCACCATCACGCAGTTCACGGCCGGAACCTACAAGTATTCGGTGCACCACTACAGCGGCTCCAGCACCATCAGCTCATCTCCGGCCCGTGTTGAACTGACCCTGAACGGCTCCACCAGGATCTTCACTCCGCCGACAACGACCGGCGGAACCAATACTGTTTGGGAAGTATTCCAGCTGGTAGTCGCTTCTGACGGCACCGTAACGGTGAACCCGCTCAACACCTATACGTCCGCTTCTGCAAGCGCCGTATCCAAGCAGGTGGCAAGTTTCGATGAGTACTATCTCTTCAACAACCTGCCGAAAAAATAAGTTCATCAGATCGTAGTTGCTGCACAGACGGGCGGGGATTTCCCCGCCCGTTTTTTATTCAAAGCACTTGCTTTTTTCTTCATTGACAGTGAAGATACGGGAGAAATGCATTCACACGGCATCTATGAAGATGAAATAATAGGCAAGGCTTACGACCGGCGACTTCTGCTCCGCTTTGTCCGGTATCTTCGGCCCTACCTCTGGATCGTCGCCACAGTCCTCCTGATCCTCCCGCTGACCACCGCTGCCAAGCTGGCCCAGCCCTGGCTGATTAAACTTGCCATAGACAACCATATAGTCAAGGGTGACATGGCCGGCCTGCCGGTATTCGCGGTCTACTTCCTCCTCCTGATAGTCGCTGAATCGCTCCTCTCCTTTCTGGAGGTCTGGCTGCTCCAGTATCTCGGCCAGCGGGTCATGCAGGACATCCGCCTTGAACTCTTTGCCCATGTGCAGCGCCTCTCCACCTCATTTTTCGATCGAACACCGACCGGCAGCCTGGTCACCCGTCTTACCAGCGACGTGGAGGTGCTCGGCGAGATGTTCGCTGCCGGGATCATCACCGTTGTCGGCGATATAATGCTCCTTGCCGGCATCATCGGCGTCATGCTCTGGATGAACCTCCACCTCTCCCTGGTGACGTTTGCAGTCCTTCCCTTCCTGATCTGGATCGCCTTCAACTTCCGCCGCAAGATGCGCAGCGCCTTCAGGCAGGTACGAGCAAGGCTGGCGGATCTGAACACGTTCCTGAACGAGAGCATCAACGGTGTATCGCTTATCCAGCTCTTCAACCGGCAGAGGAGAGAGCAGGAGGAGTTTTCACGGCTGAACAGCTCCTACCGGGATGCGAACCTGCCGGTCATAACCTGGGATGCCTCTCTCTACGCCTCGGTAGAAGCCCTCTCTTCCGTCGCTGTCGGCCTGCTGATCTGGTACGGTGCAGGAGAGATCATCGGCGGAGCTCTTACGTTCGGCGCTCTGGTCGCGTTCATACAGTACATCGAGAAGTTCTTTGCCCCGATCCGGGACCTCTCTGCTAAATACTCTGTGATGCAGGGAGCAATGGCGGCGCTGGAGCGCCTCTTCAATCTCCTTGACTGCCGGGAGATACTGCCGGAAGCAGCGCCGGGAAACGCGGATCCGGTATCGGCAGAAGAGAGGACGTCTCCCTTCATCCTGTTCAAGGATGTCTGGTTCGCTTACAAAGAGGAGGATTTCGTCCTCAAGTCCTTCAATCTTCAACTTGAGCGAGGGGAAAAGATCGCTCTGGTAGGAGAGACCGGGGGCGGCAAGACGACGGTGACACGTCTCCTCTCACGGCTGTATGACGTCAGCCAAGGGAGTATCGAGCTCTATGGCACGGACCTTCGAGAGATACCTCTGGCAACTCTCCGCAAGAAAATAGGGATCGTCCTTCAGGATCCCTACCTTTTTACCGGGACTGTCGAAGATAATATCTGCCTCGGCGACGATCATGTGCGCCACAACGTCCGGAATGCCGCCAAGACCGTCGGGGCAGACCGCTTCATAGAACGGCTTGCAAACGGGTACGCTGAGGAGGTCCGTGAACGGGGAAACAACTTCTCCGCGGGCGAGCGGCAGCTTATCTCCTTCGCCCGGGCAGTCGCTTTCGACCCGGAGATACTGGTGCTTGACGAAGCGACAGCGAGCGTCGATTCCGAGGCAGAGCTGCTTATTCAGGAAGGGCTGAAAGCACTCATGACCGGACGGACCACCATTGCTGTCGCGCACCGGCTCTCGACGATCCGCGATGCAGACCGGATCGTCGTTATCCATCGCGGTGAAAAGGTGGAAGAGGGGAGCCATGAGCAGCTGATCGCAGCCGCGGGGGTCTATTCCCGGCTTTACAAGCTCCAGTTCAAGGAGTGAAAGAAATGTCCGGAATCGTTTGCTTTAAACATTTGAGATCACTATAATTCGTCGTCAACTTTTATATCATTCATTCTCAAGCTGAAAGCTTCTTAAGTGATGAGGAGATTATGCCGAAAAATACCTTGCCGGTTCGTGGAAACACCTCTTTCGAAGAATCAAAAAAACAGAATGAGCATGGAGCTGAGTACTGGAGTGCCCGCGAGCTCCAGCCACAACTCGGCTACACACAATGGCGCCGTTTCGAAGAAGCCATAAACCGGGCCATGATCTCCTGCGGACAGTCCGGGAATAATCCTGATTATCATTTTGCCGGCGCCGGCAAAATGATCGAACTCGGCAAAGGTGGAATTCGCAAAGTTGATGATTATCATCTGTCCCGCTTTGCTTGCTACCTCATCGCCCAAAACGGTGACCCGCGCAAACCGGAGATTGCGGAAGCGCAGAAGTATTTTGCCATTCAGGCCCGCCGTCAGGAGATATCCGACGCTTTGGCTGCGGATATGGAGCGGCTTGAACTCCGCAAGCAGACTTCCGAGGAGTTTAAAGCGCTCTCCGGTGCAGCCCGCGAAGCAGGAGTGCAGGATCGAATGTTCGGCATCTTCCATGATGCCGGTTACAAAGGACTTTACGGCGGACTCGGCAACGAAGTAATCAAGCAGCGCAAGGGAATACCGAAGAAAGAGCAGCTCATGGACCGGATGGATACCACGGAACTGGCGGCAAACCAGTTTCGCATGACGCAGACTCGAGACAAGCTGGCGCGGGACCGGGTAAACAGCCAACAGCATGCGATACGCACCCATGAAGAGGTAGGTAAAGAGGTCCGTGAGGCAATCAAGCGGATTGGTGGAGTGATGCCGGAGAAGATTCCAGCGGCAGAGCATATCAGTAAGGTGGAAAAGCGGATCAAGAGCACATCTCCGCTGCTGGAACTGGACGAAAAGGATACGAAGGGGTTGATAGGGGAGGAGTAGATACCCTGACTATCAATAAGTAGCACAGAATATCAACATCGCCTGTTGAAACCGCGCGTAAAATCTGCGATTATTCGCAACTGTTCACTGCATTGCAGAATCACAATGAGGTTTTTAATGTCAACCCTAGATACAGCTTCGACCCAGCCGGCCAACTTTATCCGCACCATAGTCGCTGAAGACCTTCAGAGCGGCAAGCACCAGACGATCGTCACCCGCTTTCCGCCGGAGCCGAACGGCTACCTCCATATCGGTCATGCTAAATCCATCTGCCTCAACTTCGGTGTGGCACGTGATTACAGCGGACGCTGCCATCTCCGCTTCGACGACACCAATCCCGTCAAAGAGGATGTCGAGTATACCGAGTCCATCAAGGGGAGTGTCCGCTGGCTCGGTTTCGACTGGGGTGAAGATCTGTACTACGCCTCCGACTACTTCGGTCAGCTCTATGAATGGGCAGAGCATCTGATAAAAGCAGGAAAAGCCTATGTTGACGATCTCTCTGCGGAAGAGATGCGAAGCTACCGCGGCACCCTGACCGAACCTGGCAAAGAGAGCCCTTTCCGGGGAAGAGCACCGGAGGAGAACCTCGACCTTTTTCGCAGGATGAAGGCCGGCGAGTTTGCCGACGGCAGCAAGGTACTACGGGCCAGGATCGACATGGCTTCACCGAACATCAACCTGCGCGACCCGGTCATGTACCGCATCCTCCGCGCCACCCATCCCCATACCGGCGATGCCTGGTGCATCTATCCGATGTACGATTATGCCCATGGCCAATCGGACGCCATCGAAGGGGTGACGCACTCCATCTGCACACTCGAATTTGAAGACCACAAGCCGCTCTACGAATGGTTCCTCACGAACCTGCCGGTTCCCGCGACGCCGAAGCAGTACGAATTCGCCCGTCTCAACCTCACCTATACGGTCATGAGCAAGCGGAAACTCCTGCAGCTCGTCCAGGATGGCGACGTTGCCGGCTGGGACGATCCGCGCATGCCGACTCTCGTGGGGCTTCGTCGTCGGGGCTATACCCCTGAATCGATCCGGACCTTCTGCGAGCGGATCGGGGTCGGTCGCAGCGACTCATGGATAGACATGAGCACGCTTGAAGAGTGTGTGAGAGAGGACTTGAACAGCAGCGCACCTCGCGCCATGGCTGTTTTAAGGCCGCTCCGGCTCGTTTTGGAGAACTATCCGGAAGGTGAAGAAGAGCTCAGCATTGCCAACCACCCTCAGAATCCGGAGTTTGGAACCAGGAATATCCCGTTCTGCCAGGAACTTTTCATTGAGGAGGACGATTTCCAGGAGGTGCCGGAAAAAGGGTTCAAGCGACTTACCCCCGGTGGTGAGGTAAGGCTCCGGGGGGCATACATAATCCGCTGCGTCTCGGCTGAAAAAGATGCGGATGGCCGGATCAGCACGATCCGCTGCACCTATGATCCCGAAACCTTAAGCGGCAGGTCGCAGAGCGACCGGAAAGTGAAAGGGGTGGTCCACTGGGTATCGGCACGGCACTCGATCACTGCACAGGTGCGACTCTATGACCGGCTGATCTCTGTGGCGACTCCTGGCGGTGATGACTGGAAGGGAGAGCTCAATTCTGATTCCATCGAGATCCTGGACAGTGCCCGCTTGGAACCTTCATTAGCGGAAGCAGCGCCTGAAGCCCGTTTCCAGTTCGAAAGGCAGGGGTACTTCTGTGTCGATGCAAAGGATTCAGCACCGGGCAGACCGGTCTTCAACAGGACAGTGACGCTACGGGATTCATGGGGAAAGAAGTAGTTACAACCTGGCTCCACCCTGCTCAGTCCATGAGTATTTACTGAAATCTGAAAACGTGAAATAAAATTAACCTTTTCATGAACAGGTGACAAAATGAGCACGAGATCACTACTGCTTACCGTCTGTTTCCTGGCAACCCTTGCAGTTCTGGCACATGCAAGCATTGCGGAAGCCGCAGACAGGAAATACACACGGTCCATAGAGAGCTATACTGTACCGGATGTAACCCTGGTTGACCAGAACGGGAAGAAGATCCCTTTCAAAAGCTATGTTGAAACAGATCAGCCCGTAGTTCTTGACTTCATCTATGCGACCTGCACGACCATCTGTCCGGTACTTTCGGCTAGCTTCCTCAATCTGCAAAACAGACTGGGCCCCGATGCCCCGAAGGCCCGTCTCATTTCCATAACCATCGACCCGGAACACGACACGCCAAAAATAATGAAAGATTACCTGAAAAGGTATCGTGCCAAGCCGGGGTGGGATTTTTTGACCGGCAGCAGGGCGGATATCGATCGGGTCATGAGAGCGTTCAACGCATATATCCCCGACAAGATGTCCCACTATCAGCTGACGCTGATTCGTTCTCCACGGGACGGCAAGTGGGTCCGGATCAAGGAACTCATCAGCAGCCAGGAGTTGCTGGAAGAATTCAGACAAGCATGGAAAAAATGAACGGTTACAGCAAGAAGAACGGATTAACGGTAGTGAGTGTGATGGTGGCCTGTCTCATCGGCATGGCGCTTTTCGGCTGGAACATCTCCGCGTCGGCGGGAGAGCAGCCGGCAGGAGTCGTCGGTCTTTCCCGTGTAGAGACACTGCGACTGGGTGAGAATATCTACCGAAAGGGAATACTCCCGTCGGGCAAACCGGTCACCGCAATTGTGCAGGGGGACATGCCGATCGACGGAACCATGTTTTCCTGCGAAAGCTGCCATATGCGAAGCGGACTCGGCTCCTTTGAGGGTGGAGTGGTGACGACCCCCACCAACGGGGCAAACATATACAAGCCGCAATTCACTCTCCGCCGACTCACCCCGTCAGAGATGGAAAAAATCCCCCGCTATTTAGCACCACTTTATCTGGCGCCGCCCCGCCGCCCCGCCTATACTGATGAAACGCTCGCTGTTGCGCTGCATGAAGGTGTCGATCCAAGTGGGAGGATATTGCATCCGGTCATGCCCCGTTATTTTCTGGACGACAGGGACATGAAAATTCTTGTCTACTATCTGAAAGCACTTTCCGCAGAGCCATCCACCGGCGTAACGGACACGACAATTCGTTTTGCCACGGTCGTTACAGACAAGGTGCCCCCGGAAGAACGGGACGCGGTGCTGGCGCCACTGGAGAAATACGTCAGCGGCCGTAACAGTCGAGCGAAGACGTTCGAAACACGGGCCAAATACGGATTTTTTGCCGAATCCATGGATCTGTCGTATCGAAGATTGTCGCTGTCACGCTGGGAGCTGCAAGGTCCACCGGAAACCTGGCGCAGGCAGTTGGAGGAGTATTATCGGCAAGAGCCGGTATTTGCAATCCTGGGAGGAATAACCAGCGGCGAATGGCAACCTGTTCATGATTTCAGCGAGGAGCATCGCATCCCGTGCATCCTGCCAATAACCGATTTCCCTGTAATTTCCGAGACGGCGTGGTACACCCTCTATTTTTCAAAGGGATTGTACCAGGAGGGGGAGGCTGTTGCACGCCATCTTGGAATGACAATAGACCTTCCTCCGGACAAGGTCGTTGTCCAGATTTTCCACGACACCCGGGAAGGGCGTGCCTTCAGTGCGGGATTCCAGGAAACTTGGCAAGGGCTCGGCCGTCAGCCCCCGCTGAACAGGGCGCTCCGGACAGGGGAAACAATTACCAAGGAATTCCTGCAACAGTTGACCGACAGGGAGAAACCCGCTGTTATCCTCCTCTGGGCAGGTCCCGAAGCTGTAGCGGCTCTAGAAACCATCGCCGCTAGCGCGAACCGACCTGAGCTGGTCTATCTTTCCTCGACCCTACTGAAACAAAGTCTGGCAAAACTGCCGGACCAGGCAAGAGACTTTACCTACGTTACCTATCCCTATGCGCTGCCGCAAGGGGCATCAGCACAGCTCAACCAAGACCAGACAAAAGTCCCGCAAACGGCCACAACCGTAAGAATTATCGAAAAGATGCGCTCTTTGAGCCTTATCCTGACCGATGCCTTGATGATGATGGGGAGCAATTACTACCGCGACCGCTTTCTTGAAGTAATCGACATGATGCAGGACAAGCCCCGGTCGTATACAAACTACGAGCGACTCAGTTTCGGACCGGGACAGCGTTACGCCTCTAAGGGGTGCTATATCCTCCAGTTGGGCAAGGGCCTGAACCCCGAACTTATCCGGAAAAGCGACTGGGTGATTCACTGACCATCTGAAAAGAACCATCGATAAAGATAACTCAGAGCCGGGCAGACCAGTTTTTTCCTTATTTATTACCGGAAGGGATTCGTGGAGCGGAAAGAAACAGCTAATATTCCAATTTGGGGACTATTTCAGCAGTTGCGGATTAATTTCACCAAAGCGGAGTATTCTCTTCCCCTTATGGTCCTGCAGAAAGGCTGCTGCGTCCTTCTGCGTCGAAAACGGGATAAGTTCCGCCCCCATCGGCCCGTTTACATTACTTCCTGTCACAAAAAACGCTTTTCTGGCATTTATCATCTTCAATGAGTAGTACTCTTTCACCGAGAGGCTGACAATGTCGCTCTGTTTTTTTCCGGGAGTGTACCTGCCGGCATTGAAATAGTGGCTGAACATATCCTTCGGCCCGTCGAAAAAGTAGGTGACACCGTCACTCCCTTTTGAAACAGCAGTCCAGTCCGGATATTTTGCCACGAACATACCGCAGACCGGGCATTTATCTTTTGCGGAAGGGACAGAATCCCCCTTCGACGCAGCCGCGGCAGGCATGCAGGTGATGAAAAGGAACAGGGCCAGAAAAGCCGCCCGATGAAATGGTCTGTTCATACAATCCTTTCGATACAAAAAAGGCCCGCCAGATTCACCATCTGCCAGGCCTTTCTGCAGAGATCCCTACTTTTTGTGTCCGCTGTGACCTTTGGGCTTATGCGGCTCATCCAACTCTTTCTCGGTCGTTTTCAGCACATCATCAAAGGTCGCCAGCCTGCCGCCGTTCACCTTGATGAACGTCTCAGCTCTCTCTTTATCGGCAAAAGCCCATTTGGCAACCGGTGTCATAACGCCTTTCTTCTTCCCTCCGATGACCCAAACAGCGGTTTTCGCATCTACCAGCTTTTTGCTGTCATAATCGCCCACCTGAAAGGACTTGACCTCTTTCCCCCTGGTTGCTTTCATATCGACAACAACGCAGTTGATGCTGCAAGTGCCGGTACTGCCGTCACGGTACGTCACGATCATCCGGCTCTGGGCGAATTTTGTCCGGTTCATGCCGCACTGCTTGCAGTCTGCCGGGGTTTCTACCGTTTCTGCAGCAAAAGATGCAAAACAGATAAACACCATCAGCAAGATCGTTGCCCATAAAACCTTCATAGTAACCCTCCTGTCTATTTCAGAATTTCGATTGCTTCCTCGGCTCCCCGGTTAGCCGCTGCAACGCAGTCGTTCAGGCCGATCCCTCGATAGGAGTTGCCGGTAAGGATGAGCCCGGGATGTTTCTCAAGCAGTTCTGAAAGCGCTTCAAGCCTTTTTCCATGCCCCACAGTGTACTGCGGGATCGCCTTGTCGTGGCGGAAGATCCGGATGAAAGAAGGCGCAGCAGTAATCCCCATGGTCTTCTCCAGATCGGCCCTGACCCGGCTCTCCACCTCGGCGTCGGACAGCGTGATGTACTGCGGGAAACAGGCTCCCCCCATCATACTCCTCAGCAGAACCTTCCCTTTCGGTGCGCGACCTTCAAAGATGCTGGAGTCCCAGAGGGTGCCGAGAGTTGAGAGCTTTTCCTGCTTGGGGCTGAGATAGCCGAACCCGTTCAGGTCGTAGTTAATCTGATTCCGCTCATAGCCGAAACAGACGACGGTCATGGTCGCATACGGGATCTGTCTCAGGACTGCGCTGACAGACGGAGCAGCCTCTTCCAGAAAATCCGCAGAAGCATATGCCGGAGTTGCAAGCAGCACCGCATCGGCATGCAGCTCGCCTCTCGCGGTTATGACCCTCCAGGGTGCTGAGTCACCTTTGGAAACCTTCACTACCTCTTCGCCGGAACGTATGATCGTCATGCCGAGTTCAGCCGCAAGGATGTCGGTAAGGTCCTGGATGCCACCCTTGAAAGAGGTAAGAACCCCTGCCGGCCCTGCTGCGCTGGCAACTGCCTTGCCCGCTGCGACCTCGGCTTTTTTCTTCTTTGCCAGCCGGATCATCGCCTTGATGAGGCCGCCGTACTCTGATTCAAGCTCGGCGATCCGCGGAAAACATGATTTGAGCGACATCGTTTCCGGATCGCCGGCAAAGATCCCGGACACCATCGGGGCGATAAGCTTGTTCAGTGCCTCCTCACCGAGCCTGCGCCGGCCAAAGGCTGCAAGGGTCTCGTCCTCCTCTCCCCGGAACTGCGGGATGAACGGTTCCATGGCAAGGCGGATCTTGCCGGGCCAGGAGATGAGTGAGCTTTTCAGAAACGACGGCCCGTTCTCAGGGAGCCGGTTCAGAATCCCCCCTGAGAAGATGAAACGCTTGCGGGCATTGTCGTTGCTGCGGAGGAGCCGGGAATCCGCCTTCAGGTCGCGGCAGAGGTCGAGCGTCTGCGGCTTGCTGTCGAGAAAGCCGTTCGGACCCCATTCGCAGAGGTAGCCGTCTTCCTTGATACTCCAGATCTTCCCGCCGAGCCGGTTCTCCTTTTCCAGCAGGGTGATGCCGAGCTCGATCCCCTGTTCACGTGCTTTCTCCCGCAGGATCCAGGCTGTCGCCAGTCCGGAGATGCCGCCACCAACAATAATTGCCTGCTTCATATCTTATTTGCTCCTTTAAGGAATTTTATGTTTAACATGTCAATTGGAACATTTATCCGGAATGCACATGGGCACGTGTCAGCCCAATCACCCCTCCCGCACTTCCAGCCTGAGCCCCTCGATCTTCTCGAAATCGCGCCGGTTGGCGGTAATCACCGTGTAATCGAGAGCAATCGCCGTTGCGGAAATGATCAGGTCATGCGCCCCTACCGTAAAACCCCGCTGCCGCAGGGATGCCCATATCCTGGCATAGATACGGGCAACACCAATATCGAACGGCAGCACCGGGAACATCTCGATCACCTTTTCCACAAAGGCCTGCCGCCTGATCTTTCGGGTCTCGGTGTCAGCCCGCTCGACGCCATGAAGAAGTTCGGCCACCGTTACCACGCTGATTCCGAACGGTTCGTCTTCGCGTCCGGTTACCAGACTCGCGACTGCTTCGCGGTTTCTTTCCAGAGCGATAATTTCACTGGAGTCGAAGATCACTCCCATGACAGCGCCTCGGGCATTGCCGGCTGCGCGCCCACCGCAGCCGTGACATCAGCGGCAAAGTTGGTATCGTCCCTGTCAAGATGGGGCAGGGCTGACACAATCGTGCGCAGGTCGGCCAGGCTCGCGCCACTGCCGACCTGCTCCACCGGAACAAGTGACGCAGCCGGTTTGCCGCCGCGGATGACGGTATAGCGATCGCCGCGGTATTTGATGTTGTTGAGCAGCTCCGAAAAATTCCGGACCGCCTCGGTGGAGCTGATTGCTGTCTGCATGGCAGCCTCCGTAAAATATGATAATCATATTTTACATTATTTATTGCCCTTGGCAATGCTCAAATAGCTGACTCTGTTTTACCATAGCCGTCAACATTAAAAAATACAAAACAGGTCCGCCTCCTTACGCAGTTGACTCAGGGCCGAAAAAGATGGAATATATCCGGAATATTGAGAAAAGAGGCGGGAAATGTCTTCAGAAAAAAGGGTGATCAGCCCGGAATCGGCAAGGATGGTGGAGCTCGGCCACCCTTGGATCATAGCCGATGCATATACAAAGAAGTGGCCGGCCGGCAAAGCCGGTGACCTTCTTGAACTGACCGATCCGAAAGGAAATTTTCTCGCAACGGCCCTCTCTGATCCTGAAGAGCGGGTTGTCGCCCGGATCATCTCCCGCAGGAAAACAAAGCTTGATCTGAACTGGATCGAAACCCGCCTGCAAAGGGCATTCACGCTGCGGCAGGAGTTCATCGACCAACAAGAGACCGATGCCTACCGGTTGGTGAATGCTGAGGGAGACGGCCTCCCCGGGCTGACAATCGATCGTTACGGAGAGTATCTGCTGCTGCAGCTCTTCGGCAACTGCTGGCAGCCGCATCTGCCGCTGGTTACCACGGCACTGCAGAAGCTCCTCACCCCCATTGGCATCTACGAAAAAGCCCGGCCGAAGCAGACCCGCGAACTGGAAGCGGTCAGCGAGAACAAGAACTACGGCCGCCTGATTGTCGGGGCTCCTGCCCCGGCACGGCTGCAGGTCCGGGAAAACGGCCTCAATTTTCTCGTCTCGCTGGAAAAAGGGCTCAATACCGGGCTCTTTCCCGATCAGCGCAACAGTCGCCGTTACCTGTTGCAGCGTGTCGCCGGAAAACGCTTCCTGAACCTCTTCTCCTATACCGGCGCCTTTTCAGTTGCTGCGGCTGCTGCCGGGGCCAAGCTGGTGACCAGTGTCGATGCTTCGCTGACCTATATGGAGTGGGCCCGGGAGAATTTCGGTGTCAACCGGCTGAATCCGAAACGGCACGAGTTCATTGTCGGTGAAGCGCTCGCGACTCTCGCCGGACTGGCCCGGAAGGGGAGCAGATACGATATCGTCCTGATGGATCCGCCTTCGTTCTCGACGACTGCCAAGAGCCGCTTTACGACCCTCGGCGGCACGGCTGACCTCGTTGCCGCAGCATCGCAGCTGCTTGACGACGGCGGGCTGCTCATCTGCTCATCTAATCATCAGAAAGTCGATGTTGCCGACTACCTGAAAGAGCTGCGGCGGGGGGCTCTGCAGGCCGGATGCACGCTACAGGTTATCGCGCTCACCGGTCAGCCGGAGGATTTCCCCTATCCGGTGACCTTTCCGGAAGGGCGTTACCTGAAGTATGCAGTCTGCGTCAAGACGACCGATTAAAGGGGGGGGGCGCCATGGAGGAACAGCTGAGAGCCGTGATCGACGACTTTGTGATCGGGAATCCCGCCAACCGCTTACCTGTCGGGAGCAACCCTTTTTTCGACGCTCCGCTGGCCGGCTTTGCGTCTGCGAACGACCCGCTCTTCACTGACTACAAGGAGATAATCGGTGACTTTCATCTGACACCCGCTGAACTCTTTAACGGTGAGTTCAACGACCAGCTCCATTCAGGGACTGTCATCTCCTGGATACTTCCGGTTGCCGAGCCTGTCCGCAGAAGCAACCGCTATGAGAACGAGCACCCTTCGCGGGAGTGGGCTCAGACCCGCAGCTTCGGCGAAGCGCTCAACTGCGATCTGCGGCGGCATCTTGTCGACTGGCTGAAGGCTCAAGGACATCGTGCCCTGGCACCACAGCTCTCCGGGCTCTGGAAAGAGTTCCCGGAAACCCCTAAAGGACGGGCGTCCTCCTGGTCGGAGCGGCATTCCGCCTACGCAGCCGGGCTCGGCACGTTCAGCCTGAATGACGCGCTCATCACGGCAAAGGGGATAGCCCACCGCTGCGGCAGCGTCATCACCGATCTTGTCATTGAGCCTTCGAAGAGGGATGACAAGGGGCATGCCTGGAACTGCCTCTACTATCGGGAGGGGAGCTGCGGAGCCTGTATCGGCCGCTGCCCGGTCGGGGCGATCTCCTTTTCAGGACATGACAAGAATCGCTGCTGCGAATATGTGTACAACACCCTTCCGGCTGCGGTGGCAGAAAAGTACGGGGTCAAGGCGACCGGCTGCGGACTCTGCCAGACGCGGGTGCCGTGCGAGAGTTGTATACCCAGGGGACAAAGATTGCGTCTTGATCTGGAATCTGAACAAGGAGTGAATCATGGATAACAACATAGAGCTGCTGCTCAAAGTATTCTTCTTCAGGGATCTCTCCCCAGACGAACTCCTCGCGATCATGGCGATCACCAGGCGGGAGCAGTACACCATGGGGCAGAGGGTTTTCGAAGCCGGAACTCCGAGCGATTCTCTCTACATCATCAAGAACGGCTCGATGATGGTGAAAAGCGGTCCGGTCGTCCTGGCCGCTCTCGGCATCGGCGATACCATCGGCGAGATGTCGTTTGTGGACCGGGGAAACCGCTCGGCAACGATAGCGGCAATAGAAGAGACTGAACTTCTGAAGGTCTCGTTCACAGACCTTGAAGAGCTTTTCGAAAAGTATACGCAGATGGCAGGCAAGATCTACAAGGCAATGGCTGTTGCCCTGAGTCAGAGGCTCAGAGAGATGGACGAGACCCTCCGGACGAAGTATCAGCCGATCAAGTGCTGAACTTGAACATCTACCGGTGAGAGCCGTATCGAACTGAAACAGACGGGGCTTCAGGCAATGGCGTTGCAATAGTATGCCGTTTGATACGGGCCAACCGTCGGGGATACCAGTATTGGTGCAGAAGCAGAGTCGTTGCTGTGAGAGACGGTTCTCACCGGCACATATTCAGACTGACCAAAAAAACTATATCTGGCTAACCCCAGTCAAGGAAACTCCTCTTGTCATTACTTTCACTGCAGAACATCACCCTCTCCTTCGGTGGACCACCGATATTCAACGGCATCAACCTTCAGATCGAACAGGGAGACCGGCTCTGCCTGATGGGGCGAAACGGCGCCGGGAAATCCACGCTGCTCAGGCTGATCGCCGGGGAGTTCCCCGCAGAATCCGGCCTTATCCAGCGCCAGCAGGGGGCCCGCCTGGCTTCGGTCTGGCAGGATATCCCGCAGGAAGTCAGCGGCACCGTCTTTGACATCGTCGCTGCCGGGATGGGGGAGACGGCACAGCTTCTCTCGGACTATCACAATCTGGCACACCGGCTGGCCGTAGAGAGCAGCCTGGAGCTGCTGGAGGAGCTTGAGACGCTGCAGCACCGGCTTGAGGAGAGCGGCGGCTGGACGCTCAATCAGGAGGTGGAACGTATTCTGGGACGATTGTCGCTCGATGCGGAAGCCGAATTCACTGCTCTTTCAGGCGGGACAAAGCGGCGCGTACTCCTTGCCCGGGCCCTGGTATCATCACCCGACATCCTTCTTCTGGATGAGCCGACCAATCACCTCGATATCGATACCATCCTCTGGGTTGAGGAGTATCTGCTGAGGAGCGTCAAGACGCTCATCTTTGTCACTCATGACCGTGCCTTTGCCCGCCGGATCGCAAACCGGACCGCAGAGATCGACCGAGGGAGGATCTATGCCTTTGCCTGCGGCTATGATCAGTTCACCGAGCGCCGTGAAGCACTCTTGGAAGCAGAAATCACCCGTCAGGCACTCTTTGACAAGAAACTGGCAGAAGAAGAGGTCTGGATCAGACAGGGGATAAAAGCCCGTCGCACCAGGAACGAAGGGCGGGTACGGGCGCTGAAAGCCCTGCGGGAGGAGTTTCGGCAACGTCAGGAACGACTGGGTACTGCAAAGATAAAACTGCAGGAGGGGAGCCGGTCCGGTGCGCTCGTGGTGGAGGCGGACAACATCTCCTTCGGCTATGACGACAAGCCGGTAATTTCGGGTCTCTCGACCACGATCATGCGCGGTGACCGGATCGGCATCATCGGCGCCAACGGCTCGGGAAAAACGACTCTTCTGAAACTTCTTCTGGGGGAACTGGAGCCGCAGAGCGGCGAGCTGAAGCTCGGTACCAGACGCGAGGTGCTCTACTTCGACCAGATGCGGGAACAGCTGGATCTGAATGCCACCGTGCAGGAGAATGTCGGCGAGGGGAACGATACGGTCATTATCAACGGCAAGCAGCGCCATGTCATCGGCTATCTGCAGGATTTTCTCTTCTCTCCGGAGCGGGCGCGGGCCCCGGTCCATATCCTCTCCGGCGGCGAACGTAACCGCCTCCTGCTGGCAAAGCTCTTCACCAAACCCTCCAACGTCCTGGTCATGGACGAACCGACCAATGATCTCGATGCCGAGACCCTGGAGCTGCTGGAGGACCTGCTGAGTGAATACTCCGGTACACTGCTCCTGGTCAGCCACGACCGGGAGTTTCTTAACAACGTCGTCACCGCGACCCTGGCTTTCGAAAGTGACGGCCGGATCAGCGCGAATGTCGGCGGCTATGACGACTGGCTGAGAAACTCCGCCCAAAGTAAAGTCGCTCAGACCGACCCGAAGGCCGCCAGGGAAAAGGGGAAACCGGAAAAAGAGAAGCTGCGCAAGCTCACCTTCAAGGAGGAGCGGGAGCTGGAAGCTCTTCCTGAAAAGATAGCGGCTCTCGAGGGGGAGCAGGCAGATCTGCACCTCCGCCTGACAGACCCGGAGTTTTACAAAAGTGCCGGAGCGGAAATCACGACCATAAATGATCGCCTTGCTGCTCTGGAAACCGAGCTGGAAGCGGTCTTCATCCGCTGGGAAGAGTTGGAGAGCCTGAAGGGGTGATACAGGTAGGTTGTACGTCACGGACCAAACTAATCTTCCAGCTGAATTACGTTCCTGTTGGATCGGTGCCATCGAGCCGCCTTTTAAGCATGGAGATGAGTTATGATCAACTTTCCCTTTACATCTTCAACCAAATCTAGCTAGAATAAACCATAATAGCTGCGAAACGGAGGTCGATATATGCATACCGTCAATATGTTTCAGGCCAAGACATCGCTCTCAAAGCTGGTCGAAGCGGTTGAGAGCGGCAGGGAGAAGGAGATCGTCATCTCCCGTCACGGCATGTCCGTTGCCCGACTTACCAGCATCGCCCGTCAACCGGTGCAGAAGCGGATCGGGGTTGCCAAGGGCTGTTTTGTTGTGCCGGATGATATCGATGCGGCAAACGAGCTGATTGCCAGTATGTTTGCCGGGGAAGCGCCATGAGGCTGCTGCTCGATACCCATATTGCCTTGTGGGCGATAACCGACAGTCCCGCCCTTTCAGCAGAGGCGCGCCGCTACATCCTGGCACCGAATAACGAGGTGTATGTCAGTGCAGCTTCGATCTGGGAGATATCCATCAAGCATGGTCTGGGTCGAGGTAACATGCCGGTTTCAGGGAGCGAGGCAGCCGATTTTTTCACTCAGGCCGGCTACATGACTCTGGACATCAGCTGCCAGCATGCAGTGTATGTAGAGACGCTTCCGGCACTACACGCCGACCCCTTTGATCGAATGCTGGTTGCGCAGGCGTTGTCCGAACCGATGCGCCTCTTGACTCACGACAGAAACCTTGCCGCTTACAGTGATACGGTAATTCTGGTTTAAAGGACAATTTTGTTGACAGATTTTGATAAACAGCTTGCCGCAATAGCCGCAGCCCTTAAAGACAATACCAAAAAGATCACCCTGACCGG
>VFJK01000191.1 GCA_009886125.1 Geobacter sp. | reverse complement strand
GGGTACATCCTCCTCGACCAGGGCGCAACCCTGACGGCTCCGGTACTCGCTCAGTCTGGGTACATCAGCCTCGACCAGGGCGCAACCCTGACGGCTCCGGTACTCGCTCAGTCTGGGGACATCCGCCTCGACGCGACACTTTCTCCTGAAATGGAGAAAGTGCTATGGAGTGCCTCTAAAGGTAAATCCTGGACTATGACTAACAACGTGTCCGATTGGATGTTGGTGCAACGCGGAGACATTACCTACAAAATCAACAATGTCCAATTCGATAAGGGGCTGTTCAATAAAATTCGCAATGGGGAGTTGTCTGCTGCAGAAGTTTTTGCACTCCCAAATATGGAGCAACGTCGAGTTGCCTACGAGAAGCTGGTCATGCTTCAGTCTGACTTGGATCAGTGGAAGAAACAGAGATTTGGGATAAAGGGGGCAATGTGATTTCAGCTCATACGGCAATACTTATCGCAGTCGTAACCTTCACTCTGGGGATGTTCGCCGGGATGATTTTTCTTTCGCAGACAAGGGGGGGGGCATGATCGACTATATGGTAGCAAGAGCACCCTTGATAATGCTCATAGCCGCAATCGCCTTTTATATCGTCGTATCGGCCCTTGAGTATTACGCCATCTGGAAGCGAGCGCAGAAGAAGTTTAAGGAGATGGACTCAACCCTGATTATCCGTGAGATGACAAGACAAGGAGCAGGCAAATGAAAAAGCTTATCAGGGAGTATACGTTTGAAGCAGAGCTGTTCGATGCCTTCTTTTCTGACTTAGCTGTCGCAATCAAAGTCAACGAAGATGGTGAATGTAGTCCTGTGGATCATATTGCTGTTACCCAGACCGCTTGCAATCTCTTCGCTCAGAAAATTATCAAGGACATCGAGCGGAGAACAGCCGAATTGCCGACTTATGGTGTCGTAACGAGATGGAGGGAGGAGGAAGCAGCGTCGGCCCAGGACGCAGCAGAGGAAGAGGGCGACTTCAGGTGTCATGAATCGTCGGACAGCGAGCTTGACCGGAGAGCGGCGTAATGGCTCGTCAAGTAACACTATCTCTTCCCGATCATGTAGCTCACCGGCTTGAAGTTGCAGCGGCCAAGGAAAACATGAGGCTTGAGCAGGAGCTTGAATACTGGCTGACTGAGCTGGTAGATGATTACGAAGCGAGGAAACCACAATTACAACAGTCATGTGGCAACGGGCACGGTACGCCGAAACCTCATAGGACACTATCAATATAAAGGGGAACAGTATGTCAACGCAGGATGCGAAAGACTACCAGATAGCCGAGTCCAATAAGACAGCCGCAGACTTGGCAGTAATAAAAGAGGTTCTTGCCGGGAAGAAATACGACGAACCGGTTGAACTCTTAGATCCTGGCTTTTATCTTGGATTCGATGATCGCAAATATCACCGGTTGCCGTATGTCTCCAACAGCTATCTAACTAAGCTCGATGACTGCCCCGCTGCTGCATGGGTAAAAGAGCCTGAAAATACCCCGACACTTGTTAGGGGACGGGCCTTTCATTGCTACACCCTCGAAGGGCAGGAAGAATTCAACAGGAAGTTTGCTGTACTGCCTCTTGATTGCAAGAGATCTACAAAAGCAGCGAAAGAGGGTAAAGCAGCATTCATGTCTTTCCATGCCGACAAGGAAATTATCACAGCCGATCAGTACGTAAATATAAAGGGTATGGGGGATGTAGTTAAAATGCACCCTTCAGCAAAAATCTTTCTGTCAGCGGGAATGAGAGAAGTAACCATCATCTTTGACTACAACTGGAAAGACGGTTATTCGATCAGGTGCAAATGCAGAATCGACCTTATTCCGACAAATGCTCACGGCGTACTGGCAGACCTGAAATCAACGGCAAATGCAGAAGAGGGGGCGTTTCTCCGGTCTGTAGCGACATACGGATATGCCAAACAAGCGGCAATGTATCTTTACGGGATTAACGCCGTCTGCAAGCAATATGCTGCAAAAGGTGAACCGTCACCGTTTCCAAATCAGTTTGACACTTTTGCTCTGATTGCAACTGAGTCTTCACCCCCTTACCGAACAGAGGTTTATGAGCTTGATAAAGAGTCTGAAGGTATAATTGAATGGGGAGGAGGTGAGTTTTACCGACTGATGGAGATAGAAAGGCAGTGTCGGGAGACGAAGCAGCCGGACGGATCAGTAAAGCCCTTTTACCCTCCGTGGAAGAATGCAGGGGTGAGTATGCTGACTAAGCCTAACTGGTGGATATAAGGAGAAAGCCCATGACACAAACTGAGAGGCCCAAATACGAGATATTGGCGATCAACGCCAAACAGCAGGCGCTAACCGTTATTGACGAAAAGACCTGGAACAAGGAGCTTGTCTTTGCTCTTCAGACCATGCGGAATAACGTCGCAATATGGAAAAAGGTTGCTGACGAAAACCCTCAGTCGATCACCAATGCGATTGTGAATATTGCGAATGTCGGGACTACTCTTAACCCTGCACTGCAAATGGCGTTCTTGATCCCCCGAAAAATGAAACTGAACGGGCAAGATGTAATGTCGGCTTGTCTGGATCATTCCTATAGAGGGCTTTGCCAAATAGCTGTTGGCGGCGGGGCTGTCCTAGATATGGATGCAGATTGCGTCTATGAGGGGGATTATTTCAAATATGTTCGAGGGCTGAACCCTACTCTTGAGCATATCCCTTTTGCGATGAGAGATGACTTGATGCCTGAACAACTTGAGAAAGGAAAGGGAGATCTTAAATATACCTACGCAACGGCAATTCTTCCCTTCGCAAACAATCTTCATACCAAATTTATCGTACTGGACAAGGAAGAAATAGAGAATATTCGCAAATCTTCACAAGCCCCAAATTCTCCCATGTGGACAAAGTTTTATTCCGAGGGAGCCAGAAAAACGGCGATCAAAAAACTGTATAAGCTCTTACCTCAGACCGAAAGAATGAGCATTGCCGTTGCACAGGTTAATGAGGTTGAAGGGATCGACTTCACAGATAAACAGGCCAGAAAACAATCATCCATCATGGACGCATTCGACGCTGAAGTAGTTGAAACAAAGAGCGAAGAATGTTCAAGCTGCAAACAGACAGGGGGGCACTCTTCATCGTGCCCGGATGCAGAACCGGAATAAACTTATAACGATTAAGCGCACCCGCCGCCGGGGTGTTTCGGCGGTCGGTGTGCCGCGTCGTGGTTAGCATGGGGTTGAACGATGGAACTTAACAAAATACATCACTTGGATAACCGGGAAGGGCTGGCACTGCTGCCGGATAAGTGCGCCGCGCTCATTATCGCTGATCCGCCATACTTCGAGGTGAAAGGGGACTTTGATTTTGTCTGGTCGTCGTTTGACGAATACCTTGAGTTCATGGAAGGGCAAGCGCGGCTATACAAGCGGATTCTTGCGCAGAACGGCACTCTGTTTGTTTACGGCCACGCAAAGCGGATTGCATACATTCAGGTGGTCTTTGATCGGCTGTTTAACCTGGAAAACTCCCTTGTGTGGGAAAAAGAAGACTGCCAGACACGGAAGAGTATAGAGTCTTTCCGCTGTTTCGCTCCTGTGACGGAAAGGCTGCTGATGTACAGCAACGAGATAGAGCGGACGGGGTTGGAAGAAATCAAGCTTGATGTTGACAACTTCCAAACCCTGCGCGGCTATTTTAAGCGGGTTCAAGAGTTTATAGGCACCGGGAAAAACACCATCATTGGCAAACTTGGTCAGGCAGCAGACCATTGTTTCAGGCACAGCAGCACACAATGGGACATGCCGACGCCGGAAACCTATGCAGGGCTTGTTTCACACTTTGGAATAGACCAGATGCCGGGGTTTCTGGAATACGAAGCCCTGCGGCTGGAATACGAAGCCCTGCGGCGACCGTTCAACAACCGGCAAAAGCTGACGGATGTTTTGAAGTTCAGCCAACAGGTGAACATAACAAAGCAATATGACCATGAGACAAAGAAGCCGGAGAAATTGAGCAAAACCTTAATTCTGACATGCAGCAAACCGGGGGACTTGGTTGTCGTCCCCTTTGCTGGCAGCGGCACAGAATGCGCGATGGCAGCAGCAGAGCAGCGGCAATTTATTGGATTTGAAACTACTCTGCGGCATGTCGATATGTCGAATCAGAGAGTATACGAGGCGACAAGGCAAGATGTCTTGTTTTCATGCTAACACCGAGGATAACCGGCTTGCCCGGTCTATCCGATAGTTGGGGAATATGGCATTAACACGCGAAGAGAAAATAGAGAAGATCAGGCTGCTGGAAGAGAAGGCCATC
>VFJK01000186.1 GCA_009886125.1 Geobacter sp. | reverse complement strand
CTGGAGCGGAGCGAGGCTGAACTCGATCTGGCCCGGAGAGCTTATCTCCCTTCGGCCGGAGCTTTTGCAAGCTACCAGCTGAATGCGAAGGACGCTCCGTTCGGCTCTGACAACGATTCATGGCGTGCAGGGGTCACGCTCACGTGGCAGCTTTTTGACGGTTTCAAGCGAGGCAGTGACCGGGAGCGGTCGGTTGCCAATCGTGCGGCAGCCGGCGAGCTGCTTGATAACGGGATCCGAAGTGTCAGGCTTGGTATCAGAGAGAGTTTCATGCGTCGTGAAGTGACCGGGAAGCGGCTTGAAGTCGCCCGGCTTGCGGTAGCAGATGCTGAAGAGACCGTACGCCTGCTCAGCAGACGGTTCGAGAACTCTCTGGCAACGATGCTTGAACTGCTGGATGCCCAGACCGTGCTGAACCAGTCCCGGTCAAATTTGATCGAAACTGAAGCCAACTATGCCTTTGCCGGTGGACAGATACTTCATACGGCAGGGATATTTCTGAAGGAGATGGTGAAATGACAGATCGTGCAAGGGTGACGATAGTTCTGGCGGTATTTTTGGCGGCAGCAGGGTGCTCTAAAAGTGACGAGGCAGTCATGAAGAAGCCCGGACCGGTCCAAACGGTGAAGGGGGTGGGAGTGGAGAGTGTCAAGTCTGCATCAATCCCGGATCTGCTGGAAGTGGTCGGCACGGTCAGAGCCCGCACCAGTGCGGTTGTCTCGACCCGTATCCCCGGCACGATCGCTGTTCTGAAAGTCCGTGAAGGGGACAGGGTCAGGAAAGGGCAGCTGCTGCTGCAGCTTGATGCTCAGGAAAATCAGGCCGGCGCTTTATCTGCAGCCGCCGCTGTCGATGATGCGCAACGAGGGCGGGACGAGGCGCTGGCCCGCAAAAGGCTTGCGGACACGACCTTTGATCGTTACCAGAAACTTTTTAGCGAGCAGGCAGTCAGCCGTCAGGAATTCGATGTCAAGCAGACTGAAAAGGAGCTGGCCGGCCAGGGGGTCTCCCGTGCCGAAGCCCGTCTGAAACAGGCTCAGGAAGGGTCGAAAGCAGCCAGTACCATGGCTGATTACACGAAAATAGTCGCCCCTATTTCGGGCATAATTACCAGCAAGCAGGCTGATCTCGGCGCATCGGTTTTTCCGGCCCAGCCGCTGATGACTCTGGAAGATGAAGGGAACTATCAGCTGGAACTGGCCATACCTGAGAGCATGATAGCAAAAATCAAGTCCGGTACAGCGGTACAGGTGACCCTCGATGCTATCGGAGCAACTTTTGCCGCCAGGATCGCCGAGATCGTCCCAACGTCCGATCCGGCCAGCCGGACCTATACTGCCAAGGTTGCCCTGACGCAGAAGGGTCTCAGGTCGGGTATGTTCGGGCGCGGTGCCATAGCATTGGGGAGCAGTATGAACGGCATACTGGTACCGAAAAAATCGATCATCGAGCGTGGTGCTCTGACCTCGGTCTGTGTCGTGGACAGCACGAATATCGTCCGGATGCGGCTGGTCAAGGTCGGCAAGGCGGTCGGCGACACGGTCGAGATCCTGTCCGGCCTGTCCGACGGAGAGCGGCTGGTGGTATCGGGAGTCGAAAAGGTCACTGAAGGGGTCAGGGTGGAGTAAATCATGGAACATCTCGGTTTTGCAGGAAAAACAGCCCGCGCCTTCATCAACTCCAAACTGACTCCGCTGATCGTCCTGGCGTCGCTGCTTCTCGGCCTGTTCGCAGTCAAGATGACGCCGCGAGAGGAAGAGCCGCAGATCGTGGTGCCGATGGTGGACATCTATCTGCCGATGCCCGGTTCCTCGCCGCAGGAGGTCCAGGAGCGGGTGGTCAAGCCGTTCGAGTCCAGGCTCTGGGAGATCAAGGGGGTCGAATACCTCTATTCCATGAGCCGTCCCGGCATGGGGATCATCACCGTCCGTTTCCTTGTGGGGCAGCCGATGGAAGAGTCGCTGGTCAAGCTCTATAACAAGGTGATGAGTAATCGCGGCCTGCTGCCGCCGGGTGCGGGCGAGCCGCTGGTAGCACCGAAATCGATCGACGATGTGCCGATCTTGAGCCTGACCCTCTGGTCGGAGCGGTATGATCACGGCACTCTCCGGACCCTGGCACGGGAAGTGGCCGATGAGCTGAAGAAGAGCGAGAACAGTGCCGAGGTCGAGATCAAGGGGGGGCTCCCCCGACAGGTACGTGTGACACTGGATGCAACGCGACTGGCCGGTTACGGGTTGTCGCCGCTGCAGGTCTCCGGAGCACTGCAGCGGGGGAACTCGACCCTGGCTTCCGGAACATTTTCCTCCGGAAACAGGGAAGCGCTGGTAGAGACCGGCGGGTTCCTCGAAAGCAGCGAGGCGGTCAAACGCCTGGTGATAGGAGTCCATAACAACAAACCGGTCTACCTGTCGGATGTCGCCGGTGTGACCGATGGGCTGCAGGCGCCTGAGGACTATGTCTTCATGGCTTTGGGACCGGGTGCCGGGGCACGGAATATCACCGGTAATCCCAGGCAGGACTATGCCGCCGTTACCATCTCCGTTGCAAAGCGCAAGGGCGCTAACGCTACCTGGGTGGCCGAGGACCTGGTCAAAAAGGTCGAATCGCTCAAGGGGAAGGTTATTCCCTCAGACGTGCAGGTGACCGTGACCCGCAATTACGGTGAGACCGCCAAAGAGAAGAACAACGAGCTGCTGTTCCACATGTTCCTGGCAGCAATATCGGTCACCATACTGATCGCCATCTTCATGGGGTGGCGCGCCGGAGCCGTGGCTGCCATCGCCATACCTGTCACCCTGGCACTGACCATGCTGATCTTCTACCTGATCGGCTATACGCTGAACCGGATCACCCTCTTTGCCCTGATCTTCTCCATCGGCATCCTGGTCGATGATGCCATCGTCGTTGTCGAGAATATCCACCGCTACTTCACGACGACTGTCATGAAACCGCTGGAGGCAGCAATCAAAGCAGTGGACGAGATCGGCAACCCGACGGTGCTTGCCACGTTTGCCGTCATCGCCTCGATCCTTCCCATGGGTTTCGTCGGCGGTCTAATGGGTCCCTATATGCGCCCGATCCCGGTCGGGGCAAGCATGGCCATGCTTTTTTCCATGCTGATCGCCTTCATCGTCACCCCGTACTTTGCCTATCGTTTTATGAAGGGTGAATCGCATCACGGCACGGGCGAAGCGCCGGAAGATTCAAAACTCACTGCCTTTTACCGCACGTGGATGGGGCGGCTCATCCATGAGAAAAAGCTCCGCTACGGCTTCCTGGCCGGAGTTGTGACCCTGCTGCTCCTCTCCTGTTCCCTGGTCCTGCTGAAGGCCGTGACGGTCAAGATGCTCCCCTTCGACAACAAGAACGAACTGCAGGTGATCATCGACGCCCCGGACGGGACTCCGCTGGAGCAGACCGCCCGCATTACCCGCGAAATGGGCGACGCCCTGCGGGGAGTGCCCGAGGTGACCGATTTTCAGATGTATATCGGCACCAGCGCTCCGTTCAACTTCAACGGGCTGGTGCGGCACTACTATCTGCGCAAGGGGAGCAATCTGGCTGATATTCAGGTCAATCTGCTCCGGAAGGAAGAGCGCAAAGACCAGTCGCATGCAATTGCCAAGCGGATCAGACCGCTGGTCAAGAGTGTTGCCGACAGATACGGGGCCCGGGTCAAGGTGGCTGAAATACCGCCAGGTCCGCCGGTATTGGCAACATTGGTGGCCGAAATATACGGTCCGGATGATGCCAGCCGCTTCGGGATAGCTGCGAAGATAAAGGCCATCATGGCAAAGACCGTTGGTGTGGTGGATGTCGATATGTACCGCGAGGACGATCAGCAGAAGGTGACCTTTGCGGTCGACCGGGAAAAGGCGGCGCTCTCCGGGATCGCTGTCGAGGATGTGGGCCGGTCGCTGGCAATGGCTCTCGGGGGGCAGAACGCCGGCATACTGCATCTGCCGAAAGAGAAGGAGCCGGTCTATATTAATCTGCGCCTGCCTGCCGGACAGCGGAGTTCAGTGGCCGACCTCTCAGCGATCAATGTCCCCGGCCAGCACGGCCCGGTGCCGCTTTCCCAGCTCGTGCAGGCAGTGACCGGTACGGGGGAAAAGACCCTTTACCGCAAGAACCTGAAAAACGTGGTCTACGTGATCGGTGACGTGGCCGGGCAGATCGAGGCGCCGGTCTACGCGATATTGAAGATGCAGAAGGAGATAGCGTCCCTGTCGACTCCGGATGGTTCGAAGATCGAAGTGCTGGCCTCACGGCAGCCCTGGAGCGAAGAGCATATGGGGATGAAGTGGGACGGTGAATGGCACATCACTTACGAGGTCTTCCGTGACCTGGGGATCGCCTTTGCGGCAGTGATGGTGCTGATCTATATCCTGGTGGTGGCCTGGTTCCGCGACTTTACCACGCCGCTCGTGATCATGGCCCCGATCCCCCTGACCCTGATCGGCATCCTGCCCGGGCATGCGATGTTCGGAGCATTCTTTACCGCAACCTCCATGATCGGTTTCATCGCTCTTGCCGGGATCATCGTCCGCAACTCGATCATCCTGATCGACTTTGCCGAGATGAAGCGGCGCGAGGGGATGGCTCTGGATGAGGCGATCATCGAGGCAGGCGCAGTGCGCTTCCGCCCCATGCTGCTCACCGCTGCAGCGGTCGTTGTGGGGAGTTTCGTGATCGTCTTCGATCCGATCTTCCAGGGGCTGGCTCTCGCCATGATGTTCGGCGAGATCGCCTCGACGACGCTGTCACGGGTGACGATCCCGATACTGTATTATCTGGTGCAGAATTGGAAAGAGCGGCGCCATGTCGGAACGGCAGATACAGTCTGAAGGTCTATTATGTGAAATTCATGTCAGGATGCCCCCTTTGTTCAGAGGGGGCATTTTTGTTTGGCCGGAATAATTGGTGCTCTGCATGATTCGGCATAGTTTTCATTGCAATCAAATACCTATAATATTTATAGACAATATGTTTTATCTTGACTCGGCTGCAACTATTTTTTATCATCTCGGTACTAGAGTGGCGGCTTGGTCAGCTGCTCATCAATAAGAGGAAGGAGATCATTTTGACTATAGACCCTAAGGACCTTCGGATTGAAGGTGTGTACCCGCAGCGGCAGGAAGGGTATTTCATGCAGCGGGTCAAACTTGCTGCTGGTGTGCTTTCCAGTGCACAGGCTCGTTCTGTTGCAGCTGTTGCTGAAAGATATGGCCGAAGCAGTATTCATCTTACCTCCCGCGGGAGCATGGAAGTTCACTGGCTTAAAGAAGAGGACCTCCGGATGGTCAAGCAGGAGTATGCGAAAGTGGGTCTTACATCTCGCGGTGCCTGCGGCGGTGCGGTCCGCGGGATCACCTGCTCCAGTCAGAGTGCAGCAGATCTTCCTGCGCTTGAATCCCTGGCGCGTCGCCTGCAGCGTCATTTTACCGGAAATCCCCGTTTCGAGGGGCTGCCGAAAAAGTTCAAAATCGGCATAGAGGCCGATTATACCAGTGGCCGTCATCTGATTCAGGATGTAGGGTTGATCTATGCAGGAAGCGATGCCGGCGTGACACTCTATGATGTCTGGATCGCCGGTGGACTGGGGCGTGAGCCCAGGCCTGGCTTCCTGCTGGCGGAAAGAGTGCCGGAAGGGAGGATCATCCCGCTCATCGAGGCGGTTATAGCCGTCTATGCCCGTCTGGCACCGCCGCCAAAACGGCTGAAGTCTCTGGTCGGAGCGTTCGGGGAAGACGAGTTGCGCCGCTTGATCGAGGTTGAACCTGCTTTCAGGGAAGAGTTGCCGTCTGTGAGCGGTTTTCCAGATAACCTGATGCCCGTGACAAAGGGGGGGCAGCGACTTCTGGCCGATATCTTTGCCGGCCAGCTTACCGCAGGTCAGCTTCGAAAAGCGGCGGATTTTGCCGATCGATATTCAGGAGGCGCACTGCAGGTTACCGCTAATCAGGATCTTGCCTTTTATCTTGAAGCCAGTGCTGATGCTGAATCTGCAGCCCGTGAACTAACGACAGTGGTGAACTCCCTGCCGACAGCAGGCGTTCCGGTGCCCTTTCGTATCTGCCCCGGCAGTCATGAGTGCAAAATGGGACTTGCGGCAACCCGGGATGTAGCCGGTGCATTGATTGCGGAGATGTCGCTCGCTGCAAGGGGAACGGTCTGGGCGCTTTCCGGCTGTCCTAACTCCTGCACGCAGCCTCAACTGGCTGAAGCAGGAGTAGTGGTTTCGCGGCTTGCAACAGGAGAAGTTGGTGCCCGGTCACCACGGTTCGATCTCTATCGCCGCCGTAGCGCTGGATTCGGTGAAAAGGTGCTCGAGCAGCTGACCTTCGATGAATTGACTCTACAGGCACGCCGCTTATGAATGAATCAACGCCCTGTGAGACTCTCGCAGGGCGTTGATATCTACAGCATATTCCCATGATCCAGAAGAAGGCAGATTGGCTCATATCTTCAGGATGATTATTATCATGCTCTGCATACCCTCCCCATCTCCCCACAGTCTGACTGCCAGTAAATTATAATTCCGCAAAAATTTGTACTATTTAAATTGAACGTCCAATATTTGACCCGCCAAAACAACTGTAATATCAGGCAGTTTTATAAGAGCGGGTAATCCCTGTTGACAAGATAAGTTGACTGATTATAATTAATTATTTAGAATTAGAAAATCACGGCACTCCAATTGCATTCAATAAATCATATATTCCAATAAGCATCTATATTGCAATTCTAATATATCAATAAAGCTATGCTTATTCAGGGTGTTGCCGGCATCCAGGGGGGTTAATTTCTGCAGGCAGGAAGGCAGAACAATCACGTGAAATGGCTGAACAATCCGAATTGTTTTCCGCTTCACACATCACAACACAAAGGGAGGAGCTGTATGAAAAAAACAGTAATGAATCTGGCACTGATGGCGTTTGCAGCCGGACTTGCACTACCGCTTGCAGCACAAGCGGCTGATGAGGATCTGCAGAAAAAGATCGAACAGCTTTCAAAAGAGGTAGACCTGTTGAAAGGCCAGGTGAAGAAGGTTGACGACAAGTCTCTCGGTAAATGGCTGACTATTTCCGGAGATTACCGTTTCAGGGTTGATTCGCTTCGCGGAGAGGTGCCGAGTTATTACCAGTATATGAGCCCGACTGCCATGCCGGTGCTGACCCCCGGATATACTGCGAAAAATGATACGCTCATGACGAATCGCTTCGGGCTGAATTTAAAGGCCAAGGCCACTCAGGACGTGACAATCACTTCCCGACTTTTGATGAACAAGACAACCGGTAATCAGACTGCTGATGCAACCAATGCAGGTTTTTTCGCTGATCGCAGTTCCATCCTAGACGGCACGATCGGCCATGTGCCAAGCGATAACACTCTGCGCGTCGATCAGGTCTTTGCGACCTGGAGCAATATTGCTGATCAGCCGGTCTGGTTTTCAGTAGGACGGCGTCCATCTACCGGCGGCTCTCCAAACCATGTACGGCAAAACAATGATCGTCCTGGTAATGGCGGGGTTCCTGGACTGCTTGTCGATTATGCGTTTGACGGTATGACGCTTGGGTACGCTCCCGACATCGAGAAGCTTCCCGGCTCGTATGCGAAGGTCTGCTACGGCAGAGGTTTTGAGGCCGGTTTTGACTCCAAAAACAGTATGCGCGACACTGACATGCTCGGAGTTGCCTTTGTCCCCATTGATACCGATCCGCTCAGGATCGATCTGCAATGGAATCGCGGCTTCAATATTTTCGACAATCCCAACAGGGTCAGCGCTCAGCTTGGCGACATTGACTGGTTTGGACTCGGGGCTCTAAGTACACTAAAGAAAGTCGGCCCGGGGAGTCTGACGTTGTTTGCGAGTACCGGCATGAGTATAACGCGTCCCAACGGCAAGCATGCCATGATGGACTTCGGGTCTGGAATGCAGGACACCGGTGCCGGTCTGCTGGTTAATGGCAGTGATACAACCGATCATACCGGTTACTCTGCCTACATGGGTCTTCGTTACGATCTGCCGAGCGGAACCAAGCTTGGCGCTGAATACAACTATGGATCCAAGTACTGGATGCCGTTCGATCCGGCCGCTGATGACATGTGGACAAGCAAGCTCGGAACACGCGGTAACGTCTATGAAGCTTACATCATCCAGGAACTCAACCTGAAGCCGGTTTCTTCTCATCTGAGCAAGACGTTCTTCAAGGTCGGGTACCAGTACTATGATTTCGTGTACACCGGCAGTAATAACTGGGTTGGCGCGCCGGTAAAGATCTCTGACCTGGCAGCAAGCCCGATGAACGCACAGATGTTCGCACCGGTTAAGTCCGCTCATGACATCTACGCGACACTTGAAGTCAAATTCTAATATTCTGGTTAACAGCCGGGTCGGAGCGTGCTCCACCCGGCAACATTCAAGAGTCCCTTGCAGAAGGGGATTCGGAAAAGAGGGAGTTCAGTCATGAGAAAAATAGTTGCGATAGTTCTACTGCTGTCGATGGCAGTCCTGACCGGTATGGCATACGCAGAAGAGATCAAGATGGTAGGTACTGTCAGTAAAATAGAGATGGCTGCCGACAAGAAGTCAGCAAACGTACTCCTTAAAGACGTCAAAAGCGGCGCTGAAGTCACTATTGTCGTCGTTGATGAGTTGACCCTTGATAAATTCAATGACAAGCGGATAGTCGATGGCGATGAGATCCGCTGCAGGTACGACAATGAAAGCGGAAAGAACGTCAGCAAGATATTCAAGAAAACAGCAGGCTGTTAGTCCCATTCAAGGAGGAGAAAAAAATATGCTTACGAGAACAGTTCTTGCCTCAGTAGCAATCTGCGGATTAGCGGCTACAGCCCTTGCTTCCGGCCCGGCCCCTGCCCCTAGGCCGACCATCGCCAAGATCTGCGCCAATTGCCATAAGGCCGAGGCGAATGCAGTGCGCGGACATTTCGATATCGTGGCGTTCAAGGCAAAAACGATCCAGGTGAAAATAGATGACGCTGTAGAGCTTTTCCAGTTTGATGAAGACGAGATCAAAGTGGTAAACGGCGATGGCAAGACCGGCGACGGAGAGTTTCTAAAAGACAATCTGCTAAAGAAAGGCCATGAAATCAAGGTCGAATACCAGGAAAAAAACGGTGTCAGAACGGCTTTGAAGCTCATTGAAAAGCCGCCGGTCAAAGTCTCCGATGAAATGCTGATGAAAACTGCTGATATCGAAAAGCTTGTCGCGCAGAAACCCGAAAAGGGGAACTATTTCCTCTTCGATTCCCGCCCGCTCCCGCGTTTCCAGGAGGGATATATCCCGACTGCGGTCAATCTGCCCTATCCGGCATTCGACAAGATGATCGACAAACTTCCAAAGGACAAGAGTGCGCTGATCATTTTCTACTGTGCCGGCACGACCTGCAATATGAGCCCCGGATCGGCCGACAAGGCAAAAAAACTGGGCTACACCAACGTCAAGGTCTACAAGGACGGCATGCCGGCCTGGTCAGGCAGGAACTACGGTGTTCTCTCCACCCGGTTCCTCAAGGAAGCCTGGATCGACAAGGATATCCCTCATGTTCTGCTTGATGTCCGCTCTGCTGAAGAAGCAAAAAATGGCTTTATCAAAGGTGCAGTTGCTTTTCCGACTGAACAGTCCGCCAGCTTGATAAAGGGGCTCGAAATCAAGAAGAACGCTCCGATAATGGTGTATGACCAGAATGGCGGCGAGAATGCAGCAGCAGTAGCATCGTCCCTGGTCAAGGCCGGATTCAAAAAGGTTGTACTGTTGACCGGCGGTTTCAACGCCTGGCAGGCTGCCGGATATGATGTCGCCAGCGGCAACCTGGTGACCAAGGCCGGCTACACCCCTAAGCTGCGTCCGGGTGAGATAAAGCTGGAGGAGTTTGTAAAATACGCGTCCGATCTTCCGGCCAATGTCGTGATCATCGATGTCCGCACAGCAAAGGAAGGGAAAGCAGGCATGCTGAAGAGCGCCAGACTGATTCCGGCCGAAGAGATCAAGGATCGTCTGGCGGAGATCCCAAGGGACAAGCTGGTCGTACTCCACTGTAATACCGGTACGATTGCCGAAGTGGTCTATAACTCACTGAAGGAACTCGGTTACAGCAATATCCGTTTTGCAAATGCAAAGATCGATTTTGAGAAGGATGGCAGTTACAAAATCTCTGTGGATTAACGCATGAGCAAATAATGAGAGGGACACTATGAATTTTTTCAAAAAGATAATTCTGCTGGCTGTTCTGGCAGTTGTCAGTACTGCACCGGTTTTTGCCGGGCCTGACCATACCGAATTCGTCAAGGGACCGTTCAAGGATGGTCCGGAGGTCACCAGGGTCTGTATCGGCTGTCACGACAAACAGGCTGCCGATTTCATGAAGACGACACACTGGAACTGGAAAGGTACACCCAACCATGTCAAAGGGCTGGAAAAGAGCAGCAAGTTGTACGGAAAGGCAAACATGCTGAATGCGTTCTGCACTTCCATTGAGGCGGGGAAGGACGGCATTGTGCATGAAGCGTGCGACAAATGCCATGCCGGTTATGGCTGGACCCGGACCGATTATGATTTCAGCAACAAGACGAATGTAGACTGCCTGATCTGTCATGCCCTGAAAGGCAATTATCAGCGGGCGTCAATCGGCTGTACCGTTGACATGAAGTCGATGGAAAAAGGGGCCATGGATCTGGATCTGGCGGCCAGAAGTGTCGGCATGCCGACGCGAAGGAACTGCGGTTACTGCCATTTCTTCGGCGGCGGCGCTGATGCGGTAAAGCATGCCGGTCTTGATTCGACCCTTGAAAAAACCACCAAAAAACAGGATGTCCATATGGGCTCCAAAGCAAGCGGTGGTCAGGACATGGTCTGTCAGGCCTGTCACAAAACGACAGAACACAAAATAGGTGGTGCTTCGAGCATGATGGCGCACTTTGACTCCAGGGTGGCCTGTACCGATTGCCACACTGGCAAGATGGCTCCACACCAGAAATCTAAGAACGGTGCGATTATAAACAGTCATGCTGCTTCAGTTGCGTGCGAAACATGTCACATCCCGGTTTTCAACAAAGAGCAGGCAACTAAAATGAGCTGGAAATGGTCTGATGTCGGCAAGGATTTGAATTCGGAAGATCAATTCGATAAGGAGACTTTTGCGAAGAAGAAGGGCTCTTTTACCTGGGGGATGAATGTTACTCCGGTTTATGCCTGGTATAACGGGAAGATAGAGCGCTACATGGTAGGAGATAAAATCAAGGACCCGAAAAAACCGGTGGTCATGACAAAGCCGGTCGGAGACATCAAAGACAAGGCGGCGAAAATTTATCCGTATAAGCTCTATACCGGCGATCAGCCGATGGATTCAAAGTACCGGTACCTGGGCATCTTCCAGCAGCACAAATCACTCTGGGATGACTTCAGTTGGGACAAGGCACTGAAAAACGGCTCGGAAATCCTGCCGTACAGCGGGAAATACGAGTTCGTGAATACCGTCTCGTATATCAGTGCCAGCCATGAAGTGTCTCCGAAAGAGGACGCTGTCCAGTGTGGTGAGTGCCACATGGGGGGCAAGCGGATGAACTGGAAAGAGCTCGGCTACAAGGGTGATCCGATGAAAACAGGTGGCAGGAGTCTCCAGTTGAAGCGTTAAAAACAACGAGATAAAATCTGCAGACCAGCCCTGTGGTTAAAGCCACAGGGCTTTTTCAATTCATTGTTTCTCAGGAGGTGCAGTGAACGGCTGGAGAAGAAGTCTTCCCAGCGTAAGCGTTGCAGCCTCCCGGTACTCCTTCAAGCCGATCTCCATCCCGATATGCCCGTCTTTCGGCTGCGGACGATACGTGTGGAACAGCCGGTCCCAGAGGGGGATGTTGAAGCCGAAATTGCTGTTGGTCTCTTCTGGTATGACCGAATGGTGGACCCGGTGCATGTCAGGCGTTACCAGAAGCAGGCGAAGCCAGCTGTCCACCTGTTCAGGGATCCGGATATTGCCGTGGTTGAACTGTGACGCGGCATTCAGAATGATCTCGAAAATGACGACCGCAGCAGCAGGGGTTCCCAGGATCGTGACCGCTGCAAGTTTGATACACATTGAGATAATGATCTCGATCGGGTGAAAGCGGTTGCCGGTCGTCACGTCAATATCGAGGTCGGTGTGGTGCACCCGGTGAAGACGCCAGAGCAGCGGCTGATAATGAAACAGGATATGCTGAAGATAGATGATCAGGTCCAGCAGGATAAGTGCGAAAAAGATCTTCATCCAGAGCGGAAGTGAGAGGTTGTTCAGGAGCCCCCATCCTCTCTCGTGCACCAGAAATGCCATGCCGACCGGAAGAATCGGGAGTACGAATCGAGCGATACCGCTGTTGAGTGCTACCAGGGAGAGATTCGCCAGCCAGCGCTTCTTTTTGCTGTCGCGTAGCCGGCGCCGAGGCGCAAAGACCTCCCCGAGTGCGACGATCAGAAAAACAGCGATAAAACAGGTGATCCTTAAAGTCCCTTCACCGTGCATTGTATTACCTGTCCTCCCGCTGATGTACCGTTATGATGAAGCTCCGCAACTGCCGGCGCAGGAACATGACAGCCCGCGGGCTTTCTGAAAAGCCTCCCGCCCCTCACGAATGGAGAGAAGGGCGATCAGGATGGAGCCAAGAGCATCGAGATAACCGATTCCAGTCAAGGCATAACCGACACTTGCGATAAGCAGAATGACGGAGAGCTGCATGCAGGTCCGGGTGCAGGCTGCATCTGCAAGGATAGCAGGTGAATTGAGCGCGGTCCCGACTTTCAACTTGAAATGGATCAGGAGCCACATGGAAAGAATCGAGATGATGGCGACGACTATTCCCCAACGGGTCGTTTCCGGCCGGTGTCCCTGAACTATAGAGATGATGGCGGTTGTTACCAGCCCTCCTGCCAGAAGGTAGAACGATCCGCCCGTTATCCGCAGTGCCTGCTGCTCGAAGCGGTCGGAGTCCGGGCTGTCTCCGCTGCCGAGACGCCGGACCATGTGCCAGATGCCGATGCCGGAGATCACCTCAACAAAGGAATCGAGTCCGAAACCAAAGAGGGCGAGCGTTTCATCATCAGCCCCAAGCCATACCGAGACCACCCCTTCGGCCATGTTGTAGTAGATTGTCACTAGCGCCAGAAGTGACGCAGTCCTATAAAGCTGCTGAAGCCGAAGCATTTTATCGCAGAACATATTTTCACCTTCAAACATTATTGATCCTGGCGATTACCACATATATTTCCAGATGCTCTACTAAGTAGCTTTAAACAAATAACTTAGTCATCTTGCACCTCATCTTCAGGCCATCTTTAGCCGGACTTCAATCGTAAAATCCTCGACGTAGCCGTGCTACGTCTGCGGTTTCCCTCAATCAGTCCGGCCAAAACTGACCTAAATCTGAGCGCAATTTTGACCATGTTATTCATTTATAGCTCCTAACTACGGAATTCTGGTAGTGATAACAAACTCCGGAGGGTCCATGAGAACCTTTTTAACAGTACAGAGCTCTGCCGTCTTGATGATCGCATTCCGGTACTTTTCCGGAAAACCGGGCGGAAGCGCTATGTCGATGACAACCCTGGCGAGCCTCCTTTTCCCGTCTTCAGGCGTGACAAACTCCATTTTCTGAGTAAGCGACATCCCTTCGGTAGCGATTTCCCGCTGCTGACAGAAACTGAGCACGTAAATCCCTGCGCAGGTGCCGAGGGACGCCAGGAAATAGCTGAAGGGGCTCGGCGCACTCCCTTCCCCACCGCTTTCAACCGGTTGGTCTGTGGGGATAACTATGCCGTCAAATTCTGCATTTACTTTCTTCCCGCCGGGGAAGGTTATTTTCATCTCCATGCTGCTCTCCTTCTTGAGAAATTCATTCATCAGACTTTATAATCTTTTCCCAGTGAGACCCGGTAACCCAGCAATACAAATGGCCAGGAATGCCAAAAAAGATCAAAAATATCGATCGGCTTTGTCAGGGTGCCTGACAGTAGCATCCTGAGTTTTTCCAGGATATGCGGCTGCGGGACAAATGGCGCAAAACCAAGCAGCAGCACCAGCGGTATGAGAAACTGGTAGTTCAGTAGATTTTTCATTTAAGCCATAGCCCCTATTCCCCAAGTCAATTCCCTTTGGCTTCCTGTTTTTTACGCAGGCACTGAATGACTTTTTTCACTTGCTCGGTATCATCAGGGTCAAGATCCGGCGGAATGTTATTTGCGCCAAACTCCTTATAGATCCTGAATCTGTTGCAGGCTTGATGATCTCCGAAACAGAGCATGTTTTGTATGTATTCAGCAGCTTTGGGCAGATATTGCATGTTTTCTTTAAAAAACTGACAACATTCTAATAATTCACAAGCCATATTTACACCTCGTAATTTTCATTGCACTTTCCTGTCATGCCGCCGGATATTGCCAGTGTCTATTATCGGCTTCCCAACATCCAGACTTTTTTATAGGCGCTTTTGACATCTCCGGAAAGTTTTCTCGACTCTGCTACCTTACCCTGTTTTAGAGAATCAAGAAAAGCAACTATGGTATTGCGACCATCTGCAAAAGCAGGATCGAAATCCTTCTTCACCGATTCAGTGTCAGGTGCATTTAGCATGTCGTCCCACTTGATGAGAAACCACGCGCCATAGCGTTCAAAGACCTTTCTGGCATCAGCCGGTTCTTGTGCAGTTGCTGCATGACCTAAAACAATTTCCATGGCTTCGTGAAAATCATTGGCTTTGTCCGACAAAGAAACAATCGAGGACTTGACCCGCATATCCCACATAAGATAGCGGACCTCTTCCAGCACAGTATGGGCGCGTCCTACATCGCCAGACTTAAGGTGTTCAGCAGCCATCTTGCCGATCTCGACCGGTCGCTTGATCCGGCTAGAAAAATCACGTATCCCGGCAAACGGTTTTGGGATATCTTCCGCATATTTAGCTGCAAATGGCTTCCACGTTTCAATGAATGAGGTAATGGCACTCTTTGCTTTTTCGGCATTTTCTTTCTTGCTTGTGAGTGCAAGTGACTGTTTGAAAAAATCATATGGTTGAACCAAATCATGGGTAAATACTGAATATTCTGAGGCCGGCGATTCCCCGGCAAGCAGAACTCCAACAACAAGCAACAACAAGACTTTCTTCACAAGTAGACCTCCATTTTTATTTTCTTGCAGCAGGTAATGATTGTTGGATTGCAAATTGAACAACTGCGTTTTTATGGAATGAATCACCTCGCCGCAAGTAGCGAGGTATCTACAACATTATTGGATGCATCAATCGCCCCAAGGGGCCGGGAATTGCGCCCTAATGATTAAAAAATTCAGTGGCCTTTAACCGGCCCGTCCTTTTTCATTCTCATCTGTTTACGCTTGTCGCGGATCATTCTGGTGTCGCTGTACATGTCTTCATAGGCGGATTTGACAGCTTCTTCAAAACCAGCCAATTTACCGCCACTATCCTTGACAAAAGCTTCGGCTTTGTCCCTGGTGTTGAAAGCCCACTTGGCGTTTCTGGTCATGACCCCCTGTTTGCTGCCGCCAATTACCCAAACGGCTTTCTCGGCGTCGATCAACTCCTTGCTGCCAAAATCGCCAACTTTGATCGCTTTGGGAGTCTTGTCTATATTGTTTGCCAGATCGACGGAAGCACAATGCAGACTGCAGGTCGCAACAATAGAGGCGTCATCGAACTCGATCAGCATTCTGCTGTGGGCAAATTTCTCCCGATCCATGCCGCAATATTTGCACGATTTATGGGCAGTAATGTCCGAATAAATACCGGACGCTGATGCCGGAACGCCAGTGACAAAGGCAGCGGCAGCAATCAGGGCAAGGAACATGGTGAGTAAAGCGAATAATCTTTTCATACATAAGCATCCTTGATGATTTATTTTGTCGGGAAGCCGGTGCTGTCCCGCTTTGCCGAACAGTATTGAATAGTGAAAAAAATTAACGGTTATCTATCTTCCTTGACCAGCAGCCCTAATTCTTTCAAGCGGTACTGCAGTGTTCGAAGCGAAATTCCGAGGGCGTCAGCTGTCTGGCGACGATTGCCTTTGAACTGCTGAAGCGTCTTTACAATGGTCTCTTTTTCGCGATGTTTGAGAATCCCTGCATCCATATTCGTGGCGGGGTGATGATCGAGCAGTTCCGGAGGCAACTCGCCAGTGGTTATCTCCCCCCGGGCCAGAATAACGCCACGTTCGATAATGTTTTGCAACTCCCGAACGTTGCCAGGCCAGCTGTGCTTTTGCAGAAGAGCCAGAGCCTCTGAGTTTATGACGACCGCCCGACGCAGACCGGCTGCAGCAGAAAACCTGGCACAGAAATGCCTTGTGAGGGAGGAAATGGCGTCAGTCCGCTCCCGAAGGGGCGGCAAAGATATCGGAAACACATTCAGTCGGTAAAACAAGTCCTCACGAAAGCGTTTGTCTGCAACCTCTCTTGCCAAGTCACGATTGGATGCGGCAATTATCCGCACATCTGCCTTGATCTGGAGTGTCCCTCCCACCCGTTCGAAAGTCCTTTCCTGCAGGATGCGCAGCAGTTTTGCCTGTAACAGTGCCGGCATTTCGCCGATTTCGTCCAAGAAGATGGTCCCGCCTTGTGCCAGCTCAAACTTGCCCCGTCTGGACTGAACAGCTCCGGTAAAGGCGCCTCGCTCGTGACCGAACAGTTCGCTTTCCAGGAGATTCTCCGGGATGGCGGCGCAGTTCAGTGGCACAAATGGCGCTTTCTTGCGTGGGCTTGCCAGGTGGATCATACGAGCGATCAGCTCCTTGCCGGTACCGCTTTCCCCTTGCAGCAGAACGGTTGCCGGGGTGCGCGCCACATCCTGTACCAGCTTCCTGACGCTCTCCATGGCCCTGCCGGCAAAAATCAACTCTTCGGGGGGGATTCCCGCTTTTTCGCTCTCCTGGAGGGAAATTGTCAATCTTTCCAGCTCGACCTGTTCTAGTGCTTTCTGGACAGTAGCAATAATGCTTGCAGGATCCTTGAGCGGTTTGGCAAGAAAATCGAAGGCGCCCTCCTTGATGGCCGCAACTGCTTCGTCAACGCGACCAAAGGCGGTTATGAAGATAAACAGTGGAGCGTTCGGCTCTCCCTGAGTTGTTCTGAAGAGATCAAGCCCGCTCCGTACCGGCATCTTCAGGTCGCAGAGTACAAGATCGAAGCGCTCCCGCTGAATGCGGCGCAGCCCCTCGCCACCGTCGACAGCAGTTGTAACGGTGTATCCGGCTTGGTCAAGGATGGTGGACAGGAGTTCCCTAAAGACCGCATCATCCTCTACAATCAGTATGGTGGCTGATGACATGATTATTCCTTGTGATGCCTTGCTGTAGGCAGGGTAACAACAAATTCCGTTCCGACAACGACATGGCTGTTAACCGTGAGACTCCCGCCATGCTCTTCCGCCACTTTACGGCAGAGCGCCAGTCCCAGCCCCGTCCCTTGAGCCTTGCTGGTCCAGAAAGGTTCGAAGATGTGCTGTAGATTCTCCGGAGCAATTCCGGTCCCGTTGTCTTTGACGCTGATGTGAACAAAATTCCCTTTTTGTCGCAGTTCAATGGCAAGTTTACCACCATCCGGCATAGCCTGGATGGCATTTTTCATCAGATTCAGCAGCAGCTGAACGATGCGATCGGCAACAGCATGAACCTTTTGCAGCGACGGCGTATCCACCTCTATCTTTACCCGTTGATTTGCCGCTTCCGTTTGCAGCAGTATGACACACTCCTGAATCACGGTTGAGAGTTCTACAAGCTGCCGATCTCCCTGATCATTGCGGGCAAAGGCTAGCAGGTCATTAACCAACGTCTCCATTCTGAGCGATTGGATAACAATCTTGTCGGCATAGTAAAGGGCTTGTTCCATACGGTTCGCAGTTTTCATCAACTGGGCAAAGCCTTTGATGCCGGCGAGCGGGTTGCGAATTTCGTGGGCCATGATCGCGCCCATCTCTCCAAGACGTGCTAACTCCTCTCGTCGATTCATCTCCCGGGTGTGATGCTCCTCGCGGCGGATCATGAAGAGAAGCAGCAGAGTAAGCCCCCAGAGGGCCACAGTAAGGGCCGATACAACGGTAACGCCGGTCTTTGCCCGACGAATGACCAGATCAGCGCGATAGGTGTGCAGTGCCAGAATGAGGAGATATTCGTTATTGTAAGAGTGAATCTTTGTTCTGAGGAGGTAGACCTCTTCGCCGGTGCCAAGTCGCTCCCGATGTTCGGAAATACCGTCGGCAAGTGTTGTCATGTCTTCCCGGTCAAAATTCTGGCCGATGAGGTCTTGATTGGTATGAAAAAGTACCGTTCCTTGTCGGTCAATCAGGGCAAAGTAGGCGATATCCGGTGTTGTATAGCGGGCAAGAGAGCGGAGAGAGGTGTCAGCAACTGTCAGTTGCTCGATTGCCGCAGAGATAGAAAGACCGGCTCCGCGCAGGTTTTCGGCGGCCAACTGTGGAGATGCGTGAAAGGCGGACCAGGCAAACCAGACTGCCAGCATGGTAAAACAGAGTGGGATGCCGATTATCAGGCGGGTAGTTTTAATCATATTCAGAAGGAGTAGATTACCGAAATACCGGCGCCATAATCCGGGCTGCTGTCAGCAATGCCGTAGGAGCCGTAGAGGTCAAGCGTGGTGGTATCAGTAACTGACCAGATAACCTTGGCACGAGTCTCCAGCAAATCACCAACGTAGGTTGACGGCGCTGTAGCCCCTTTCAGGATCAGGATCGGCTCAACGCTTTCTGTGAGCTGGTAGCCGATTCCGGTGGTATAGCTGAAATAGTTTTTCAGGCCGAAACTATCCACCTTGCCCTGCCAGGTATAGAAGGCTTCACCGGTCAAATGAAGATCTCCAAACCATTTGACGGCCTCGATTCCGGATCCGAAATCGAACTCGCCCGTACCGAGACCATCTGAAGCCTTTGCAGTGGGGCACTTTACTGACAACGAGGGGCGCAGTTGTGGAAGATTGGTACTCTCTGGCAGGGCAATGACGCCAAGGCGCAGGATAATATCTCCCAAACCGGAGACCGCATGGTTGGATGAACCCGCTGCTGCAGAGTTTGTCCCGCTGTTGCCGCCGGGGCCGCCTCTGCCCGTGGTTTTAGAAGTGGATGTTGCCGGGCTGTTATGGTACAGGCCAGATGTGATATTCGAACTGCTTTGATAAACATAAGGGATTTCAATGCCCAGACTAAAACGATCATTGGGCGACCAGGTTGCAATCAGCGGCATGTAAAGGCTGCGTGCCGGAGAGCTTGTTCCATACTTGCCGGAGGCAAACTCTGCGCCAAGGCTGATAGAAGCAGTTTGCGGTTTATCCGGAGTAGCGCCGAGAGCGATTAACGGGTTTGAATAAATCACTGCCAAGAGCAGCAATTCAGATAAATATTTCAGATAGTTCCTTATCACCTTCTTCCGCCTCTAGGTCCACTCCCACGGTTACCTGTACCTGATCGCGGGCCGCTCCCGTCATGCTGCCTGATTCCGGATTGATTTCCCGAGCCGCTGTGAGCCCAGAGTGGTTTACCCGATTCGGAACGGAGGGTAACGGTCTCTCCACTGCTCTGGTTTTCAATCCGTTGTGCAAAGATATACAGCACCCCGTCCTTCCCCTGAGCGAGGGAGCCGGTAACGGTAACTTCCTGATTTTTAGCGAAGATAACGGTCTGCTTTTCCCAGTACCACCATGGGCCCAGTATGACTGTCGCGGTACTTTTTACGGTGGAAATGGTCATTTCCGTATGCTGTTCCTGACCTGTGCGCACCGGCTGTGTGAATACCGTACCGTACAAAGTGGTTATCGTGTTGACATCAAAGCCTGCAGCTACGTTCAGGCCACTGGTGTTATCCTTTGATTTACTCCCCCAGAAGGCATCTGCATCACAGGACCAGAAATTCAGGGCGGCAACCATGAATATGAGTATATGTCGTTTCATGAGACGTTTCCTTGATTCATCGACCCGGCAGCGTTCATTATCTGCCGGGTCGCGTGGTACCAGTACTACTGGGTAGTTGTCGTTGCCGGAGTGGTGGTCGTGTTGCCGTTGCCGGGACGGGTTGTAGACCCATTAGCGGTCGTACCGGTGGTGATAAAGGTGCCGTCGCGCCGTCGTGAGCCTTCCGGACGGTTTGTTGAGCCGCTGCCTCCTGCCGTCTGCTGGTTCACGCAGGTTCCATTCCGGTTACCGCCGCCATTTCTTCCGCCGTTACCTCGCCCTGCTGCAAACAGCTCTCCTGAACTCAAGGCAATCAATAGTCCTGCTACTGCCGACACTGTTATGATCCGTGATCTCATAATTCTCTCCCCCTGTGGAATGATCTGATTTCTACACAGAGTATTTCAGAGAACATGCCAAATTGCTAACACACTGAAAATACAAACATTATTTGCTATAATCCAGAATCGTGAGGTTGCAAGTCGTGCAGATTCTGCACCTTCAGCCAATGAATTGCACCTGTTGCACAATCGGCAAACCATGAAAAACGTCATTCTTTCCCCCACAAAGCGTCATCCATAAACTGCCGCCGGAGCCGCTCCTCCGGATTCTGTTCGTAAAACTCTTGCTCGTCAAAAGAAAAGCGATAATCAGTAACATAGTCCATCAGGACCCGGTAGGCGGCATTTACCTCCCTGATTATCTTCGGGTCGAGAGTGTTACCGGTATCCGGATGATGGCATTTTACCAATGCCCTATGACGGGTCCTGATCTCCTTGAGGGTGGCTCGCTCCCCCAATGCAAACAGCTCGCGTGCGTTCTGAAGGGTAGTATAGCTCATGGCTTGATTCCCAGCAGCTGAATTACAGATGCCAGACCGGTATGCCCGCTCCCTTCACGCACTTCCCTTTCCATTTGAACGGCGTGGACAAACTCCAGGCCGACAAGTTCCTGCTTCAATTCATCCAAGGACATCAACATATCGAGAGATTGCGGTCCGCCGGTGCCGTAGCCAAGCTGATCCTTGCTGAACGCCTCCAGTACGAAGACGCCGCCGGGCTTCAGCCCCCGCACTGCCGCCTGATGGAGCGGAATGCGAATTAGTGAGGGGAGGTGGCAATAGCAGGCGATGATCCCATCCCACTGGTCCGGTTCTATCTTGAACGTGCCCAGGTCAGCAAGTATCGTTCTAATGGTGACACCACGCTCCCTTGCCAGATCTGCAGCTTTACGCAGGCCGACATCCGACGCGTCAACCCCGGTCACGTCATATCCCAGTCCTGCCAGATAGACGGCGTTTCTTCCCTCTCCCTCTGCCAGAGACAGAATCTTCCCCTGCGGGATCCTGTCCACGACTGAAACGAGAAACTCATTCGGTGCCGTGCCGTAGGCAAAGCCAGGTTCGCTGTAACGTGCATCCCAATTCACAGTTTTCTCCAACGCACTAGCTGCCTATTTCGTCTGCAATTCGACCATCATTCACCTGAAATATTCGGTCAAACCCTTCCACCATACGATGATCATGGGTAACAACCAAGATGGCTGAATGGTTGTCAACGGCCAGTTTCTTCAACAGGGACATGACGTTTTTGCCGTTTTCAGTGTCAAGAGCCGCGGTCGGCTCATCTGCCAGGATAACCTTCGGCTTGTTGGCCAGAGCCCGTGCAATGGCCACTCGCTGGGCTTCGCCACCGGAAAGTGCCGTGGGGTAGTTGTTCAACCGGTGACCAAGATTCAGCGATACAAGTAGCTCCGTAGCGCGACCTTTGGCTTCATTCTTCGACAGGTGGTTGATTTCCAACGCAATCATGACGTTTTCAAGAGCAGTCAAAAAGGGGATCAGATTGTGAGCCTGGAAAATAAAGCCGAGTTTTTCACGGCGCAGCCGTTTCAGGTCCAAGCCCGGAGTCCACCCTTCATCAGCGACTGTCGCGCCATCAATGATCACCTTGCCGTGGGTCGGTTCGTTAATCAAACCGATAGCGGTAAGGAGCGTAGTTTTGCCCGACCCCGAAGGCCCGAGGATGGCAACCAATTCCCCTGGTTTTACATGGAACGTTGCATCGGCAATAGCGGTTACTGCTGTCTCCCCTTTGCCGTAGATTTTCGTCAGGTTTTCCACTTCTATCGCATACATGATCTTATCCACCCAACGCCTCCGCCGGCTCGACCTTGAGCGCTTTTCTTATTCCGACAAAGCTGGCAATCATGCAGATCGCCATGACAATCACAAAGAGCGCCTGCAAGTCGAACGGTTCCAGGACAATACGCCGGGGGAAATTCTCGTAGGTGAGCAGGATCAGTCCATAGCCGATAGCGTAAGCGATCACTCCCATCAAAAGCGATTGCTGGAGGATCATGCCGATGATCACCCTGTTCTGCGAGCCGATAAGTTTCAGGGTGGCGATAACCTTGATCTTGTCGAGTGTCGAGGTATAGATGATCAGGGCAATTATAACCGCCGAGATCACCAGTAATATGATCCTGAAGAGGCCCAGCTGCATCCGTGCCTTCTCGATCATCCCCTTGGTAAGAATCTTCGTCTGCTCTTCGACCGAGATCGGTCGGAAGTGATTCCAGCGGCTGATCCGTTCCTGAACCTCTTTCAAATTCGCACCCGGAGCCAGGCGAGCCACGACTGTATTCACCGTGTGGGTTGATTCAGTGATCCCGGCGATGTTCAGCTTCAGGAATTTGGCCTGGGATGGTGAAAGAGACTGAATGCCGGCCAGATTTGCACCGATTCGCGCACGGTCGTTCCTGACAGCATCATTGTCTTTCTTGAACTGGATATCCTGAGCATCCGCTAAACTGACATATGCTGCCGGATCGCCACCGGATGAGACAACTTTCCCTGTTATCCCTACGACGGTGTAGTCGTGAAGACCCAAATGAATTTTCTCGCCGATCTCCATTTTCATTGCCTTGGCAACCACCATCTCATAGTGCTTTTGGCGAATGTCACGTCCTGCAAGAATCACCGGCGGGCCACCGAAACCGTTCAGGTCATAGCCGATAAGGAAGAAGCGGAACGGCTTCCCCTGACGTTCGATCTGGATGGTCTGAAAAGAGAGAGGGGCTGCATCCGCTACGCCTGGCACCGCTTTGATCCGGTATTTGATATCCTCGGGGATGCGCGAACTCTCGGCAAACGGGCCGTTAGTGTTCTGCTGCACCACCCAGATGTCTGCCTTGGTGAAATGGAGCACCGCCAAAGCATCGGCAAAGAGGCCCCGGTAGATTCCTCCCATGCTGATCACAACTCCAAGCAGCAGTCCCAGTCCTATGGAGGTAAGGATGAATCTGCCCCGATGATAGCGGATATCACGAATGGCGAGATTCATTGTATGACCTGAACCTTCAGCCCTTCCCGGAATTTTACCATCTCAGGTGGAGGTGCCAGTGCGACCACTTCACCGTCTTCGAGACCGGTAACTATTTCGGTAAAGTTGCCTCGATCAGCAATCCCGACCGTAACTTCCTTGAATGCAAGCTTCCCGTTCTTTACCAGCCATACACCGCGCTTTTTGTTTTTCGTGACAATAGTGGCAGAGGGAAGTGACAAGGCATCTTTCTTCATCCCTGCAACGATGTAAACATCGGACTGTTCGCCCAGGCGGAAGTTTTTCAGCGGCTCGTTGAAGGCTACATCTACCTCCAACTCTTCTGTCACCCGGTCACTCTGATGGCCCAGACGGGCAACCTGGCCGGGGAGCTGTTCGCCAGGCGATGAGCGAAGCGTTATCATGGCCTTTTTGCCGACAGCCACCCCTTTCAGCTGTGATTCGTCCACATTTGCCTTGACCCAGATGGTACGGGGGTCTGCCAGAGTGAAGATCGACATCCCCGGAGAAACTGTAGATCCATTCTCCAGGTCGCGGGTGATGATGATTCCATCCTGCGGCGCGTAGATAAGCGTATCTGCAATCTTACTCTTGGCAAAACCAAGCCCGGCACGATTCGCCGCCTGCTCCATCTTTGCGGCTTCAATCACTGCAGAAGTGCGCACAACATCTGCTTTGGCGACCTGATAAGTATTGTCATACTGCTCCGCCTCCTGCTTTGACACTATGCCGCTATCCAACAGAGTTTTAAACCGTCGGGCATTGTTCTCCGCCAGGACCAGATTGGCGCGAGCTTTTTGAAGGTTGGCCTTTTCCACTTCCAGGTTCGCAGCAGACTTGCTGACAGCTGCCTCGGATTGCTGCTGCTGTTGGAACAGATCATCACTCTCAAGCCGGGCAAGCAGTTGGCCGCGTTTGACCTGATCCCCCTGATCGGCATACAGGGCCACAATTCGCCCGGTGATCTTGCTGGAAACACCGACTATAACCCTGGCCTCAACCGTGCCATTGCCGTAAACCTGTGCAGTGATATCACGTTTCTCGACGCTCACGACTTTCACCTTGGATGGGGCAAAGAGCGTCATTTTGAGCACAATGCCTCCAACAACGAGAACCACGACCCAGAGCAGATATTTTTTCTTTCTTGCCAGTCTATTCAGCAGCTCCATGCATTACTCCTTAACGACGACTTCTTCCTGTTTGCCCAATGCCCGGTAGTTATGTGCCAGAGCCGCAACCTTATCGTACCTTGTCTCAAAGTTGGCAGGGCACAACTCAATGAGTCCAGTTGATAATCTTCGTCTCTGCCCCCAGTTTCTTTTCAACAGCCCCCTTGATGGCCGCAAAATGCGGGCAAGGGTACCCGATCGGGTTGCCGTTCTTCATGCAGGAGGCAAACACGATTGCTTCTGCACCCCGGTCAACCATCATCCTGGCCCTGGTGACAGCTTTCTTGCCGGAGCAGCCACCGCACGAGAGAAAGCCGATGATCTCCACCGGACCGGTCTTTTCGAAGGCCAATGTCCCTTCCCTGGCGACCTTGAAATCGGTGCTGCCGGGGCACATATCCTCAGTCAACTGACAACGTATGATTCCTACCTTCATCTCTGTCTCCCTCTCTTGGTCATTGTGGTTCTCGGCTGCCTCACGGGCAGCAAGGAGCTCATCAGGTAAAAGGCTTCCTGAAGAGCAGCCCGTAGTGGTACGGCGGCAGATCAAAGCGGTTTTTATCGCTGAAGCGGAAGCCGGCTTCTTTCCCCCAGTCGATGCACTGTTCCGGTCGGGGACGAATCTCCATGGCCGGTCCGCGCGGCGTTGTCGGGGCATAGTTCCAGTGGATGACCGCCAGCATGCCGTTCGGCTTGAGTACGCGCAAGGCTTCTTTCATCATGGCTACCGGCTCTTCATGGTGCAGGATGTTGAAGAGCAGAGCCACATCCATGGAGTTGTTACCCAGCCCGGTCCCCTCGGCCACAAAATCGCGCACCTCTGCCTGCACATTGGTGATGCCGGCTTCGGCGCATTTTTGCCGGACTACCTCCACCATCTCCGGCTCGATGTCCAAAGCATAAACAGTTCCATCAGCGAGGCCGGCGGCTGCCAGGGTAAAGGTTCCATAGCCGCAGCCGAATTCGACCAGATCAAGTACTCCCCGGTCGAGGCAGAAAACTGCAAGGACCTTGGCCGGATCGAAAAACCCGGTCCACATCTCTTCATCAGGCATACCACTGTCGCGAACTTTCATAAATCCGACTCCTGTTTTTCGGCACAGCATTTCCCGTTTGTCGTGTGCCCGTGCAGTCTGATCTCCTCCCTGGTCTTGCGGATGATCGGTTCACCCTCTTCAAGCAGGGCAATGACTGCTGAAGCCATTCGGGGTCGGCTCACGTAGTAACAGCGTTGGGAACCATCCTGGGCAAAGTCCACCAGACGGGCATTCCGCAGCACGGTCAAATGCTGGGAAATGTTCGACTGGGATGCCGGCAGAATATCCTGTATGTCGGTAACGCACTTGGTGCCTTTTAGCAGCTCGGACATAATCTGAAGACGTGTTGGATGGGCGAGAGCCTTAAGTAGGTCAGACCATTGGTTTGCTGTATCGAAGTCCATGAATACCTCCATATCATATTCGAATATGCTAATATCATTTTATGCAGAGGTTGGCAATAGAATCGTAAGTTTACGATGCGTCAGAAAGCACTCCAGATAAACCAGACTCCGACTGCAGCGACTACTCCTCCACTGACCCGCTTGGCCCAGAGAGAAAAGTCAACCACACCGCGGGCCTTGACAAAACCTTCCACAAACCCGGTGAAGGTGCCGGCAAACAGCATCAGCAGGCTGTGGCCGATGGCGTAGGTGAAGAGGAGAGTGATGCCGTACAGCACCTGCCCTTTGCCGGCAACGACGGTCAGCAGCACCACCAGTACCGGAGTGGCACAGGGTGAGGAGACTGCACCGAAGAAAAGCCCCAGCAGAAATGAGCCGACCAGACCGTCACGTTTCGGTTTAAATTCACGCGTTATGGGGAGGCGTATTTGGTAGAGCCCCATCAACTGCCCACCCATGACCAGCGCTATGATTCCGGCGAGCAGATACCATGGGCCACCGAGGGTGCCGAACATGGTCCCCAGCAGAGCAGCTGCAGCGCCAAAGGCGGTGAAGGTGAGTGAGAGGCCGAGGATAAAGGTCAGGGAGTAGCGAAAGGCCTTCCAGCGGTCACCATCGCTGTAGCCGCCGACAAAGCCGACTACCAGCGGAATGGTCGCCAGTACACATGGCGAGGCGGAAGAGAGCACTCCGGCCAGAAAGACTGCGCCAAAAGCCAGCAGCGGGTAGGCCGCAACGAGCTGTTCGATGTTGTTGAGGAAGGTCATTTCAAGCCTGCGCTTTTTAGTTCCTTGAGAATATCTGCTTTATCCATGAAGCCGATGTGACGGCTGACCTCTTTCCCTTTTGCGTCAAAGAAGATCTGCGTCGGGATCATCCGTATCCTGAATCTGTCGGCAGCGGCACTGTCTTTATGGACGTCGATGAAAAGGATGTTTGCTCTGCCATTGTACTCTCTGGAAAGGCTTTCAAGGATCGGCGCCATTTTCTTGCAGGGGATACAGGTGCGGGCTCCCAGGTCGATAACTGCCGGCCTTCCGGAAGCAAGGGCCTGATTGACGACCGTGGCTGAAGCTGAGGGGAGTTCGGCATAGGCGGTGGCAGCAGCCAGCAGGGACAGGAGTAAGGTAAAGGTGAGGAGCTCAGCAAACTGCTTCAGCATGTCAACCCCGCTCTGATTCTTTGATGACGCCGCTTCTGAAATCGATCTCTAGTTTTACAATTTCTTCCGCCCGGTCGATGATCTCGAAGACCTCCGGGTGCTTGACCGCGTAGTAGATCTTCACCCCTTCCTTGCGGCGCGAAAGGATGCCGTGAGTCTGCATGGAGGTAAGGTGGCGGGAGGTGTTGGACTGCTCCTCGTCAATAGCCGGAAAGATCTCGCAGACGCATCGCTCGCCGGCGCGCAGGAAGTCGATTATCTTCAGTCTGGTCGGCTGGGAAAGGGATTTCAGGACATCGGCAAGATAATTGGCGGCTGAACTCATGTGTCTGCTCCATTCAAATATGATTATATAATCATATAGCAATGAGTGTTTAAATTGTCAAGTGGTACAAAATCTGAAAAAGGTGGTTATTCCAAGTTGCATTCAAGTTGATAAATATCATCTTGATTGCAAAAGCGAATTAAAGGAGAGGAGGTCGACAGGATTGTCAAAGCTTGGATACAGCGCCCTTGTAAAATAACAGTTGCATATTGCAACTAAAATAATTAAACTCAGCCTATGAAGAAAGAAATGAATTCCGTCAGGGAAGAGTTGCAGTTATTCGCGCGTCGGTTCGGGCTCCTTAATGCATCCTGTTGCGACGAATGCTGTGGCGAGCAGGTGTCCATGGCCCAGGGGCATATCCTGTTCGAGGTCAGAAGGGCAGGGAACCCCTCTATGCAGCAGGTAGCAGAAGAGCTGGGTATGGATATCACCACCTTCAGCCGCCAGGCCAAAAGTCTTGAGGAAAAGGGGCTGATCGTCAGGCGTGTGGCTTCAGAAGACCGGAGGGTGAACCTGTTGGGTCTGACCCCTTCAGGAGATGAGGTCATGGGGAGAATCGACCGATACATGGCAGGCAGGATCGAGCGGATATTCTCTTCCATGACGGCATTTGAGCGTGAAACGGTGGTCAGGTCGCTGGGGCTTCTGAACAACGCCTTGAAAAAGGGAGATCATGCTGATGCCCGGCAGAAAGAAAAAGTTGCATGCTGCAATTAAATATCGTTGAGGTGGTGCCATGAACATCAAAGAAGTCAGAAAGGTAACAGCCAGGAAAAAAATGATCATTCCTGCTGCCTGTGCCGGTGGTCCTGACAACGGTCTGGACAAGCCCCCCTGCTGAGGGCCTCCGACATCCGCCGGCGGCGGAGAGATAACTGAAAAAGTCCCGGGATTTCTGGGTTGGTTGGAAACCGGTGCGGGAAGGGTGGCGCGGATTTCATCGCAGCTCGACTTTTCCGACCGGTTCGGCGCTTGCAAGGCACGCTGGGGGCTCGGTCGGATGAACTACATGGTCCCGCCCGGCCTTTACGCCATCGGCAATCCGGCTGGAAACGATCCGGTGCTGGTGACCGCCAACTATAAAATGAGTTACGACCTGGTGCGTCGTTCGCTGGCCGGGCGTAACGTCTGGCTGTTGGTGCTTGAGACCTACGGCATCAATGTCTGGTGTGCGGCCGGCAAGGGAACTTTCGGAACCGGAGAACTGGTGCGGCGGATCGCCGCAAGCGGGCTGACGCAGGTTGTCAGCCATCGCCGGGTGATCCTCCCGATCCTTGGGGCGCCTGGTGTATCTGCCAGTGAAGTAGCCCGGCGCAGCGGTTTCAGCGTCAGCTACGCCACGATCAGAGCAGAAGACCTGCCGGAGTATCTTGATGGCGGCATGGCGACCAGAGCGGCGATGCGTGAACTGACATTTACTTTTTACGAGCGGCTGGTATTGATCCCGGTTGAACTTGTTCTGGCTCTCAGGCAGATTGCCGGCATAGGGCTTGCTGCGCTGCTTGTTGTAGCGGTAGTGGGCAACCCCGCTGCCGGGATATCGGCACTGTGCGCCTGGACCGGTGCGGCACTGACAGGACTCGTGCTTGGGCCGCTCCTCCTCCCCTGGCTGCCGGGAAGGAGTTTTGCCTTCAAGGGGGCCGAGGCAGGTCTACTGTGGAGCGGAGCATTCTATCTGCTTGCCGGAAAAGATGTCTGGAGCGGATGGATTATTGCGGCTGTCTTTCTGGCTCTGCCGGCGATCAGTGCATTCTACACGCTGAACTTTACCGGCTGCACTCCCTTTACGTCACGTTCCGGGGTTAAGAAGGAGATGCGCCTCGCACTGCCTGTCATCGGGGTGGCGCTGCTGACCGGGATCGTGTTGCTGCTGGCGGGAAGATTTCTGCCATAGTTTCCGTGATCACGGCGTGAGACGAAAAATAGGGAGATGGTATGAAAGGTTTTCGCTACCTGGAAAACGTTGCCACACTGAAACTCGACCAGGCAGCCTGCATAGGGTGTGGTCGCTGTTTTGAGGTCTGTCCTCACCAGGTGTTCACTTTGGCGGGCAAGAAAGCATCAGTTAGTGACAGGGATGCCTGCATGGAGTGCGGAGCCTGCGCCCTCAACTGTCCGGTAAAAGCTATCTTTGTAGATGCCGGAGTCGGTTGCGCCTCAGGCATGATCAGCGAATGGCTGCAGGAGCGGAAGCTGCGTGCACCGGGGGGCAGTTGCTGTTCGTGAGTCTGCTGTCCGGTTGAGATGAGAATTAGGCTTAGAGGGCGGCCGGGAAGAGATTCAACTTCATAAGGGCTTCTTTCGATAGCGGTTTGACAAAAAAAGCAGTCACTCCAAGTTTTCTGCAGACCTCTTTGTCATCGGGATCCTCTGAAGAAGTCAGGATAATAACGGTGCTGTTTTTTGTCCGGTCGACTTGACGTATCTGTTTCAAAACTTCAAGGCCGTCGATCTTCGGAAGCCTCAGGTCAAGAATGATGATATCCGGTGAACAGCTTTTTCGAATGCCATTCGGGTCATCGCCGTGCAGCATGAGCAATGCCTCCTGCCCATCGTGGGCAATAGTGACATCAGTGATGCCGATCTTCTTCATGACCCATCTGGCAAGCCACTCATCATCGCAGTTGTCTTCGATCAGCAATACGGATATGTCGCTCAATCTTACTGTCATTATTTACTCGCCGATTGTGAAGTAGAAGGTCGCCCCTTTGCCCGGTGCTGATTCTGCCCAGATCCTGCCATCATGACGTTCGATGATGCGGTATACCGTTGCCAGCCCGATGCCGTTTCCTTCGAATTCACTGTCATTGTGCAGACGACAGAACGGCTCGAAAAGCTTATCGGCAAAGGCCATGTCAAATCCGGCGCCATTATCTCTGACATAATAGACAGGAGCTTCTTCCAGGCGGCTTTCACCAACCTCAATAGCCGCATACGGTGTTTGGGCCGTGTATTTGAATGCATTGCCGAGAAGATTCTGCATGCAGATGCCAAACAGGGAGCGATCTCCCTGTATGACAAGGTCGGTTGCTATAGAAATGCTGATTATACGATCCTCTGCATCTTCCAGCAGTTCGTTCAGGATTTGCCGGGATATTTTGGATACATCGACCGTTTCCAGGTCAAGTTCAGACCGTGTAATTCTGTTCATCTGCAAAAGGGCATCGACCACTGAGCGCAAGCGCATGCTTGAAACACCTATCCGGCTGGCAAGGTGCGAAAGCTCATCAGGTTGAGCATCATCGAGACATTCCGTTAACACTTTGCTGAAGGCCTCCAGACGGGCGATCGGGGCTCTCAGCTCATGCGAAATGGAGTAGCAGAAACTCTCCAGCTCCTTGTTGAGCTTGGCCAGCTCGGATGTGCGACGGGTTACCCGCACTTCAAGCTCGGCATTGAGGGAGTGGAGCTGCTGCTCCATAAGCTTGCGGTCGGTAATATCACGGTTGCTGGAACGCCGCCCGTTCGGGTTTCCGTGAGCGTCGAACACGGGCCGGCAGGCATGGCCGATCCAGCGTACCTGTCCGTCAAGAGTTATGATCCGGAAATCTATCGGTGCTGCAGAATCACTACAGGCAAAAGCCTGTTCGAAATGTTGTTCGTAAATCATCCGGTCATCAGGGTGTATAAGTTTTTTCAGTAACTGTGGGTCGCGATAGAACTCCTCCCGGTCATAGCCGCATACGTCTTTGCAGAATGGCGATATGTACCGGAAGCTGCCATCGGCATCTATCCAGTACTCCCAGCCATAGCTGTAGTCGGCGACTGCACGGTACATCTGCTCACGCTCCTTAAGTGCCTCCTCCGCCTTTTGGCGCTCTGCAGCCTCCTCCTCAAGTTTCAGGTTTATTTCCAGCAGTTCGTCCTGCTTTTCGCGCATTGCCTCCTTAGCGCGGTTGATCTCGTTGAAAAGCGGACCGAACTTCCAGATTCCCAGGAGCATGAAGATCGAAATAAGCAGACCCATCACTTCCAGAGTCAAGTCCCCTTGCGTCTGCCCGGCGAGGACATTGAGCAGTGAGAAGATACGGCGTACTGCCTGGATTATGAAGCCGCCGGCCAGGAACATCCAGGCGATAAAGGCCCCGCTCAGTGAAATCAGACGGACCGCCATGAATGCTGCCAGAAACTGGAAAGCGATGGATGCCGTCATAATGAGTAGAAGAGAATTTTTCATCTGATCCCGCCACGAGGCTATGTACGACAGTAATATGATTCAGAGGTGATACCAGTATAACTAAATTTTAATAAATAAGCATAAATTACGCCAAGTACAATATGAAAAATTGTAAGCATTCCGAATGCTCAGATTTTTTGGTTACCCGGCTTCTCCTTGCAAGTGTAAGGATGCGCTGTCGAGTATAAAATGGGGTTTAACTATAAAACCTATAGACTAATAAGTTTTTACTTGACCTTTTGTATTGCCCAGGTTATAAAAGAAACATCACCGAATCGCATTCATGTTTCTCGGCAGTTGTTGCTACTACTGCCGTTCTTTTTGGGCAGTATAATCTACAAAAACCATAGATTAAAAGGAGTAGGCCATGAAGATCAGAGCGTTTATCACGACAATGGGGGCTTTTGCACTTGTGGTGACAACAGTAATCACTGCATTTGCCGCCGACGTCACCCTGCTGAACGTCTCCTACGACCCGACCCGCGAACTGTACACCGACTACAACAGCGCCTTTGCCAACTACTGGCAGAAAAAAACCGGCGACAAGGTCACAATCAAGCAGTCCCACGGTGGCGCCGGCAAGCAGGCTCGCGCCGTCATAGACGGGCTTGAGGCCGACGTAGTTACCCTGGCCCTTGCCTACGACATCGATGCCATTGCCGACAAAGGGCTGATCAAGACGGGCTGGCAGAAGGAGCTCCCCCATAACAGCTCGCCCTACACTTCAACCATCGTCTTCCTGGTACGCAAGGGAAACCCCAAGGGAATCAAGAACTGGAACGACCTGGTCAAGCCGGGGATTTCGGTAATCACCCCCAACCCGAAGACCTCCGGTGGCGCCCGTTGGAACTATCTGGCGGCCTGGGCCTTCGCGCTCCATCATAAGGGCGGCAACGACGCCAAGGCCAAAGAGTTCGTCGCCAAACTGTTCAAGAATGTCCCGGTGCTTGATTCCGGCGCCCGCGGCTCAACCAACACCTTTGTGCAGCGCGGCCTCGGCGATGTGCTCCTGGCCTGGGAAAACGAGGCGTTTCTGGCCATCAACGAACTCGGTCCGGACAAGTTCGATATCGTGACCCCACCGGAGAGTATCCTGGCTGAACCACCGGTCACCGTTATCGACAAAGTGGCAGACAAGCACGGAACCCGCAAGGTGGCTGAAGAGTATCTGAAGTACCTCTACACCGACGAAGGGCAGAAAATTGCTGCCAAGCATTACTACCGCCCGATCAACCCAAAGATACCGACCAGGCTGGCAAAGGTGAAAAAGCTGTACACGATCGACAAGGATTTCGGCGGTTGGCAAAAGGCCCAGAAAACACACTTTAGCGATGGCGGTACATTCGACCAGATCTATACACCCGTAAAATAGGGAAGTACAACCCCCTGCGCCCCCTCCTTAACAAGGAGGGGGTAAGCAAATCTGTTTCAGTATGATCCCGAGAAAGTGGAAGTACGTGAAACTGACATCCCTTCCTCTGGAACGTCAGCTTCATCTCCTTCCGCAACAAAAGCCGCACCACAGGAAGCGACCATGAATATATTCAAGCACCAAAACAATGTGCTGCCAGGTTTCGGACCAACCCTGGGCTTTACGGTATTCTATCTGAGTCTGATAGTGCTGATTCCGCTCTCGGCGCTGGTATTCAGGACGGCAGGCCTGACCTGGGGCGAGTTTATCGCGACTGTGACTGCTCCACGAGTGCTGGCATCCTATAAAGTGACCTTTGGGGCGGCCATTATTGCCGCGACGATCAATGCATTTTTCGGGGTTCTGGTGGCATGGGTACTGGTCCGCTACCGCTTTCCCGGCCGACGGATAATAGATGCATTGGTGGATCTCCCCTTTGCCCTGCCAACAGCCGTGGCCGGTATCACCCTGGCTACCATCTACTCGGCCAACGGATGGGTGGGACGCTTTCTGGAGCCGCACGGAATCAAGATAGCCTTTACTCCGGTCGGCATTGTATTGGCCATGACCTTCATCGGGCTGCCCTTCGTGGTGCGCACCGTTCAACCGGTTATAGAGGAAATAGAAGTGGAGCTGGAAGAGGCCGCCGTCTGCCTCGGAGCCAATCGCTGGCAGACCCTGCAACGAGTGATCTTTCCGATGCTGCTGCCGTCCATTCTGACCGGATTCGCCCTGGCATTCGCCCGGGCAGTCGGGGAATACGGCTCCATCATCTTCATAGCCGGTAACATGCCGATGGTCTCGGAAATTACGCCGCTGCTGATTATCACCAAACTTGAGCAGTTCGACTATCAAGGTGCTACAGCCATTGCCTGCGTGATGCTGCTGACCTCGTTTATGATGCTGCTGGTTATCAATCTGTTGCAGAAGTGGAGCCGGAGGTACGCTGAATGAGGTCGTCCATCTTCCGGGCATCTTCGACCCGGCCTCAATCGCGCCATCCTCGACGTAGCGCTGCTACGCCTGCGGTTTCGCTCAATCTGCCAAGCCGAATCTGCCCAAAATCTGAACGCCCTGGGAGTGTCGTCGAAAATCCTTACGTGACCCTGATGAGGTTGTCATGACCAAACGGAATGCCCATGAAACCACCGAACCGGCCATCGTCCGCTGGCTGCTGATCGCCACTGCCCTGGTCTTTCTTGCACTGTTCCTGGCACTGCCTCTGGCGGCTGTATTCAGCCAGGCGTTCGAGAAGGGGCTCGGGGTTTATCTGGAGACACTCAAAGAGCCGGACACCCTGTCTTCCATCAAGCTGACACTCATTACCGCTGCCGTGAGCGTACCGCTCAATCTCTTCTTCGGAGTGACTGCCGCCTGGGCTATCGCCAAGTTCAGTTTTCCGGGCAAGAACCTGCTGATCACCCTGATTGACCTCCCGTTCTCGGTATCACCGGTCATTTCCGGTCTGATCTTTGTCCTCATTTTCGGCCTTCAGGGGTGGCTGGGCCCTTGGCTGCAATCGCACGACATCAAGATCGTCTTTGCCGTGCCGGGGATCATTCTGGCCACCATCTTCGTCACTTTTCCCTTCGTTGCCCGCGAACTGATTCCGCTGATGGAGGCTCAGGGCAAGGAAGAAGAGGAAGCGGCTCTCGTGCTTGGCGCCAGTGGATTGCAGACCTTTTTTCTGGTGACACTGCCCAACATCAAATGGGGGCTCATTTACGGCGTGATCCTCTGTAACGCCCGCGCCATGGGCGAGTTCGGCGCTGTTTCTGTCGTCTCCGGGCACATAAGGGGCATGACCAATACCGTGCCGCTGCATGTTGAGATCCTCTACAATGAGTACAATAACACCGCTGCTTTTGCCGTGGCTTCTCTGCTTGCGTTCCTGGCCCTGATCACCCTGGTGGTCAAGACAATCGCGGAGTGGAAAGTCCGGCAGCAGCTGGAACATTAGGAACGAGGCTAAAGGATCGAGGTTCGAGGTTTTAATTGTTTTTCCTCGATCCTCGGTCCCCGCTCCTTTTTCTGCCTTTAAAGGAAATGATATGAGTATCGAAATTGAAAACATAACCAAGCAGTTCGGCAATTTCACCGCCCTGGGCGATGTCAGCCTCACCATCCCCTCGGGGGAACTGGTGGCACTATTGGGTCCTTCCGGCTGCGGCAAGACTACCCTGCTGCGTATCATTGCCGGGCTGGAGACTCCTGACAGCGGCAGAATTCTGTTCAACGGCGAGGACACGGCACAGAGCCACGTGCGCGAGCGCCGCGTCGGGTTCGTCTTTCAGCACTATGCGCTTTTCAGGCATATGACCGTCTTTTATAACGTCGCATTCGGATTGAGCGTGCGACCCAAGCAGACGCGACCTTCCAAGCAGGAGATCAGGGAGAAGGTCATGAAATTGCTCCGCCTGGTCCAGCTAGAGAGCATGGCCGATCGTTATCCTTCCCAGCTCTCCGGTGGTCAGCGCCAGCGGATCGCTCTGGCACGTGCCCTGGCGGTGGAGCCGCAGGTGCTCCTTCTCGACGAACCGTTCGGAGCGCTGGATGCGCAGGTGCGGGCCGAGCTGCGCCGCTGGCTGCGCCGGCTGCACGACGAGATCCATGTCACTTCGGTCTTTGTTACTCATGATCAGGAGGAAGCGCTGGAGGTTGCCGACCGGATCGTGGTGATGAACAGGGGGAAGGTGGAGCAGTCAGGAACGCCGGATCAGGTGTACGAACATCCAGCCAACCCCTTCGTCCTCAACTTCCTCGGCAACGTCAATCTTTTCCACGGCAGATTGCAGAGCGATCAGCATCAGGGAGACAATTCCGTGGCCTATGTCCGCTCCCACGATATCGAGATCGAACGCAGCCCGCAGGATTTGACGGCTCTTCGTGCCGAAATCAGGCATATCCAGAAGCTCGGGCCGTCGGTGCGGGTGACGCTGGTCATGGCTGAAAACGGTGAATTGATAGAAGCGGAGTTGACCAGGGATGTCTACCAGAACCTGGGACTACAGCATGGGGAGTCTGTGTTCGTAAGGCCGCGGCAGGTCAGAGTTTTTGTCGAAGATTACCAGATATAGAAGTGACGCCACATTTGAGCGCTAACGGCGTTGGCCGCGGCAAAAGCTCCTTCGACATAGCGCTGCTATGCCTCAGTCCCTTTTGCCTTGCCACCTTGTTATCATCTCAAATCTGACGTCCCGCAATGAAAAGGGTAAAGCATGAAAGCAATAATTCCTGAAATCGTAACAGGCGCAACTCCCACTGAAATTCTCCGCATCGGCATCGAAGCGGCCAACGGGCCGGTCTCTCTGGCCTGCTCCTTTTCCCTGGAGGATGTGGCGATCATCGACATCGCCCACCGGGCCGATCTGCAGCTGGGGGTTTTCGCCATCGATACCGGCCGGTTGAACGAGGAGACCTACAAAGTGGCTGATGCCTTGAGCGAGCGCTACCGCCTAAAGATCGACTGGTACTTTCCGCGCCATGAAGCGGTTGAACAGCTGGAGCGGAGCGAAGGGCTCTTCTCCTTCCGCGAGTCACTGGAGAAGCGCCATGCCTGTTGTGCCATCCGCAAGGTCGAGCCGCTTTCGCGGGCGCTGCATGGGCTGTCAGGCTGGGTGACCGGCATGCGCCGGGAACAGAGTATTACCCGCAGTGACCTGAAGGCCATCGAACGGGATGATCTGAACGGCGGCATCTTTGCCCCGGAAAACGGGATAAGTGCGATAACGAAGAAGTCTTCTGCTGGAGAAGCGCAGAACACTTCTTCTATCTTACTAAAGATCAATCCTCTGCTCGACTGGAGTGAAGAGCAGCTCCTTGCCTACACCGAGGAGCATCTCCTCCCCCAAAACAGGCTCTACGGCCAGGGCTACCGCTCTATCGGCTGCGCTCCCTGCACACGGGCAGTGCGGGAAGGGGAGGCTGCCCGCAGTGGCAGGTGGTGGTGGGAAAACCCCGAAAACAAGGAATGCGGATTACACCGAAGATAACACCCTTGTTTGATTTAAACCTACTGGATGCGGATTTTGTGTCAGAGCAAGGCTGTCGAGGGATGGTGAGGAGACGTGGCAGCGCCACGTCGCACGATCCAGACCGAAGACTTACGCAGCTCTGGCGCAAAAGCCCCATCCATCACAGGAGAATACACATGACACATCTTCAGCAGCTCGAAGCCGAGAGCATCCACATTATCCGCGAAGTCGTCGCCGAATTCGGCAATCCGGTGATGCTCTACTCCATCGGCAAGGACTCGGCAGTCATGCTGCACCTCGCCCGCAAGGCTTTTTACCCGGCACCGCCGCCGTTTCCCCTGCTGCATGTGGACACCACCTGGAAATTTCGCGAGATGATCCAGTTCCGGGACCGGATGGCTGTCGAATGCGGCCTCGACCTGATCGTCCATGTAAACGAGGATGGGGTGAGGCGGAACGTCTCCCCGTTTACCCATGGTTCGGCACTGTATACCGATGTCATGAAGACCGAAGGTCTCAAGCAGGCGCTCGACCGGTACAAATTCGACGCTGCTTTCGGCGGTGCCCGCCGGGATGAGGAAAAATCCCGGGCCAAGGAGCGGATCTTCTCCTTTCGGAGCGAGCATCACCGCTGGGACCCCAAGAACCAGCGCCCGGAACTGTGGAACCTGTACAATACCCGGATCAAGCCGGGGGAGAGCATCCGCGTGTTCCCGCTCTCCAACTGGACCGAGCTGGATGTCTGGCAGTACATCCATCTGGAGGAGATACCGATCGTGCCCCTCTACTACGCCGCTTTCCGGCCGGTGGTGGAGCGGGACGGCATGCTGATCATGGTGGATGATGATCGTCTGGAACTGAAGCCGGGGGAGAAGGTAGAGTACAAATCTGTCCGCTTCCGCACCTTGGGGTGCTACCCCCTGACCGCTGCCGTGGAATCGACCGCCGACACCCTCCCCGAGATCATCCGGGAGATGCTGCTGACCCGCACTTCTGAGCGCCAGGGGCGGCTGATCGATCACGATCAGGCCGGAAGTATGGAGAAGAAGAAACAGGAAGGATATTTTTAAAACCAGTCGAGTAGTTAAGTCGTTAATTGGTCAACTCAACGACTCAACCACTCAACCTTAAGAGGTTACTTATGGCCCACCAATCCGATTTGATCGAAAAAGATATACTGGCCTACCTGAAAAGCCAGGAAGCGAAATCAATGCTCCGCTTCATCACCTGCGGCAGCGTCGATGACGGCAAGAGCACCCTGATCGGCCGCCTGCTCTGGGACTCGAAAATGGTGTTCGAGGACCAGCTGGCAGCGTTGGAGGCTGACAGCAAGAAGATCGGTACCCAGGGGGGTGCCATCGATTATGCCCTCCTGCTCGACGGTCTGCAGGCGGAACGGGAGCAGGGAATCACCATCGACGTGGCCTACCGCTATTTTTCTACCGACAAGCGCAAGTTCATCGTCGCCGACACCCCGGGCCATGAGCAGTATACCCGCAACATGGTGACCGGTGCTTCCACTGCCCAGGTGGCGGTGATCCTGGTGGACGCCCGCAAGGGGCTCCTGACCCAGACCAGGCGCCACAGTTATCTGGTTTCCCTGGTCGGCATCAAGCATATCGTGCTGGCGATCAACAAGATGGATCTGATCGATTTTGACCAGCAGAAATTCGACTTGATCCGCCGGGACTACCAGCAGTTCGCCGCACCGCTCGGGTTTGCCTCGATTGCGGCCATCCCGATCTCCGCTTTGGACGGTGACAACATCATAGGCCCGAGCAGCAATACCCCGTGGTACGGCGGCCCAACGCTCATGAGTTATCTTGAGACGGTCCGGGTCGAGGATGACCGCAGGGAGCAGCCGTTCCGTCTGCCGATTCAGTGGGTGAACCGTCCTCATCTCGACTTCCGCGGCTTCTGCGGTACGGTCGCCTCGGGGGTTATCCGACCGGGAGACGAGGTGCGGGTCGCCTCGTCGGGGCGTTCCAGTCGCGTGGCCCGGATAGTCACCATGGGGGGCGATCTGCCTGAGGCGACCTCCGGACAGGCAGTGACCCTGACCCTGACGGACGAGATCGATGTCAGCCGTGGGGAAGTGCTGACTGCTCCGATAGCGCCGCCGTTTTTTACCCGGCACTTTGTTGCGCACCTGGTCTGGTTCCAGGATGAGCCTCTCCAACCGGGGCAGAGCTATCTGATAAAAACTGCTGCCGCCTTGATCCCTGGCAAGGTTACCACAGTACAGCACGTGGTGGATGTCAATACCCTGGAGCAGAAGCAGGCAGAGACTCTGGGGCTTAACGCAATCGGTGTCGCCCGCCTGGAGCTGGATCGTCCGGCAGCTATCGATTCCTACCAGCAGAACCGGGATACCGGCAGCTTTATCATGATTGATCGATTCACCAACGCCACCGTTGCGGCAGGCATGGTTATCGCGGCGGCACCGGAGATACCGCACCACGAACAGGTGGCAGGGGCCTTAGCGAAACCGGTGGATGAAGGTGACACAGCAATCCGGCGGGTCAACCTTGGGAACGCTTTGATCTGCGGCGACGAAGGTAACCTGGTCGATCTCACCGGGGAGCGGGGGGAGATCGCATTCGAGGTAACTACTGCCTTTCTGGATATCCTCACAAAGGGAAACCGGGTGCTCTTCCGCCTGCACGACCCAGGGCAGTTGCCGTCGGTGGCCCTGCTTGCTTACGAGCAGGGGCTGCAGTTCACCTTCACGCGGGTCGGCGACCGGATAAACCTGGTCCTTTTCAGCAGTCCGGAGGTCATGCAGTCGTTGCCAGCGCAAGATGTCATCGGCCTTTGAGTAGATGTTATCTGTTGAATATTTATTCTGGAATGTATAAACGGCATTTAGTGCGCTGAAATTTATTTTTTGGGTGTCGCAAGGCGGTAAGGCAACGGACCCTGACAGTATCTTCAGGTCAACAGTAAACAGAGGGCCAGCTTTTTTAAGCTGGACCTCTTCGTGTCATAGGTGATTTTGCTACTTGGTCTTCAAGGCGTTTAGCATTGTAGGTTAGGAATGATACTATTTCTGAGTATAACTATTTGAAGGGCTTTTGATTCGCTGGGGCCTTCTCTGCCAGTGTGTGAATCAGATTCCTGATTGCAATGTACTCTTTATGAGCATCGTAGAACTCATCATCAGGCTTTAGTTCGTTAGTAAAAATGTAACCTGGATGTTTCCTTCTCACTTCTGCGTAGTATGCACCCAGCGCAACGACTTTATCTCCATTGTATTGCTTCAATAGCTGCATAGCTTTCTTCTCAGAAGTCGTTCCTTCTCTTGACAGATAACTATTCCTGTCATTTTTATGAGATACTTCATTGGTGACAGATGTGTTTGACAAAGAGCCAGCAGATACCTGGATAATCCCCTCGATGATTCTTCTGGCTCGAACATCCTGACACGGGAAGAGGTCATGAGGCACCTGTTCATGTCCCAGTTTTGCAGCTATCATGTTTCTGGCACACGTTACAAAATCCAGGTCACAATACTGTTTTTTATAGAAGATAGCCGTTACAGGCATTTTGGATATATAGTCGTCGTAGAACGTGCACTTATCCCAAAATTCACAATTCATAAATTTGCCTTCTTGGCAGCCAGCTAGATCGGGCACCTGATTTAAAAAATATAACATAATTAATTCTAACTTCAATGGTTTTAATATTGCGAAAAGAGTCACTGCTGTCGAAGGGTACTGGTAAAATACCCAAAGTATTATTTCATGAATTTGATATATACTCATGCTGTTGACCTCCCCCCTGAAAGTCGGTTCAGCCAATGGGGCAAGGCCACACTAACTACCTGATTTTTGACAATATTGATTATTCTCACTTGTACAAACGGTAAATTTCTGCTATAAAACTTCTTCTTTTGGGGTGTCGCCAAGCGGTAAGGCAACGGACTCTGACTCCGTCATCCGAGGTTCGAATCCTCGCACCCCAGCCAATTACGAGATAAGGGGCAGCTGACAGCTGCCCCTTTTTTATTTTGAATAGCGGATGGAGTGCTCGCAGTTGTCTTTCTTTCCACGGCTGCGCGAAAAAAAATGGTCTTAAATTCTGTAAAAAATGATGGCCGGGTTGATAACTCAACGATCAGAGATATCCTTTATCGATAATTCAACAACAGACAGGGGGATTCGATGATGAAAAGCATTATTTCATTCGTAAGCAGCATCCTGGTACTTGCGTTCCCGTTGATCGTTTCAGCAACGACCTGGAACATAGACTCTGATCACTCGAGTGTCGGGTTTAAGGTGAAGCACTTGATGGTTTCGAATGTAAAGGGGAGTTTCGAGAAATTCACTGGCACGGTCGATCTAAACGAGAAAGACATTACCAAGTCGAAGATCGACGTAGCGATCGAGACAACTTCGATCAATACCGGTGTGAACAAGCGCGACGAGCATCTGCGGAGTGCCGATTTCTTCGATGTCACAAAATATCCTGCGATGACATTCACCTCGAAGAAGGTCGCGAAGTCGGGAAAAGGCAAGCTCAAGGTGACCGGTGATCTGACCCTGCACGGTGTGACAAAAGAGGTCGTACTGGAGGTCGAAGGCCCGACAGCAGAGAGCAGGGACCCGTGGGGGAATACCAGAAAAGGTGCGTCGGCAACGACCAGAATAAACCGGAAGGATTTCGGTCTGGGCTGGAACAAGGCTCTCGAGACCGGAGGGGTCATGGTCGGGGAAGACGTCCTGATATATCTTGAGATAGAGATGATAAAGGTACAGCCGAAATAAGTACGCTAAAACAATTCGTGAAGGTCCGATCCGCTTTTCGCTAAACATATTGAAAGCGAATTGGTAAAAAACAGATTGACATATCTTGACTGAAATTGTAGGGTAACACACATATTCTTCTTATCGAGAGCGACCGAGGGACAGGCCCTGTGACGTCGCGGCAACCATCCATGAAAGGAAGGTGCCAATTCCTGCGAAGCCGCAAGGTTTCGGGAGATAAGGGAGAGCGGGCTACTATTCCAATAAGAGTCCCCTTCCGCACCCCGGAAGGGGATTTTCTATTGGAGGTCAATAATGAATATTGCAACGCAGGCAGTACAGATCGGACTGGAGTGGGACAGCCGGACAGGCGCGGTAACGGTTCCCATCTACCAGACGGCGACATTCAGGCATCCCGGACTCGGTCAGAGCACGGGCTATGATTACAGCCGTTCGGGCAATCCCACCCGGCAGTCTCTGGAGGCAGGTATTGCGCGTCTGGATGGAGCTGCCAGGGGGTTTGCCTACTCATCCGGTATGGCTGCAATTACCAGCATCCTGCTCCTCTTCAAGCAAGGGGATCACCTGATCGTCACTGAAGACCTCTATGGCGGGACCTACCGGCTTTTCGAGCAGATCTTCAGTCAGTACGGCCTGGAGTTCACTTATCTGGATACCAGCGACTGCCAACTGGTCGAGGCGGCTATCAGACCGAATACGAAAGGGCTTTTTGTCGAATCTCTGACGAATCCGCTGCTGAAGGTCGCTGATATTCGCGCTCTTGCTGCCATTGCGAAAGAGCGGGGCATTCTCTGTATCGTCGACAATACCTTCCTGACGCCGTATCTGCTGAAAGTCCTTGACCTCGGAGCGGATATCGCCCTCTACAGCGGGAGCAAGTATCTTTCCGGCCACAATGATACCATCTGCGGACTTGTCACCGTCAAGGACCCTGCTCTGGCGGAGCGGGTCTACTTCCACCAGAATGGAGCCGGGGCAGTGTTGGGGCCACAGGACTCATGGCTGACTATCCGCGGCATGAAGACCCTCACGATAAGGCTTGACAGGCAGCAGCAGAACGCTGAGCGGATAGCCCGCTGGCTGGAGTCGAATCCTCACGTGACCAGAGTGTTTTATCCCGGTCTGGAGAATCATCCGGGGCATGATCTGATGAAGGCGCAGGGGAAAGGCTTCGGTGCGATGATCGCTTTCGAGGTCGCAACTCCCGAGCTGGTCGAAAAGCTGCTTTTGAAAACAGAACTGATCTCTTTTGCCGAAAGTCTCGGCGGAGTCGAGACTCTGATAACCTTTCCTGCTGTTCAGACCCATGCGGACATTGAGCCGGAAAAGCGTGAGCTGCTCGGCATAAACAATCGCCTGTTACGGCTTTCTGTCGGGATAGAGGATGCGGATGATCTTATCGCCGATCTTGAAAAAGCATTTGCTTCGGAGGCATAGCATGAAATTTGCCACAAAACTCATTCATGGGAGCCACTCGATCGACGCGGCAACAGGCGCTTTGTCAATTCCGGTCAGTCAGACCTCCACCTTTGCCCAGAAATCGGTCGACCATTTCGGAAAATACGACTATTCGCGCTCCGGAAATCCGACTCGTGAGGCATTGGAGGAGTCAGTCGCCGTGCTTGAGGGGGGGAGCCACGCGTATGCCTTCGGCTCCGGTATGGCGGCCATATCATCGACACTGATGCTGTTTGCCCCGGGAGACCATCTGGTCGTCTGCGAGGATGTCTACGGCGGTGCGTTCAGGGCGATGACCAGGCTTTTCGGCCAGTGGGGACTGAACGTCAGCTTTGTCGATGCAACTGATCCTGCTGCTCTGGAAGCTGCGATCATCCCTGCGACAAAAGCGATCTACCTTGAGACACCATCCAATCCTCTGCTGAAGATCACTGATCTGTGCGGAGCTGTCAGGATTGCCGGAAAACGTGGTCTTTTGACGATAGTGGACAGCACGTTCATGACGCCGTACCTGCAGAAGCCTCTGGAACTGGGCTGCGACATTGTCCTGCACAGCGGCACCAAGTTCCTGAACGGTCATAGCGATGTCGTCTGCGGCTTTGCAGTTGTAAATGACGAGAAGCTCGCACAGCGCATTCATTTCGTACAGAATGCCTTTGGGGCGATACTGGGGCCGCAGGACTGCTGGCTGACGCTACGGGGTCTTAAAACGCTGAAGATACGGATGGAGGAGAGCCAGAAGAGTGCCATCAGGATCGCCGAATGGCTGTCAGCCAATCCGAGGGTCAAGAGGGTCTTCTATCCGGGACTGAAGAGTCATCCCGGTTATGAGATCCACCGATCACAGACATCCGGACCAGGTGCTGTCCTCTCATTCGAACTTGAGGATTATCCGCTGACGAAAAAAGTCCTCGAAGGGGTTACACTGTCAGCCTTTGCCGTAAGTCTTGGTGGTGTCGAAAGCATTATCTCCTATCCTGCCAAAATGTCTCACGCTGCCATGCCGTCTTCGGAAAGGGCTGCAAGAGGGATCAGCGATACTCTGGTACGGTTCTCTGTCGGGCTTGAGGATCCGGATGATCTTATCGCCGACTTTGCCCGGCTCATTTAAGTTCGGCGGCCTTGTGATCAAAACAGGCCTTCCTGAGTGATCGGGCCTGGAGTGGAAATGAAAAGACCCGATCAGATCGGGTCTTTTTTTATGAGTATGCTGCGCTGTTCCTATTTAGTGACTTTTTTAGGTCTGCCCGGTCCTTTGACCGTCCTGGTAGAGGTGGCAGGCTTTACCGGTTTTGCAGCAGCACTTTTTCTGCTGGTAAGATTCGACATCCGCTTCTCCCTGGCTTTTGCCAGGATATCTGTCATCCCTCGCTCTTCTGCTGCTTTTCTTCTGGCTTCCGAGAAATTTTTTGCTGCAAGTTTCTGACTGCTTTTGATGCCGAACTGCTTTCGGTATTGACCTGGTGTTAACTGGTGCGCTGTTGAAAGGTGTTTTTTCAGGGTCTTGAATCCGCCTTTGTGACAGACCATACAGATTACTTCATCTTTTCTGAATGCCTGTCTGACAGTGATTGTACTTTCCTTTGACGGCTCGACCGCAGATTCAGTGATCTCATTTTCAACCGGAGCATTTTCCAGATTTTTCAGTGCGGCATGGATTATCTGGAGCTCATTCACAATTTGATCAGTTGTCATCGTAGTATTTGAGGCGTGTGCGGATACGATTTCGGCAACAAGTTCAATAAGTGTTTTCATCGATCATTCTCCTTTATGATTGCTGGCGTTTGAGTTCATATGTCTCAAATAAGAATTGACTGAAATTGGATAGTTATTCTTAATTGATTATCTGACTAATTCATTAATTGTCAAGATTGCATTTGAAATTTATATAAGGAACTCCAGTCTAAACATAATATGTTGTCTGGAATCCTGAAAACAGAATGTTTATTAAGCAGTAATGACGATCATTGGAGAAGTGGAATATATCCGGTAAGGTTGTTGAAAAGATCTGATTGATGAGTATACTTTAAGGGCTGTTGTCAACAGACTTTTACTGAGCAGTTCTTCGGAGCATCGGATGGGATATAAATGCTGCTGGTTCAATCCGGGACGTAATATCAAAGAGTGCCCGAATATCGAGGAGGGAGAGGAGTATCTTTACTCCTCTCCGCGTAAAAGACTGGTTGAAAAGTGTGTCTACTGCCAGAGTTTTCAGGAAGACATCGCGCAACTGCCGGAGGAGAGCCCGCTCAAGAAGATAATCTCTATATTGAGCGATGAATACAAGGAGCAGAAAGGACATCTTCAGTCGCTGTCCACGTTTCTTACCAGTAAAAGCATGGAGATCAAGTTCCTTCATGAACTGAGCCTGGTCCTACAGACTTCCATGGAACTCGATGAAGTCCTCTCCGTGGCGATGACGGCAATAACCTCAGGAAAAGGCTTCGGTATGAACAGGGCTTTTCTCCTGATGACCGATCGGGACCGTAAATATCTGGTCGGTCATCTCGGAGTCGGTCCGAGAAATTACGAAGAAGCCTGGCGGATCTGGGATGAGGTTGACAGAAGCAATTTTTCTCTGACTGAGCTTTCCAGGGAGTTTTACAAAACCAAGATCTCTTCCGAACGGGCAAAGTTCCAGGATATTCTTGAAAAACTCACCATCTCCCGGGATCTGAAAGAACATATATTCAACCGTTCACTCAATGACAGGCGTCCGATCCTTGTCGAAAATGCTTCCCAGAACCCTGAAATAGATCCCGGTCTTGTCTCGACGCTCGGAGTCGAACAGTTTCTGGTGATGCCTCTTATCTCAAGGAACCGAAGCATCGGGATACTCCTTGCTGATAATTTTGTCACAAACAAGCCGATTACTCCCCGTGACATGCAGTCCCTGCAGACTTTTGCCTTTCCCGTTGCGTTTGCGATAGAGAGGGCTTCTCTGTATGAACGGCTTAATGATGAAGTCGAGAAGCAGGCAATGGCCAATAAGAAGCTCAAGGAGCAGCAGGAGCTGATTGTCCGGATGGAGAATATGGCGGTTGTCGGGCGTATCACCTCAAGCATAGCCCACTCGATACGTAACCCTCTTGCCGCAATCGGGGGGTATGCCAGGTCTCTCATGAAAAGCGGAGACCTTATCGATAAGAAAGAGTATCTGGAGCAGATCCTGAAGCAGGCAAAGCAGCTGGACGAAGTCCTCGAGGAGGTTCTCAGCTATTCAGACTCAGTCCATCCTGTGATGGACAGCTGGGATCTGAATCATCTGGCAGCATCCGTTGCCGCTGACATGGAAGAGAGGTCTATTGAGCATAAGCTGAAATTTGTCCTGAAACTGGAAGCTGACCTGCCTCAGACAAGGCTCGACTATAAGCAGATCGCATACTGTCTCAAGACAGTAATAAGTCATGTCACCATAAACCAGCCCGAAGCGGGCAGTATCGCAATCGAGACATGCAGTAGCGGAGAGAGGATATGGCTTTGCGTCATCGATAAGGTATCCAGCCTCTCAGAAGAGATGAAAAATGCTCTAATGACACCATTCATGGAGACTGCAACACTGGGACAGGGGGTAGGCCTGGCGCTCTGCAAAGTGATACTGGAACGTCACGGGAGTTCATTCGATATTGAAGACATTCCGGGTGGCGGGACAAGATACTGCATCATACTACAAAATCTGAAGGAGGGGATGTGACCATGAACAGGATTCTTATTGTCGATGATGAGGCCAGCATAAGGCTTCTCTACTCACAGGAGCTTATGGACGAAGGTTATGAGGTCGATACTGCAGGGACAATCAGTGAGGCACTCGGACTCCTGAGTGAAAAGAGCTATTCTGTCACTTTGCTGGATATCAAGCTGAAGAATGAGAGCGGGCTCGACCTCCTGCAGAAACTTGTAAAGGAACGTAACGATATGGCGGTCATCCTTTCAACTGCATTTTCATGTTACAAGGATGACTTTTCCGCCTGGCTGGCTGATGGTTACGTCGTCAAGTCGAGTGATATGAAAGAGTTAAAGGACGAGATAAAGCGTTTGATCGAGAGGAAACGGGCACGTTGATCTATTCAGGAGATTTCAAGGAGGAGTACCGATGAAAGCCGTTATCATGGCGGGCGGGTTCGGAACCCGGATCCAGCCGCTTACCAGCAACGTCCCAAAACCGATGATCCCGCTCCTCAACCGCCCGATAATGCTGCATATTGTGGAACTTCTTAAAAGTCACGGCATCACCGATATTGTGATGCTTCTGTATCACCAGCCGTTTATGGTCAAGAATTTCTTTCGGGACGGCTCAGAGTTCGGCGTCAGGATAACCTATGTGACCCCCCTGCAGGATATGGGTACGGCTGGAGCAGTGAAGTCCGCCGAAAAGTTCCTTGACGAAAGGTTCATCATCATCAGCGGCGATCTGCTGACAAACTTCAATCTTGAAAAAGTACTGAAATTCCATGAAGAGAAGGGTGCAAAAGCGACCATCACCCTTACTTCAGTGAAGGACCCTCTGCAATTCGGGGTCGTGATCACCGACAAGGATAAAAGGGTCATCCAGTTCCTTGAGAAGCCGGGGTGGGGCGAAGTCATCTCCGATACCATCAATACCGGGATATATGTGCTTGAACCTGAGATCCTGCAGTACATCCCCGCGGAGGAGAATTTCGATTTCTCTCAGGACCTTTTCCCACTTCTTCTGGAAAAAAAGGAGCCGCTTTTCGGTGTCGTTGCCAAGGGCTACTGGCGGGATATAGGAAACACCGATTCGTATCGCGAGGCTCACTACGATATATTCAAAGGCCGGGTGAGCTTGAGAACAGATGAAGGGAAGCAGGATCTCGTTGACAAGGATGTACGGCTCGGAGCAGATGTCAGGCTTGACTCTTCCTCAAAGCTTTCGGGGATGGTGGTTATAGGGGATAATTCGCAGATCATCGGGAATCCGCAGATCAAGGATAGTGTTATCGGCCGCAACTCTACGGTCGAGGACGGCGTACGGCTGACACGCTGCGTCCTCTGGGACAACGTATATATCAAAAGGGGCGCAAAGATAACGGACAGTGTCATCTGCAACAATGTGCGGGTGGCTCAAGGGGTTGTGATCGAAGAGGGTGTGGTTGTCGCCGAGAACACCTCTATAGGCGAAGATGCCTACATCAAGAGGGACGTCAAGATCTGGCCCCGGAAAGTGATAGAGGCCGGTTCGACGGTAACCGCGAATCTTATCTGGGGTGAGAAATGGAAAAAATCGCTTTTTGAAGGGGCGATGGTCAAGGGGCTCACCAATGTCGAGCTGACACCCGAGTTTGTCGCTAAACTCGGCTGCGCTTACGGTACTTCTCTCGGCAAGGGGAGTTTCGTACTGGGAGCGCGTGACGCCTCCCTCTCATCCAGGATGCTGAAGAGGAGTTTTATTGGCGGGATTCTTTCTGCCGGGGTCAATGTGAGGGATCTGAAGATGATCCCGCTTCCGGTCGTCCGCTATAAGCTGAACACGTATGGCGAGGTCGGCGGGATCTACTTCAGGCAGTCTCTGGATGATCCTGCAGTCACCGAACTGGTATTCATCGATGGCGAAGGGCTCGATTTTTCAAGCTCGATGGCCAAGAACATTGAACGGATATTCTTCAAAGAGAGCTTCAGGCGGGCTCACCACATGGAGCCGGGGGGGATAACCGAACTGCCGCAGGTCATGGATTTCTATCGGGAGGGGTTCCTGAGAAATATCGACAAAAACCTTCTCAAGAAACGACGCCTCAAGGTCGTGATAGATTTCAACTACGCCCCTTCAGCGCAGGTACTGCCTGCTTTTCTCAATGAGCTTGGCTGTGAGGTCATCAGTCTGAATGCCTATATAGATGAGGAGCGAGGTGCAAAAAAGGCTGAGGAGAAGCCTGGCGGACTGCTGCAGTTGTCAAAAATAGTAAAAACACTTGAAGCGGCTGCAGGGTTCTGGCTTGACCCAGATGGCGAAAAGATAACGCTGGTCGATAATGTAGGAAAAATCTATGAACCGTCTGAGTTGCTGCCGCTTGTCGTGCTGCTTTTGCTTAAGTCAGGTGAACGTGGCAGTATTGCGGTACCGGTCTCAGCTCCCTCGGTCATAGAGGAGATGGCACAGGAAAAGCGGAGTGCGGTAATCCGGACAAAAAGCTCTGAACGGGCGATGATAGAGGCAGCGCTTTCGTCAGAGGTTATCATGATCGGATCGATGGAGGGTCAGTTGGCCTTCCCGAAATTCCAACCTGCTTTTGACGGTATGTTCGCCCTGGCAAAGATCATCGAACTTGTCGCTGCAGCAGATGTCCCCCTTTCGAAGGTATCGACTGAAGTCCCCAAAAGAGCATTCCTTCAGGAGAGGATCCCCTGTATCTGGGAGATGAAAGGGGGGATTATGCGGAAGATGAGTGAGGACAGTCTTGACAAGGAGGCTGCTTTTATAGATGGTATAAAAATATCGTTCGGTGAAGACTGGCTCCTCCTTCTCCCGGACCAGAATCGCTCGTTCATACATCTCATTGCCGAGGCGAATGATCTGAAAGTCGCACAGAGACTGATTGAGGAGTACCGGGTTAAAGTCGAGGCCTGGAAAAAGGAGTTGCAGGACAAGCAGTAGCGGCGTGACTATTCAAGCTGGAACTTATTCCGTAGAATAAAGGATGCTCTCCTCTCAATGAAAAAACCACTTTCTGTCATACTGATGTGGCATATGCATCAGCCGCTCTATAAGGATCCTTTCAGCAGGGAGTACATACTGCCCTGGACATATCTCCATGCGGTAAAGGATTACTTCGATATGGCCGCTATCGTTGACGAGGTCCAGGGGGCAAAGGCGGTTTTTAATTTTGTCCCGTCGCTTCTCGATCAGATTGATGATTATGCGTCCGGCAGTGCCAAAGATCCTTTTCTGGTCCACGCCATGATGGACCCGTCCGTAATGGGGGAGAAAGAGCGGCTTTTTGTCATCTCGAATTTCTTTTCCGCTAACCGTCAGCGACTGATCGAGCCGAACCGAAGGTATGCTGAGCTTTTCCGGATGACCGGAGGCAGCTCGACCGATAGTTCAGACAGAATCCTCCGGCAGTTCAGGGATCAGGATATTCTTGATCTGCAGGTCTGTTTTTTCCTGGCGTGGACTGGTGAAGCCGCCCGGAGGAGATTCCCTGAGTTGCAGGCACTTGTCACAAAAGAGCGGGGGTACACGAAAGAGGACAAGCAGATCCTCTTTGCTGCCCACAGGAATATACTCAAAAGCATTATTCCTCTTTATAAAAAGCTCCATGATGAAGGAAAGATCGAGCTTTCATTTACCCCTTACTACCATCCGATCATGCCGCTCCTGTGCGATTTGAAATCAGCCAAGGTTGCAATGCCGAGAGCCCATCTGCCGGATGTGCAGTTCCAGCATCCAGAAGATGCGAGGAGCCAGATACTTTCAGGAGCTGCCTGCTTCGAGAAATTTTTCGGTTTCCGGCCAAACGGGTGCTGGCCCTCTGAAGGGTCGGTCAGTGACCAGGTGCTTGGCGTCATGTCTGCTTGCGGAGTCCGCTGGGCTGCAACTGATGAAGGGATACTATCGGCTTCGATCGGAGGCCTTGGAATCGGCCGTGAAGCTCTTTATCATCCATACAGTTTCAGCCACGGGGGAGAGGATATATCCATTTTTTTCAGGGATCACAACCTCTCCGACCTTATCGGCTTCACGTATTCGCAGTGGGATGAGCAGCGGGCTATAGCGGACTTTACCGGGAGATTGAAGGGGATAGCTTCAGGACTTCCTGATGCCTGCGTAGTCCCTGTGATCCTTGACGGGGAGAATGCCTGGGAATACTATCCGGATAACGGCTATCATTTTCTGAAAGGCCTGTATGAGGTACTTTCGGCGGACGGTGATATCCATGCAGTTACCTGCCGGGAAGCCATATCGGATGCAGAGCACAGAAGGCTCCACCATGTCCATCCCGGCTCATGGATCAACTCGAATTACGGGATCTGGATCGGTCATCCTGAAGAGAACCGGGCATGGGAGTTGATTGCTAAAGCGCGTGAATCTGCAGTCAAGGCCAGTCCTCAGCTGGCAGCCCTGCTTTCGGGCACTGTTCCGGATCTTGATGCCATTGAAGACAGAATCCTTGCAGGCGTCTGCAGGGATCTCTTTGCCGCGCAGGGGAGCGACTGGTTCTGGTGGTACGGAGATGACCACTTTTCAGCTCACAGCGATCAGTTCGACCTCCTTTTCCGTCGCCACCTGATGAGTGTGTATCGATCGCTTGCTCTCGACATACCGGCAGAGCTGTATGAACCGATCAAGAAGAAAAGCCCGGCCGGGTTTATCCGGCCACCGGCAGGGTTCATCTCCCCGGAGATCAACGGTAATGTCGGAGACTATTTCGAGTGGCTTTCCGCAGGGCTGTATGACCTTTCCAGGCAGTCGTCGTCCATGCACTCTTCGGATGCGCCATTAAGGCTTTTTTACTACGGGTTTGACCGCAACAGCCTCTATTTCCGGATCGATGGGGATCAGTCTCTGGACAGGCTGATACAGGGGGCGGACAGCTTCGTGCTGTACCTGACTCAAAAAACCGAGTATCGCGTAAAGATACATCCGCTTATAAGCGAGGCGAAGCTCCAGGAGAAAAGATCCGGAGAGTGGGTCGAGACAGTTCATGTATGCAGATCTGCTATCAGGAGGGTCTGTGAGATCGCAGTGCCGCTCTCTCCTCTTGATCTTGCAGCCGGAGACTACATTTTTGTCAGCCTCACACAGTTGAGAGGGGATGATGATGTCGGACGCTGGCCGGCTGATGCACCGATGAAGCTGCTGTATGCAGGTGGCGAGATAGAGCTTGATACCTGGTTGATTTAAAACTGGAGATATTATGTCAGAACTGCGGTGGGATCCGCTGAAAGAGCATTGGGTCATTATTGCCACGGAAAGAGGGCGAAGACCGAGAGATTTCCATATGGAGAGGGTCACTCCGGACAGCGAAGTATGCCCGTTCTGCTATGGTTTCGAGGGTAAGACCCCGCCGGAGATATTTTCCATAAGAAACTATGGCGAACCTAATAATCCAGGTTGGCAGGTACGGGTCATCCCCAATAAATATCCTGCCTTAAGGGTCGAGGGGGAGGTCAAGAGCAGAGGGTACGGTCTGTACGATGTCAGAGACGGTATCGGTGCTCATGAAGTGATAGTCGAGACCCCTGACCATTTTAAAGGGATGGCTGATTTTACGCCTGCCGAGATCACGAACGTGCTCTTTGCGTACCGGGCACGGCTGCTGGATCTGCGAAACGATTTCAGGCTGCGGCATCTAGTCCTGTTCAAAAACCATGGTGCTCAGGCAGGGGCTACACTCAGTCATTCACACAGTCAACTGATTGCAGTGCCTCTCACCCCTCCTGTAGCTGCAAAGGAGCTACGCGTCTGCAGGGAGTTCTACGAGTCACATGAACGCTGCATTTTCTGCGATCTGATCGAGTTCGAACTGAAGGAGGGGGTCAGGGTGGTAAGCGAAAGCGCGGATTTTGTCGTTCTGGCTCCTTATGCTGCCTGTTTTCCATTTGAGCTGAGACTCTATCCTAAGCTGCATGCTCATGATTTTGGCCTGATGAACGACAGGCAGTTGTCGGAACTCGGTGTGACTATGAAGGATATGCTGATGAGGATGAAGGTTGTGTTAAAGGACCCCGCGTACAACTTCATCCTCCATACCTCTCCGCCATCGCAGTCAAGACCGGGCAAGCCGGAGTACTGGGGATCTCTTGCATTTGATTATCACTGGCATCTGGAGCTTGTGCCGAGGCTTACACAGATTGCCGGTTTCGAGTGGGGGACAGGGTTTTTTATAAATCCGACTTCCCCGGAGGAGTCAGCAGCTTTCCTCAGAGATGCAGAGATCTACTGAATGATATCTGTATTCCAGCTATAAAAAAAGCCCCCGGATTATCCGGGGGCTTTTTTTCAGTGTTTCTTCTTTTTTTCTCCGTGACTGCCGCCACCGGGGACATCTTCACCCCCAACCAGATGACAATCACTGCAGTTAGTCTTGACGAGTTCATCGCCTATATCAACAGGGTGCACAAAGTTTTTCGGCTTACTCCCGACTGGGATGTTTTCCTGGACCTGGTTCAGGATGGTATGACAGATTTTGCAATCCTTTGATATTACCTTGCCGTTGGGGCCCTTATGCTTGTCATCATGACAGCGGAAGCAGCCTGGCGTATAGAAGTGGCCGAGATTGCTCGGATAAGTGCTCCAGTTGACCTTCATTTCGGGGAAGAAGTTTCTGGTGTAGATATCCTTTACCTGCTCCACCGCCTGAGTTATTGCAGCTGTTTTCTCTTGGGCAACTTTCGGATATTCCTTCGCGTAGTAGGCGGGGATACCGCTTGCAATAGCTGCATGAGCTTCCTTGGCGGTCTTGTAAGGTTTCTCAAGAATTTCAACGGCAACTTTCTTTACGTACGGCAGTGAGCGATCGATTTTGCCAGTGACAAATTTCATATCCATCTCTTCGCCTGGAGCGTGATAAATATGAGTCGGTCTGTTGTGGCAGTCGGTACAGTCCATGTGCCGCTTGGTAGCTTTTGCCAGCTCATCTGCTGAAAGCGGTTTTTCTGTTGATACATACTCGGAAATCGAGCCGTCTTTCTCTGTTACCGCGATATACGGAATGTCATTACGTTTCCTGTCACGCGCCACAAAAGTCACATCCTTGCCGATGTGCCAGTGGATTCCTTTGGTGTTCGGACCTTTTGCCGCTGCACCGATATGGATCAGCATATCGATTTCGCGGGGAGTGTTCTCCTCATTCGGCGCATAGTGATAGAATACCTTTTGTCTGCCCGCGTAGAATTTCTCAGGCCAGTGGCAATGTTCGCACGTATCACGAGCCGGGCGCAAGTTGTCTATAGGGGTTTCAATCGGAGTGGGATATGAGTGGGCCAGGACGCCGTAGACCTGACGCAGACCGGAAATTTTCGCTTTCACATACCATGCTGCTCCCGGACCGACATGGCACTCGACGCATTTTACCTTGGCGTGGGGAGAGTTGCTCCAGGCGGTGTGTTCAGGGGCCATTACTACATGGCAGAGTTCACCACAGAAGGTGGTCGACTCAGTAAACTCGAATCCCTTTAGCGAGGCCACGCCGACTATAACAGCAAATACTATCGTCGCGATGACAAAAAAGACAGACAGCTTCAGTTTGAGAGGGTCATTAAGGTCGAGGATCGGTAGCTTCTGGATTTCAGTAATACCTTTGCTTCTAAGCCTTGAACGAACCAGCCAGGCGCCCAGAGGGACTACAAGAAGCCCGAAAATTACCAAGCCCGGGAAGGCAAAGTAAACGAGTATGCCAAGATACGGATTTTCGACGCCGGTAAACATTTCAATGGCGAGAAAAGAGATGATCAGCACTGTCCCCAGAACGGCAAGAATAAAGCCGAATACGCTGATAGGGTTGAATAGATAGGACAAGATTCTTTTTCTGGCTTCAGACATACTTCCTCCTGCGAACTTGTTGACTCATAAACTGAATTTGAGTAAATACCGCTTCTGACCTTCTTTTGTCAAATTAAAATATAGTTTGAATTGTATTTTCAAGTAGACGATATAAAAAAAGGGCTCCCTTGCGGCAGCCCTTTTTAGTCTCAAACAGATATTATTGAATCGATTTAATGCCCGCCACTCCCAAGGAAAGCGGCGATCATCAGCAACAGAAGCGCAAGCCCGATGAACAGAGCAATGAAACCAAAACCTTTTACGAGGAAATCATAGACAACGCCGCTGGTACGCTTGGCAGCGAACTGTTCGGTAATTCCTTCCTTTTCGTAGCGTTTCCACTGATCGCCACGCTCTTCGAGCATCTCTTCCTTGCCGATCTGGCCGTTGAAGATAACGAAGTCCATCGGGAACTTCTCAGGGCGGCCATGAGTGTTGAAGAAGTGAACCGAGAAGATAAAGCCGGTTGCCAGAAGCGCCTCATCAGAATGGACTATTGTCGCTAAGTTGAACGCCCATCCCGGCAGGAACATACCGAACAGTTCGGGGAACCAGAGCATGAGTCCAGATCCGCCTATGGCAAACATACCCCAGAAGACGGCGATGAAGTCGAATTTCTCCCAGTATGTCCAACGCTCGAAGGTCGGTTTCGGCCCCTTGAAGAAGAACCAGCGGACCATGCCATACACATCGATGATGTCGCGCAGGTTCGGGCAGAGTGAATCCGGTCCGAAGAGCCGTTGGAAGAAATTCCCTTTAACGTTCTTGCTGATGAAGAGGAAGTTGAAGCTCATGACCAGGGCCATGCCGAAGTAGACAAAGGTGATGCCTGCACATATACGGTGATAAAAAGCGGCGTTAGCCGAACCGCCGTAAAGTTTCATCAGGGAGATAGCCCAGGCTTGGTCGCTGAATTTAAGCGGTAGGCCGGTCAGGGAGAGGCCAAGGAAGCTGGTGATAACCAGCAGATGCATGAATATGTGAATCCTGTTAAAGCGGCGATACTGCTTGTGTGCATCAGGAACAACATGGTGTACATGGCCTGAACTCAGCGCTTCAGCTTTTTCACGGTTTTCAACAAAACCGCGGAACATCCAGAGGAGCGTGTGGACCCAGAAGACGGAAAATGTGCCCAGCAGAAGGCCGGTCATGGCAACAAAGGTGTAGAAAAGAAGAGGGTATTTTTCGCGATCGTGTGTGCCGTGTGCATAATACTTTGCGAACATCGGAGTTGCTTTCGGGTGACATGTGGCACACATCTTTACAAGATTGTTCGGGTGAAGGTTTGAATTCGGGTCGCTCTTTGGAAGTATCGAGTGAGCGGAGTGGCAGTCAGCGCATCCGGCAACTTTTTCAGGGAAGCCGAGCCGGTAGTTTTTCCCGTGGTAGCTGTCGAGGTAGGATTTTACCGCAACATTAGTTACGTTATTCTTTTTCATCAATTTTTCATCTGCGTGACATTTCATGCAGACTTTGGTGTGGAACTGCCTCTCTTCGTATGAACCCTTGATAAGAGGCCTTATCTCGTGAAGATTATGGCAGTCGTGACAGGCAGCAGAGTCCATATTGCCTGCGGCGACTCCCTTGCCATGCACCGAGTTCCGGTACATCGACTCTTTGTCATGGCACTGGATACATTTCGCAACAGCGACCTTTTTGTCTTTCTTCCAGTGCTGATGTATATGGATGTCAGTGTGGCAGTCTGCACACCTGACATTTTTCTGGACGTGCACACTGTTGTAATGTTCGGCATTTTCCTTTTTATGGCACCTTTCGCAGGCGACCTTGTGGACTTTTGTCTCTCCACGCATATGCTTTGCAAGATCGGTTATCTCTACATGACAACTTGTGCAGGCATTTTTCCCGTGTACAGAAGATGCAAATCCGGAGATTGATATCTTGTTGCTGTGACAGCCGAGGCACGTGGCAGGGTCTATTGCCATCCCCTGCTCCGCCAGCGACGGGGTGATAATTGTCAAGAGTAGCAGTGGTGCAGCCGCTAGGGCCATTCTCCAGTTAAACATATACTTCCCTCCGGGACTCAGTGTGATAACGGTAACCATGCGTTTCTGGCTAAACCAGATTAGCAGGTTTATATTCGATAAGACTAATAAGGAATGCATGATAAAAGAGGGTTAACAGAAAATCAACCAAAACAAGTATACTGTATACAAAAAAAATCACATTTTGTTGCATTAAGCATGCTGGATGCAGGGTGCCAGTTCTTGACACAGCGCCTTAGATTTGCTAATTTAATGAAATAATTAAATAATATGTGAGGCTTTAATCGGAATGCCTGCTACGCACAAAAAACTTTTCATACCCGGCCCCGTAGAGATTTCTCCCGAGATTCTTGAGGCGATGGCGACCCCGATGATAGGGCATCGCATGAAAGAGTATGCTGTACTCCACGCACGAATCAAAGCTAACCTGAAAAAACTGCTCTTTACCAAAGAACGCGTGTTCCTGTCGACTTCCAGCGCTTTCGGTATTATGGAGGGTGCGGTTCGTAACCTTGTCGGCAAGCGATGCGCTAATTTCTGTAATGGTGCATTCTCTGACAAATGGCATGACGTGACGAAAAGATGTGGCAAGGAAGCGGATGCATTCACGGCTGAGTGGGGAAAGCCGATCACCGCAGAAATGGTTGACCGGGCGTTATCGACCGGGAAATATGATGCTTTGACCCTCATTCATAATGAGACTTCGACAGGGGTCATGTCCCCACTTCCTGAAATATGCGAGGTGCTTCGACGGTATCCTGAAGTTGTATCCATGGTGGATACCGTCTCTTCCATGAGTGCTCTGAAAATACCTGTAGATGAACTCGGGATAGACTGCTGCCTCTTCGGCGTGCAGAAGGCTTTTGCCCTGCCACCCGGGCTTGCGGTCTGTACCGCATCAGAGAAGGCTCTGGCACGTGCTGCAACAATAGAGGGT
>VFJK01000053.1 GCA_009886125.1 Geobacter sp. | reverse complement strand
TCCAGGAGCGTTTCGAGTGGGGAGATTTGAGCAAGCCGACGACCCTGCAGGGTCTCGTCATTGTCCTGGATCACTACGATGAAGCGGTCTGGATCAACGTTTCTGTGTTCGGCGGGGCCGCTGAGAGCGGTTTCTTCTGGCAGAAGATCCATCCGGGCAAGACTCTGAAGTTTTACGCGGACAAGGGCGCCTGGGATGAGTTGAAGAAGATGGGCCGTCCCCATGCAGGTCCTGCTGCCGCGAAGGAAGTGCCACCTTCTAGCACGACAGATCTGATCGAGTTTACCGTAACGGAACCAGAGCAGAATCACCGGGTCATTTCCTCGGTCAAGAAGCTTCCTGAAGTGGCTGGTTCCATGGGAAAGACGCTGAGCATCTCCGCCCTTCGTTTGAAGGAATGTGCCGGAAAGAGCGAAGTTGAAGCAGGCTGCGCCGCAGCCAAGCAACAGCTCAACACCTCACCGAAGTCTCCAGATGGAGCTGCAGTGCCGATGCAGTACGATGTATTGATCCCTGGAGGTCAGCCAGTTGCAGGGCTTATTCCCTGGACTGCCGAGTACAATAAGCCAGCTCATCACTAAACTGAGTTGGTTTTTCTTTGCAAAGGCGGCATCTCCGAAAGGGGATGCCGCCTTTATTATTTGGCGCGATCGTCTTGGCCGGTTGGCCCGATCCGGCGTTGGATGTCGGCGAGGCGGTTGAGTGCATCGAGCGGCGTCATGGAGAAGAGATCGATTTGTTTCATCTCCTCGATGATGGGATGGGGCTTGGGCAGTGATGTCTGTGGTGTTTCTCTCTCCAACGATACGGGCGTACCCTCGATGGCGGCATCCGGTTGCTCCAGTTGGGCGAGGACTTGTTGCGCCCTGGCGATGACCGTTGGGGGGAGTCCTGCCAGTTTCGCCACGTGAATGCCATAACTGCGGTCTGCGCCGCCCGGTATAATCTTACGCAAGAAGACCACGTCTCCATCCCGTTCCTGAACCGCCACGCAATAATTTTTAATCCCTTCCCGTAACCCTTCCAGCTGTGTCATTTCGTGATAGTGCGTGGCGAACAGGGTTCTGGCTCCGACGTATCGACGGTCTTGAATATGTTCCGCAATGGCCCAGGCGATGCTGAGTCCATCGTAGGTGCTGGTGCCTCGACCGATCTCATCCAG
>VFJK01000006.1 GCA_009886125.1 Geobacter sp. | reverse complement strand
GTATGCAGGGAGCGCTCTTTTCGCTGCAAGGCATCAGCCGGGACATTGATCGTACCCAGATGCGGCTCTCCTCAGGGCGCAAGGTCAATAGTGCCCTGGATAACCCCACAAATTTCTTTGCTGCTCAGAATCATCTGAACCGGGCTTCCGACCTGCTTGACAGGAAGGATGCTGTTAATGAAGCACTGCAGGCCATTAAAGCCGCCAATAGCGGCATCACGGCCATTTCATCATTATTGAGATCCGCAAAAGGGATTGCCAATACCGCTCTTGGCACCAGTGATCAGGCGTCCCGCGCCGCTACCGTCCTGCAGTTTAATGAGATACTTACCCAGATAGACACCATCAAGATCGACAGTAATTACCGCGGGATCAACCTGTTAAACAACCAGTCGTTGACAGTCAATTTCTCCGAGACAGCTGGCCGATCCGCCCTGATCATCACCGGCGTGGATGTCTCCAGCAGCGGCCTGGGGGTGAACCGCGCCGCTACCTCCTCAAGCAATGCCAGCTCAATTAGTACATCCAGCACCTCAACCACCATTGTGAGCAGTAATTTTGCCCTGGGCGGCTCTGATCCTGTTGTCGTCAAGAGTGACGGCACAATCACTGCGATTACCGATTATGGCGGCGTACCCCTGCCTGCCGGGCTGTCCGGCGTTGTTTCAGTTACTTCCGGTAACGGCTTTTCATTGGCCTTGAAGGATGACGGCACGGTCGTCGGTTGGGGGGACGATACCTACGGGCAGTCATCCCTTGCCTCCGGGCTTACCGGCGTTACAGCTGTTTCCGCCGGAGCTGATTTCGGACTGGCGTTAAAGAGCGACGGTACCGTTGTTGCCTGGGGGAATAATGCGAGCGGGCAGACAGCCGTTCCTGCAGGACTGACCGGGGTCGTGGCTGTTTCCGCAGGAGCTGATTTCGGATTGGCCTTGAAGGGCGACGGGACGGTCGTGGCCTGGGGAAGCGATGCAAACAGTGTGGTCACCGATGCCGCACTCCAGAGCAATATTACGGCTATTTCCGCCGGAGGTGCGTTTGCTCTGGGCCTGAAGGCTGACGGGACAGTTGCTGCCTGGGGTGATGATTCGAACAACGTGGTTACTGATGCCGCTCTCCTGGCTAACATCACGTCGATTTCCGCCGGATTGTCTTTCGGCCTGGCATTAAAGAGCGACGGCACGGTGGCGGGCTGGGGAGATAATAGTTTTACACAGACGGATATCCCGCTGGGCCTTGATCACGTTGTGGCAGTTGCCGCCGGCACTGCCGGCGGGCTTGCCTTGAAGGACGATGGCACCATTGTGGATTGGGGAGCTTTTTCTCCGTATCCTCCCCTGTCAGGAGTGAAACTCACTGGCAGCACCGTGACTATTGAAACTACGACGCCCGGCAGCAGCAAGAGTGCCTGGACCACAACCGAGGATATTCAGGCATCCATGGACCAACTCGATGGTGCCATCGACAAAATTCGGACTACCGCCACAACGTTCTCCAGCAATAACAGCGTCATTACCACCCGGCAGTCCTTCATCGGGGAGATGGTAAACATCCTGCAGACAGGCTCGGATAATCTCACCTTGGCCGATATGAATGAAGAGGCTGCCAAGATGCTCATGTTACAGACCCGCCAAAGCCTTGCCATGACCAGCCTGAGTATAGGTTCACAAGCAGCCCAGGCTGTGTTGAAACTGTTTTGATCTGCAATTTGACCTGAAGCGAAAGGGAGAAATTATGAAGAAAACAATGTTGTGGAGCTACTTGGGAACGTTATTCCTCTTATGTAATTTGCTGTTTGCCCCACTGGCGTACGCTGTTCTCCCTGATGCAGGTTGGAGTGGGGGCACCGTAGGCGGTGGCGTCGATGGTAGTCAATACAAAACCATTAAGCTGTGGGTAGATAAGGGCGGAAATTCAGGGGCTGGGATGCTGTATGCCGCGTACCCTGACTCGGATAACAGCAACAATTACGCGGTGAAAAAATTTGTCAACGGCGCCTGGAACGCGTTAGCGGGATCGCCAGCGTCATCGGCCTCGGCTAACTACTTCACAATGGATACCAACCCATCCGGGACACCGTTCGCAACATTTAAGGATACCGCCAACAGATGCATTTTTAGGACCTACTACTACAACTCATGGCATGCCCAATATCTCTGCTCCAATAACAGTGGCGAGGTAGATTATATTGACACGGCGTTTGCCACGAACGGGACGCATTACACTGCATTCAGTGATAAATCGCTCGGGGGTAAAGCCACGGTGATGTCCTTTACTTCCTCATGGGTGCTGTCAACCTTGGGGAATGCCGGCTTCTCTGCAGGGGAAATATACGGGATATCGATTGCCCTTGACCCACGAAACCAAACCCCGTATGTCGCATACTCAGACGCGACTCTCGGTGGCCGGACCACTGTACAAAAGTATAATGCCGGTAATAACACCTGGAGCATCGTCGGGAACGCCGGGTTCGGTACGGGGGATACACAGATTGCGATTGCTTCCGATGGGACGGTCTACGTAGTCAGTACGGACGTGTATTATGGGAAACTACTGAAGTACAACGACGGCACCAACACCTGGGATTACGTCGGAGGACAATTCTCAGCAGGCGGAGTCTATAACCCATCCCTGGTGATCGCCCCGAATGGTACTCCGGTGGTATCGTACAAGGATGTAGACCACGGCAATAAAACGTCGGTGATGGCGTTCAGTGGCGGCTCATGGAAGGTGGTGGGGAGCCTCGGGTTCGCCTCAAATGTCATTTCAGATACATCTCTCGTAATCTTGCCGGATGGCACACCCTGGGTGATGTATCCACGTTGGAGTTCCAGTTTGTCAAAAAACGAGCCGATGGTGGTAGGCTATCAATTGGGTGTTGAAGGCTCTCCGTCAACAAGCGCAACAGTAGGTACCCCCTACAGTTTCACCCCTGCTTCAGTCAACGCCAACAGCTTTAGCGTCTCCAACAATTTACCGCCAGGACTCGGCTTAAATCCCGCAACCGGCGCCCTGACCGGCACACCGACCACTGCCGGTACCTATAGCAACATCGTCATCATGGCCACCAATTATACGCAAACAAAATCCCTGCCCACATTCACCATAACCGTAGCGGCTGTCGTCCCCGGCGCTCCGACCGTTGGTGCCGTTACAGCTGGTGCCGGCTCGGCCACAGTAGCCTTCACTCCGCCCGTATCCAACGGTGGCAGCCTCATCACCGGCTACACCGTGACCTCCACCCCCGGCAGCAAAACAGCCACCGGCAGCGGCAGTCCTCTCACCGTAACCGGCCTGACCAACGGCACCTCCTACACCTTCACCGTCAAAGCAACCAACTCTGCCGGAAACGGCCCTTCATCGGCAGCATCAGCAGCCGTGATCCCAGTTTCCGTCCCCGGCGCGCCTACCGGAGTTTCAGCCGTTGCCGGCAACGGTCAGGCCACGGTAACCTTTTCTGCGCCGGCTTCAAACGGCGGCAGTGCCATAACCGGTTACACGGTCAGCGGGGGAGGAGTCGATATCAATGCGAACTCAACCCTTCTTTCCCATACCATAACCGGTCTGACCAACGGCAGCTCCTATACGTTCACCGTTAAAGCGACCAGCGCTGTCGGCACCGGCGCCGCATCGGCGGCATCAGCGGCTGTGACACCACTCACCGTTCCTGGCGCGCCGATTATCGGCACCGCCACTACCGGTAACGGCCAGGCCACAGTGACGTTTTCGCCACCCATTACCAACGGCGGTAGCGTCGTAACCGGTTATACGGTCACCTCCATACCTCCGGGGGGCACCGACAGTAACGCATTGACGACGGGACTTTCCCATGTTGTAACCGGGCTCACCAACGGTGCCACCTATACCTTTACCGTTACCGCGACGAACGCTGCCGGTAGCGGTCTGGCATCGGCAGTATCAAATGCGGTGACTCTGCAGAAGTCCACGCAGACCATTACCTTTGCCCAGCCGGCAGCACAGACGTTCGGGACCACGCCGACCCTTGCTGCAACCGCATCGTCCGGTCTGTCGGTCTCCTTCAGCTCCGCGACTACTGCTGTCTGCACCATAACCGGCAGCGGGACCCTGACATTCGTGACCGCCGGCAGTTGTGCCATCAACGCTGATCAGTCCGGTAACGCCAGCTACAATGCGGCTTCGCAGGTAAGCAGGACCTTCACGGTCAACGCCATTGTCCCGGGGGTGCCGACCATCGGCACGGCCACCGGTGGCAATACCCTGGCAACGGTCACCTTCGCTGCTCCTGCTGCCACAGGCGGCAGCGCCATAACCTCCTACACGGTCACGTCCAGCCCCGGCAGTATTACCGGCACCGGTTCAACCAGCCCGATTACCGTCTACGGTCTGACCAACGGCACCCCCTATACCTTCACGGTCAAGGCGACCAACAGTGCCGGCAGCAGCACAGCCTCGGCCGCGTCCAACAGCGTCACGCCGTCACTGGCATTCACTCCTGTCACCATGGCGTGGATGTACCACACCGCAACGCTGCTCTCCACAGGCAAGATACTCATTGCCGGCGGTCGGGATAAGAGTGGCAACATCCTTTCATCCGCAGAACTGTACGACCCGGCCACCGGTGTTTTCACCAAGACCGGCGACATGACAACGGCACGCATGTACCATACGGCAACGCTGCTCCCCAACGGGAAAGTACTCATTGCCGGGGGGTATAATTATTCTCCTCTGAACAGTGCCGAACTGTACGACCCGGCCAGTGGCACCTTCACCACCATCAACAATCTGAACGGATTTCGCTATAACCACACCGCAACGCTACTCAAAAATGGCAAAGTTCTCATCGCCGGCGGCATCGATAGCAGCCCATTGCATACTGCTGAACTGTATAACCCGGCTAACGGCACCTTTACCACGATTAACATGAATATAGAACGGAACAAACATACCGCTACGTTGCTCCAGAACGGGAAGGTTCTTCTTGCGGGAGGTCAGAACAATAACAGCGAATTGCAGAGTACGGAGCTGTATGATCCGTCCATCGGTAATGGCAGCTTCACCTATAGCGGCAACATGATCAAGAGGCGCAATCACCAGGCCTCAACTCTGCTCGCCGACGGCACAGTGCTCGTCACCGGCGGCTGGAACAGTACCGATGCATTTCTGTCCAGCGCCGAGCTGTACGACCCGAACAGTGGCGCCTTCAGTGCGACCACCAATGGCTTGCCTGCGGTGCGTGAAGCCCACAGCACGACCCTGCTCCCCAATGGCAAGGTACTCATTGCCGGGGGGTATAATGGTGCTGTCGCTCTGTCCGACATGGTGCTGTACGACCCGGTAGCCAAGACCTTTAACGCTATCGGCAACATGGCTTCGGCGCGCCAATACCACATCACGCTGATGCTCCCCAGCGGCCAGGTGCTCCTCAGCGGTGGCGATTCCAGCGGTGGCACCCTGGCCACC
>VFJK01000104.1 GCA_009886125.1 Geobacter sp. | reverse complement strand
CTGGCAGCAGTGGTAAAAAACCTGGAAGAGTGGAATTAATTCCCATAGAAAAAATCTAGCCACCCGACAGTTTGAGAAATCATAGATAGGTACAAAGGGAGATATGAATCGGAAGGGCGTTGATCAACTGGCGTTCAATGAAACGCAAGCCAATCTGGAAGATGGACAGATCGCGGCGCTCGTTGCGGTCGACCAGGTGTCTGCGGCCCTCGTGAATGGTGCGGGCACCGGTGGAAACCGACCAGACATACAAGAAAACGACGGCCAGGGTCAGACACGAGAGGCGCTCGGGGTGGTGCAGCATGGTGCTTTCCAGATCAAAACCATGCCGTTTGAGGTCGCCGAACATCTCTTCAATCCACATTCTGCGCCCATAGGCCTGGAGCGTGAGGCGTCGATCGGGCAAGTTGGTGACCAAGCACCAGGGTTCATCCTGACCCTTTTCCCAGTGGACCAACAGGTTGACCGGATAGATTTCGCTCTCGGTCAGCCAGCCGCGGCCCAGCCAACGGCTTTGCCCCGGCTTCTTGACCCAACTGCCAAACGGGTGCCACTCGGTTTCCTGCGCCAAACAGGTATGCACGGACGTTTTCTGCCGCAAAACGTAATCCCAACCCCATGCATCCAACGTTTTCAGCACTTCCACCGGTCCAAATTCGCTATCGCCCACCAGCAACACCGCGATGCCTTTCGGTACCAATCCGTACACATACGTCAGCAGGGTCACCTGGGTGGCACCCGTGCTATGTCCACGCACATACGGCATCCACGTCCAGGCGATCGGAATAGCGCGGCGTCGGTAAGCCAGGCTGATGATCAGCAACTGATGCCCAAAGCCAACTTTGCTGCCATCCACAATCAGACGGATCTGCTGCCCGGCTTGCGCCTGACTGTTCAACCATTGCTTGGCGATCGGTTCATACCATTCCCGCACCACTATTGCCGGATTGGCCAGCAAACGGCTCATCCGACGGGTCACACTGACCAGTTTTGCCGTTCCCGGGATTTTGCCCGCGATCCGGCTCAAGCTGACCGATCGGCTTTGGTAGATCCCTACAATCAACCACACAAAGCCTCGAATCTGCGTAATTCGTTGCTTCGGTCGCAGTTCCTGAATTCGTTGAATCCAGGTATGATAGAGTGTGTTGATCGGCACGGGTCACCTCCGGTTGGGATTTTCTCTCGTAAGATTGACTATAACCGGTTTGTCCCTGCCCATCAACTCTTCTTTTGTCAAACTGTCGGGTAGCTAGATAATTTTTGGATCATTTCTTAGTATTTGTCCAAATAAAACTAAAAACTATATAAGTTTGTTGTTGACAATATTTGTTTATAACATATAATATAATCAAAAAAGCTTAAGGAAAGGATTAAACATGATCAATATTAGATCGTCAGAAGCACGTGGCAAACAAAATTGAAGGAGAATCGTATGAGTATTCTTAAAGACAAAGACGGTGACTGGACTTCCACTGGTGTGGGTATGTT
>VFJK01000138.1 GCA_009886125.1 Geobacter sp. | reverse complement strand
TATGCCGCAGCTGAGGAGATCAACCCGGCGCTCGGCAAGGTCGGTGACTTTTCCATCCGGGAGGCAGACCTTGACCGGCTGATTGCCACCCAGCCGCTACAGGCTCAGAAGCAGTATCTGGAAAAACCGGAGCTCAAGAGTTCACTGGTGCGGAATATACTGCTGAAAAAAGCCGTTTCCATTAAAGCACGGAAAGAAGCCTACGACAGAAAACCCGAGTACCGGGAGAAGCTCTCGTATCTTGTTGATGAATTCCTTTCAAATGAATACCTGGCAAAAGTGGTTCTGGCTGACATAAAGGTCCCGGAAGAGGAACTCAGGAAATATTACAAGGAGAACGAGAAGGAGTTCATCATCCCGGAAAGCGCAAAAGCCCGGCATATTTACATAAAGAGTTCAAGAACCGATACCGCTGAAGAGCGGCTGAAAACTCGTTCCAGAGCTGATGCGATCCTTAAGCGACTAAAGGCAGGAGAGGATTTTGCCAAAGTCGCAGCGGAGACATCCGAGGATGCCGACAGCGCTAAAACAGGGGGGATGCTCGGCACTATCTCTCCCGGCAAAACGAATTCAGAAGAGTTCGAGAAAGCCGTTTTTGCTCTCAAAAAAGGTGAGCTCAGCAGCATCGTTGAAACGCCTTTCGGTTTTCATATACTCCTACTGGATGATAAGAGCGAAAAACGGACAGCACGCTTTGAAGAAGCAAAACCGTACATCGCGGACCTTCTGCAGAAGGAGTACGAGAACAAGGCAGCCGCGGAGTTTTTCGAGAAGACATTTAAAGAAAGCGGAGCCGAGCTCTTTTTGGAGAGGATTACCGGCAGACCGGAAGATATTTCGAAAATACCAGTGAAGTAGGACTTACGGAGGTCTATCGTGGCCGTTATTGACCGTTATCTTGATGCAATGCAGAAGCAGCACGCAGAAGCTATTACCCTCTCGATAGGAAGTCCGGTGGAGATGACTGCCGGAGGGCAGACCCGTCCGGTCTCAAGTAACCCGACGACGGCTGATCAGGTCCACGGGCTCCTGACTGAAATATTGCCTGATTACGCAGCTTCCCTGCAAGACGGTCGCGGGGAGTTCCCGTACGACTCCGGATTCGGGAGCTTTCATCTCATAGTGACTATGAAAGACGAAGGGGCGTCACTGACGATACGGACAGCTGCCAAATCAGCATCACCCCCACAGCCTCTGCACTCTGCAAACGCCGCCCCGCAGACACAGCAGACTCAGCCGCAACGGACCGCGGCCAAGGCCGGGGATGGTGTACCCTCCCATATTGACGAACTCTTCCACCAGATGCTCGATATGAAAGCTTCGGACCTCCACCTGAAAAGCGGGAAAACCCCTATGATCAGGATAGACGGGTCAATGGCCTATATGGAAGGCCGGGGACCAATAGACGGAGAGTTTCTTGTCGCACTGCTCGAAGAGATCATGCCGGAGAAGAACCGGGAAGAGTTCCATGAGTCAAACGACACCGATTTCGCCTACGAACTGGGGGAACGTTCCCGTATGCGGGCCAATGTATTCCGGGATATCGCCGGAATCGGCGCGGTTTTCAGGCAGATACCCACCAAGATCCTGACAGCGGAACAGCTCGGGCTCCCGGAGGTTGTCCTGAGCTTCTGCGATTTTGACAAGGGGCTGGTCGTCGTCACCGGGCCGACCGGTTCAGGCAAATCGACAACACTGGCAGCTATGATCAACTATATAAATGAGACCAGGGAAGACCACCTCATCACCATTGAAGACCCGGTCGAGTTCGTCCACCCCGACAAGAAGTGCCATATCAATCAGCGCGAAGTGGGAACCCATACAAAAGGGTTCAAACAGGCTCTGCGAGCTGCTCTTCGTGAAGATCCGGACATCGTGCTCGTCGGAGAGATGCGGGATCTTGAAACGGTCGCCATTGCTATCGAAACCGCCGAAACAGGGCACCTGGTCTTCGGCACACTTCACACCAACACCGCTGCATCGACCATAGACCGGCTTATAGACCAGTTTCCCACAGACAGACAGTCACAGGTCCGGACAATGCTTTCCGAGTCACTGAAGGGGGTTGTTGCCCAGACACTTCTGAAGAAGAAGGGCGGCGGGCGCGTTGCCGCCCTTGAAATACTCGTTGTGACCAGCGCGATCTCAAATCTGATCAGGGAAGGGAAGACATTCCAGATTCCTTCCATAATGCAGACAGGTAAAAGCTTAGGCATGAGAACCCTGAATGATTCCCTTCTCGAACTCGTAAAATCAAACACTGTCGACCCGGAAGAGGCCTATGACCGCTGCCCTCAGAAGAAGGAGTTCGGCCCGATGCTGACACGAAGCGGCTACAAAGGCCCGTGGAGTGATGAAAAAGGTTGAGCTGTCTCAAAGTTCATCTGCTGGGTTTTTCTAAAACAATCGGAGGGGAAAATGGCAAATATTCTGGATATCAATAAATACCGTCTCTTTACAGGCCTTGCTGCCGATGATGTTAAAATTATTTCAGAGGCGTGTGAAGAGCGTCTACTTATGGCAGGGGAAGAACTTTTTTCAGAAGGGGACCCGGGGGATTCGATCTGGATCATCCTGTCGGGGAGAGTCGAAGTCTACAAGAACATCCGGGGGGATGTAGACAGGACTCTGGCATCTCTTGGCGCTGGTGACGTTATCGGCGAGATGAGCTTCATCGACCAGTCACGAAGAAGCGCCGGTGCCCGGACGAGCGAAGCAAGCGAGTTCCAGATCCTGTCATCAGCAGCGTTCAGAAAAATCCAGACTGAGCAGCCTGCCATCGCCGCCGGTTTTTACCGGAATATCGCCTCTATCCTCGCTGACAGGGTCAGGAATACCAACGACCTCTACCGCGAGAGCGTCGCCTTCAGCATAGAAGCGACCGGCGCCAGCGGATTGAACCTGATCGCGCTGGGAGAAGAGCTTAAACCGGTCACCATCAATCTTTCATCCGGAATAACCTTGTCAGGAAGGATCCTGCAGATGGACAGCTCACCTGCAGGGCATACCCTTGTCATCAAGGAGAAGAACGGCAAGCTTGCCATAATCCCGTATCATGCGGTCCTGCGGATAGAATTGGAGTAATCCGGGTTCAGTCACTTTTGCAGATATGGACTGCCAGCCAGACCGTTTTTTCTTCAGTATCTGTCCGGAGCACCCGGTGACGGCAGCGGGCAGGGAGCAGGAGATAATCACCTGCGCAGAGACATCGGGGTTCACTCTCCCCCTCGATCAGGAGATCTGCAGACCCTGAGATGAGCAGCACCCACTCGTCATCTTCCTGATCGTACCACTCCCCTTCAGGCGTACTCTGCCCGTAAGAGATAATCCTCTCGATCCTGGCACCGGACGTTTCCAGAATCGTTTCGAAGAGCTCTTCCCCGGACCGAGCCGGGATATTAACCAGCAGATTCCCCTGTTCCATCATGTAACTCCGATCTCTACAAGAAAACGGTTGTCATGTTTCATAGCTGCACCTACCTAAAGGAACCAGCTGATCGGTGCGACCAGACGCTCCAGCAGCCTGAGCATAAGGCCCCGGCGTTCGTGCTCATCAAGAGATATCCTGTTTGAAAGAGCACGGTCCTCCTCGAACATATCATCCACCTGCCCTCCAAATGTCGTGCTCGACACCAGGACATTCACTTCGTAGTTCCGGTGGAAACTTCGCTGATCGAGATTTGCCGAACCTATGACCGACCAGCGGCCGTCTATCAGCATGACCTTGCCGTGAAGGATCGTCCCACCCCGCTCAAAGACCTCTATCCCCCCCTTGATGAGAGTCGCGTACGAACTCCGGTTTACCAGCCCTACCAGAAATACATCTATTTTTGCCGGGAGGATGAGCTGGACCTTTACACCGCGCTTCACAGCCCGCAGAAGAGCCCTGATAAATCGGGGTCCGGGGACGAAATAGGGGGTCTGAATCTTTATACTCTCTGTCGCACCGGCGATACCCATCCGGAAAGCGGCACGTATCCTGGAACGATTATGATGCGGACCACCACTGACAATAGCAGCCTCATCTCTCCCCGAGTCATCAGCAAGACCGATATCGTAACTGCTGAGAGGTATGGATGAGGTCTCCGCCTGCCAGCTTTCGCAAAAAAGCCGGCTGAGCTCATGGACCGCAGAACCTTCTATCCGGACCCCCACATCACGCCAGTAGCGGGAAGTCGAGACTCCGGCATATTCATCGCCGATATTCATCCCGCCGGTGAATCCGATCCGGCTGTCGATCACCGCTATCTTGCGATGATCCCGCTTGTCGAACCAGGATATGCCGTTTCGAAACGGCGGCGGGTTGAATGGTGTACAGTGGACACCGTTATTCACAAGGGAGCGGAAAAATGATGCCGGTGTATCGAAACAGCCGATATAGTCATAGAGAAGACAGACTTCAACGCCGCGCTGCACGGCACTTTTCAGCAGTTCGGCCAGATGTTTTCCGGTCTCGTCCGCCCGGACGATATAGAATTCGAGATATACCGAGTGTTCCGCCTGCTCAATTGCGGCAAACAGCTCTCTGAAGAAATCCTCCCCCTTTTTCAGGAGGACGAGCGAATTCCCCTGCGAGAAATTCGCCTCGGTTCTGCGCCGGAAACGGTTGAAGAATTTCATCAACTCCGGGCGTCCGGATTTTTTAGATGAGCTGATCTGAGCCATATAACTCCCCGCCAGGTCGGCTGAGGTATTATTGCAGAGAATTTACGCGGGGACTACTTCCTTTACCCCTGGCACCTTCTCTTTCAATGTCCGCTCGATCCCCATCTTCAGGGTCATGGTGGACATCGGGCAGTGGCCGCAAGCACCGACCAGCTTGACCTTCACGACCCCGTCGTCAGTCACTTCCACCAGTTCCACATCACCGCCATCGGCTTGGAGTGCTGGCCGGATCGTCTCCAGAACTTTTTTCACCTCTTCAATCATTCTTCTCTCCTTCTTTACAGAATTTTTCTAGTGCCAGAAGTTCTTCGGCGGTTGGCGTAAACCAGACTCTACACCCATGCTCTTCCGGAAGCCGAAGATCCACATCGAAGCGGTCTCCGACAAAAAGACACTCGACCGGCTCCGCTCCGATCGCAGCAAACAGCTTGGCAAGAGCAAGGCGGTCCGGCTTTGCCCTCCAGAAATCCTCTATCGAAAAGATCTCCCTGAACAGCCCTTCTACACCGATCAATCTCATGATACTTTCGGTAAGGCTCCGGTTGTTGTTGGTATAGATGTAGAGAGCATAGTCCCGGCCAAGCCGCTTCAGCATCTCCACGACCCGGTCGTCAGGGGCAAGATAGGTCTCAGGGCTGACATGTCCGGCAAGATACCCGTGAAGCTGCCTGAGATCACCACCAAGTTCTTTGCATGCAGCACTCAGTGTCGCTTCCAACCCGGTGAGCTCCAGTATTGCAGTCTTGGCCCCGGAGAGGAGCCTGTCTGCACGTTCCGGATCGATCCCGAGCTGCAGGGCAAGCCCCTGAGAACCGACGCGGTTAATCTCCAGAGCAAACTCCGGGCTGCCGTACAGAGTGCCATCCAGATCAAAAATTATCGAAGTGATCCGGCTCATGTCAGTACCCTGTCGTCCAGTCTCTGAGGCAGAGAAGATCAGGAGCATCGACATTCCTGGACTGCACCAGCACCTTGAAGGTGTCCCCCATTCCGCCGTCCGGGAGCATCAGTTTCTTCAATGCAAGCCGGTCTTTCAGGCGCTCACCCTCTGAAACGGGCCGGGACTCCAGAGCCATCATCTCCTCCATCATCCCGGCAGCCATCAGAAAACGGTACTGCTCGCCATACCAGACCTTTTGAAGCCCTGCAGCTTCGCCGGTTGCTATCAGGGAGGTGAAATCCACATGGGTCGTGATATCCTGCAGTCCGACCCGTATGTAGGGGTCTTCTTCGACCTGGTGCCGGTAATAGCAGAGTAGCGTCCCGTTCATCCGCATGTTGCCGTAAAGTTCGGGCGCAAGATACCCGTAATCGATCGTGATGACAAAACCTCTCGCAAGGGATGCTGCCACCCCTTGCAGCCACCCGTCAGCCGCAAGATGCACTTCAGCTCTCTGCCCGAGGGAGAGCTTCACGCCGATCCGCTCGAAATATCGTTGCAATTCAGGAGTCGAAAGCGGGCCGAGCTCTTCTCTGAAGCTGTTTTCGTCTGCAGTCAGCATGACCTCACACAGACCGTCAGAAGTCATTTCGACAAGGTGTATTGGCAGAGCATCGATCAGTTCGTTCGAAAGAAAACAGCCGGTTATCGAAAGGGCTCCTGAGGACAACTCAGCCGGAGTGCTCCAGGCAAGGTGTGACTCATGAGCATGCAGCATCGTCCGCTGTGTTTCCGCAAGCGTCGGCTCCGCTTCGATCAGACGGCAGGTTACGGTTGCATACAGAGAAGGCTCGATCTCAGCCAGGGCATCCATGACATCGGCTGCCAGCCGACCGTTTCCGGCACCGGCCTCGACTACCTGGAATCCCGCTGGTCGCCCCATACTCTGCCACATACGGGCAATCTCCCTGGCTATCAGGCGCCCGAAGACCCGGTGGACATTGCTGCTCGTATAGAAATCGCCTTCAGCCCCCACCTTTCTGCCGGCAGAAGTGTAGTAGCCGAGTCCCGGCTCATACAGGCAGGCGGCCATGAACTCGGCAAAGGTGATTGAACCTTTCTCGTTGATCCGCTCCAGAAGAAGTGCCCGAAGCGCTGTATCGTCGGCATTTTCCACACTAATCTCCAGTGAGTTTGTTATAGAGCATGGGGTACTTTTTGTCAACGAAGGGGGGAGTGGTACACTAACACAAAGAAGAGCGTCCAGAAAAGCAGCAGCGCCGATTCAGACCCGTACATCAGACGGAGCGAACCCTTCCAGGCGATCAGGTTGACAGGCTTGACCGGATCGCCGATAGTCGGCTTCTCCACTGCTCTGCCAAAGTAGCGGTTCGATCCGCCGAGCTGCACACCCAGCGCCCCGGCAGCAGCGGCTTCTGGGATGCCGCTGTTGGGGGAAGAGTGGTTGCCTCCGTCCCTCAGCATAATCTGCCAGGCGCCCTTCATGCTCAGGCCGACACATGGTGAGACTATCACCATCAGACCACCGGTAAGCCGCGCCGGAAGCCAGTTCACCAGATCGTCAAATCGGGCGGACGCCCGGCCGAACTGAAGATATCGCTCGCTTTTGTACCCGACCATGGAATCGAGCGTATTGACCGCCTTGTAAGCCAGAGCGAGGACCGGCCCTCCGAGCATCAGGAACAGCAGCGGCGCGATCACCCCGTCCGAACTGTTCTCGGCTACGGTCTCGACCGCCCCTCGCCAGATTTCAGGCTCTGCCAGCTCCGCAGTATCCCGGCCAACGATGAATGACAAGGCTTTTTGCGCTTCATCAAGATCACCATTTGCCAGCGCATCGGCGACCAATGCGGATTCACGATGCAGTGACCGTGCAGCCAGGCAGTTCCAGGAGAGGATGACCGCAACGATAAAACCTGCGTAGGGGCTTAGGGCATAAGCTCCTTTCAAGAGAAGGGTTGTAACAAGAAGCGTGGTCCCGACGGTAAGGACCAGAAGCAGCAGGCCGCCGATCAGCTCGCTCCTGACAAAGCGGTGCAAAGGCGGTTCAAGCAGCTTTATCAGCCTGCCGATGGCAACAACCGGATGCGGGAACCAGCGCGGATCGCCCAAAACCAGATCGAGAAGGACCGCAGAGGGGATGATCAGAAAATCGGGATTCACCTTCCAATACCGCAAATTTCCAGCAGCCTCTTCATATCCAGACTCTTCTCCAGATGCTCAGCCAGCTGGTCGAACGGATCGACCTGCTCTGCCGGTTCCCGGTCGGGCAGCCCTTTTTTCCTGCGGATGCGGTTCAGAAAGGCTGCCCGGAACCGGTCGTTATGAAAAAGCCCGTGAAGATAGGTCCCGAATATCCGGCCGTCCTTGCTGACTGCACCGTCAAGGACCTCGACGTCCTCTCCTGAGCGTCTTATGATATGCGAAAAGGGGTCGGCGGCCGGCCCGAGGATCGTCTCACCCATATGGATCTCGTACCCCTCCAGCCTCCCGGCACTTCGGGGGGCAACCTGGAAGCCTGCAGTATCCAGCTCGGCAACAGCCTGATGCGTCTCCTTGCGGGTCAGCATTATGGTCACGACATCAAGCAGTCCGATCCCTTCAGCTTCGCTGCATTCAGCCCCCTCGACTCCGGAAGGATCGCTGACCCTGCGGCCGAGCATCTGAAAACCGCCGCAGATTCCGGCGATGTTCCCTATGAAGCTCCGTATGGCCGGGAAGAAGCCGTTCTCGCGGAGAAAAATGATGTCGTTGATCGTCGACTTGCTTCCGGGAAGGAGCAGCAGGTCAAGGGACGGTATCTCTGCAGGGTTGTCGATATATTTCAACTGTACGTCTTCTTCCCACTCAAGGGGGTCAAAGTCTGTGTAGTTCGATATTCGCGGCAGCCTCACAACGCCGATACTGATTTTTCCGCAATCCTGCTCACTCCCCCGTGTCACCCGCCTGCCAAGGGCCACACTGTCCTCTTCAGGTATCGTGAATCCGGTAAAGCAGGGGACAACGCCCAGCACCTTTACTCCGGTCCGTTCCTCGATGAATCTTATACCGGAGTCCAGAAGTGAAGCATCCCCGCGGAACTTGTTGATAATGACCCCGGCAATCATGGCCCGCTCATCAGGATCGAGCAGCTCCACTGTCCCGACGATCTGGGCGAAGACTCCGCCGCGATCAATGTCGGCCACCAGGATCACGGGAGCGTTTGCCATCTTCGCTACTTTCAGATTGGCGATGTCATGCTGCTTCAGGTTGATCTCGGCAATGCTCCCTGCCCCTTCGATAACGATGAACTCGTACTTTTCAGCCAGCCGGTCGAAACTCTCCCGGGCCCGGGCAAATGCAGCAGGCTTATAGATGTTGTACTCGGCGACTTTCATGTTCCCGACAACCGTCCCCTGGACGATCACCTGGCTCCCCAGGTCAGTCGTCGGCTTCAAAAGCACCGGGTTCATATCGGTGTGCGGCGGGATGCCGCAGGCTGCAGCCTGAACTGCCTGCGCCCGGCCGATCTCGCCCCCTTCCGGGGTGACCGCCGAATTAAGCGCCATGTTCTGGGACTTGAACGGCGCAACTCGAAGCCCGCGGTTTTTGAGCAGCCGGCAGATTCCCGCAGCGATCACCGACTTGCCGACATCAGAGCCGGTGCCGCCGATCATTACGGCTTTGCCGTGATGAGGTTCGAGGTTTTTATCAGGTTTCCTCGTTCCTCGTTCCTCGCTCCTCGCATCTGTTTTATAACCCCGCGGTGTCACCATCCTCCCGGCGGAATCGATAAATGTTGCGCTGTTGCCGATGATGACGATCGAGAACATATCGATCTCATGGGTAAGAAGGTCACAAAGGTTCGTCACGACCTTCTCCTCTCCATCGCGGCAGGCATTGCGGACGATGCCGACCGGCGTTTCGGGGGCACGGCAGGAGAGAAGGATGTCTCTTGCCACCTCCAGATGCTGCACCCTCCCTTTGCTGCGCGGATTGTAGAGCGCAACGACAAAATCGGCAGTTGCGGCAGCCTGAAGGCGTTTCGTGATGGTCTCCCAGGGAGTCAGCAGATCAGATAGAGAGACAACCGCAAAATCGTGCATGAGCGGTGCACCGAGAACAGATGCTGCTGCCTGGACAGCTGAGACTCCCGGGACGATGACGATCTCCACCTCCCGTCGCAGCAGCGGCAGCCCCTCCGACTTTGAAACATCGGCCTCCACCAGTTCCAGCACCAGCCCTGCCATGCCGTAAACACCGGCATCACCGCTGGAGACAAGCGCCACATCACTGCCTGAAGTGGCAATGGCTATCGCCTCTTGGCAGCGCTCGACCTCTTTCATCATCCCGGAAGAGACGACCTCTTTCCCCTCAATAAGCGGGGTAATAAAGTCGAGATAGGTTTTGTATCCGACAATGACAGAGGCTTTTTCTATCGCCTCTTTCGCCTCGAACGTCATATGGTTCAGCCCGCCAGGGCCGATTCCAACTACATAAAGCTTTGACATGACAGCCTCATACTCCCTTTGCTATTGCCAGCGTAACATTTCCGCTCTTCACTTTCTTCAGCAGCAGCTCTCCGCCCCCTGATGCAAGCAGCGCCGCCGGCTCGGCAACCCCTGCAGCACCTATCGCAGAGATAGCATGGTCGGAAGGAGGTGACGGCGCCTCGACCGAGTTCAGCTCGTCGCTGGAATAACAGAGCAAAGGAAGGGCCAAGCGCTCGGCAAGCTCCACAAGCCCCGGCTCTTTTCTCTTTGCCTCTGCCGTCCCGATCGCTGCCAGGCTCTTCGGAGAGAGGAACAGCCGTTTCAGATTCGTCAGCAGCACCCCTTCGATCTCGTCGGCTGAAGTCCCGCTGTTGCAGCCGATCCCGACAAAGAGATTTTTGGGCCTGAGGACAAGGAGTGATTCCATCTGCAGCTGCGGCGGGATGATGCTGCTCGTCACAAAGAGGAACCCTTTTGCTCCGGAGCGAAGTCCGGCGACAAACGAGTCGTTGAACTGCAGACGTCCTCTGCCGTGGAACCAGGACCGGACAATATCAGTGTCATCAACGACCGATATCGGCTCGTCTTCAAGAAGGAGCGCGTTCAGGGTCTTTACGCGGCTCAAATCCTCGATGACCCAGCCATTCTCCTTTGCCAGCATATCGAATGAGGGCAGGTCGTTCGCATCGGTCGCGGTTGTGATAACCGCCCTGGCGCCGCTGATGAAGGCGCAGCGCTCTGCCAGCTCGTTCGCTCCGCCCAGATGTCCGGAAAGAAGAGAGATCGCAAACTTTCCGGCATCGTCCATCACCACCACTGCAGGGTCTTTCTCTTTACCCTCAAGCAGGGGAGCTGCCAGCCGGACGACTATTCCGGTTGCCATGATGCAGACAAAACCGTCGATTTCCTGCCAGAGATGCTCGAACAGCAGCTTCAATTCACCCTCGATCGCCTTCGCCCCCTTGCCCGCAGGCCCCAGGTATTTCGGGAGCGCATACAGCTCTGCTCCTGCAAGCCCGGCTTTCATGCGTGCTCCCAGACGGGCTCCGTTTCGGGTTATGGTGATGATGGCGATTTTCATTCAGGCTCTGAAACCGTGGCTGAAGTTTTTGTCGTACAACTTTGACAGCTCCGGGACCCCTTCACGCCTTGCCTTGAGGACATCGCCGACGATTATCAGCGCCTGCTTGCCGATCCCCGCTGCAGTCACCTTTCCGGCTATGTCGGCAAGAGTCCCTTTGATGATCTGCTCATCGCTCCAGGACGCCTTGGCGACCACCGCAACCGGGGTCGCACCGGTATAAGCCCCCTGCAGTAGCTCCTGAACGACCTCATCGATCATCCCCACAGAAAGATAGATCACCATGGTCGCCCCGATCCCGGCAACTTTCGAGAGTTTTTCCCGCTCCGGGACCGGCGTGCGCCCGGCGATCCGCGTTATGATAACGGTCTGCGTCACTGAAGGGAGTGTCAGTTCCTGTTTGAGTGCTGCAGCTGCAGCAAACGCACTGGTCACTCCCGGGACGACCTCGTAGCCTATGCCGAGCCGGTCGAGCTCCGCCATCTGCTCCTGGATCGCCCCGTAGATGGAAGGGTCTCCGGTGTGAAGCCGCACCAACCGCTTCCCCTCGGCAACAGCCTCGGCAAGAACTGCGGTCGTCTCCTCAAGATTCATAGAAGCAGAATCGTAGAACTGCGCATCAGGCGCATACCGCCTCACCAGCTCGCGGTCTACCAGGCTGCCCGTATAGACAACCACAGCAGCTTCGGCCAGCAGACGCGCCCCTTTGACCGTGATCAACTCGGCATCACCCGGTCCGGCGCCGACGAAATGGACCATTTTTTCTTTTTTTCGGTTCAAAATTGTGACCTCGCTGCAACCCCCCTCAATCCCCCCTTATCAGGGGGGAAGTATTTAAGCCTCCCCTGATAAGGGGAGGTTTGGAGGGGTTTGGTGTTATTTCAATACATCCGCAGCTCATTGTAGAGTGTGTCCCTCTCGATCGGTATCCGCCCCGCTTTCCGGATCATATCGACGATGTTCTCTTTGGTCATGGTCTGCGGCGAAGATGCTCCGGCATCATGCCCGATCTTCTCTTCTACGACCGTACCGTCCAGATCGTTCACCCCGAAACAGAGCGAGGTCTGGGCGATCTTCTCCCCCAGCATGACCCAGTAGGCCTTGATGTTGTCGAAATTATCGAGATACAGTCGCGAAACGGCCAGGGTCTTAAGATCGTCCACACCGCCGCTCAGGGGATTTTTCAGATGCCCCAACGGATTGTTCTCCTTCTGGAAGGCCAGCGGGATGAATACCTGAAAACCGCCGGTCTCGTCCTGCAGATCCCGCAGCCGGCGCAGGTGATCGACCCGGTCGCTATAGGTCTCGACATGGCCATAGAGCATGGTCGCATTGGACTTCAGCCCGGCATGATGGACCTCTTTCATCACCCCAAGCCACTCCTCACCCGAGATCTTCTCCGGGCAAAGCCGGTCGCGCACCGCCTTGCGGAGGATCTCGGCCCCGCCGCCCGGCAGCGAGCCGAGCCCGGCCTCTTTGAGTTTTTCAAGTGTGCCTGAAATGGAAAGGCTGGACAGACGGGCCAGATACTCAATCTCCACCGCGGTGAACGCCTTGATATGGAGCTTCGGCGAAGCATCCCGGACCGTCGAGAGCATTTCTAGGTAGAAATCGAAGGGGAGATCGGGGTGCAGACCGCCGACGATATGGATCTCGGTCGCCCCCTGGCTCGCCGCTTCAACAGCCCGGTTGCGGATCTCCTCCATATCAAGGCAGTAGGCGCCATCCTCTTCAGCTGTTTTCGAAAAAGCGCAAAAGTTGCACCGGTTCACGCAGATGTTTGTATGGTTGATATGGCGGTTGACGTTGAAAAAGACCCGCCGACCGTTCTTGCGCTCGTTGGCGGCAGCAGCCAGCTCCCCGATTGCAATCAGGTCGGGATACTCGAAGAGGAAGAGGGCGTCGTCTTCGGTCAGGCGCTCACGGGCGGCAACTTTTGCGGCGATATGTTCGAAGGTCATGGTCTGAATTATAACTCCATAGTGCGATTAAGCCGAGACGGAAGGCTCTCATCCTGCAACTTCCCCGGCGCTGGTGTCAACGGCTGTTTTTTCGTGAACCCTGTTTGCCCGATCGTTGCGGCCAGCTCCGCCCTTTGTCGGTCAATCGATAGCGTTGCGTCGGGCTTCTCGGTGAATCCGGCTGGGTTCGCCCGATCCAGCCACTGTCAAGTGCCGGGTCAACATGGTTTTTACGGAAGGTCGGTCGATGGGAAAGACCAAGCGACAACGGCGAGGTGCGTCTTACCGGTTCCGGTGCCACCAATCAGGATCACGTTGCCATGCTTTGCCAGAAAGCGCCCTTCCAGTAGATAGTCAAGAAGAACTCCCGACTTCTGTAAAAATGCGTATTGTGTCCCCCGAATTCGCTGTTCCGCTTTATGGAGTGCGTTTTCGAGGCTGGGCATCGGGGGGAGAACTCAGTAAACGTTACTTCTTCACCCGCAGGTTGCCCAGGCTGACCTTGTAATTTCCGGAAACCGTCACATAGCCTTTGTAGAGGTCGCTGAGGTCGGTGATTTTGGCCATGAACCAGCTTCCGCCCCGCCCCTCTTCCTTGCTATCCGGGGCAACATAGATTTCTTTTTCGCCCTGCTTGTCGAAAGCCACTACTACTGTGCCGAGCTTCAGATCTCCCTTGTCCGTCCGCCGTGTAGTCCAGTAGTGTTTGGTCCAGATTTTGTTGCCGTCAGTAATCTGGTAAAATTCGGCTTCATTCTTGGTCGCGGAAGTGGGCGGCGTTACCATTTTCGCCAGCTTGACGTAGATCCAGCTGCTCTGCCCCAGCGGTTCAGTCGAAAAGAAGAAGTCATCCTGCTGGATATAGTGCTCGTCGTCGGTTGCCCCGGCCACTTGTCCAGGGGAGGGAGCGTCCGTCTCTGTAACGGCCGGGTTGTCCCCGGTCGGCGACACGACCGCGTCGTCACCGGGAGCAGACTCCACTTGACCGTACAGATGCTTGTTGGCTGAGCCGAAAGTTTTGTCAGCCTTATCTTGGCCAGCGAATACGGGTGCAGCAAAAGATACAGCCAGCAGCACGATAAAACAGATTCTCCTCATAGGCTTATCCCTCCGTAGTGTCGAGTCATTACTAGAGAAATTGATTAGCATACTTTTACAGGAAAACAAGGGAAAATAATCAGTTCCACGCGGAGACTCGGAGGGGGGAAAGGAAAACAATAAACCTTAAAACGGCAGTTGGCGGTGTCCTGAAGAAGCGACTTGCCCGCAATTCGTCGTAATGCTTAGCGAAATGTAGCGTCAGCAGCAGATATTGTCTGAACCCGCAGGGTGAGTTTATCTGCTGTAGCCATGAGCTTAGCATTACAGAATTCGGGCAGTTGGAGCGCCGAAGGGCACCGCCAACTGTCGAATCCAGGATAAAGCGTGGAGGGCTTTTCCGGTTTATGGTGGGGATGTGAGGAAAGGTAGGAAAGATGGGGAGCTGCTCACGTCAGGTACAATTCGAAAAACTTTTCGTAGTCGCGAAGAGTGGTTCTTACTGCAAACGGAACCCCCTTGGCAAAACAATCCAGAATAATTATGGCGTTGACATTTGCATCTTTCGCGGATGCGGAACGAAGTCGTTCGGCAAAGAATTTGTTGACGTCACCTATCTTGTTGTAGATCTCCTGTAAACCATAGAGAGACCAGTCGGGTTCTTTACCGTTTTTCACTCTGAAATATTGGGCAACCAGGTACATGGATACGATGCGGAATTCAGTTTCCTCCATTGAGGAAAAAGGAAGATGGAAACGGACAAGCGGTCGTAGGGGATCCATAACCGGACAGCCGCTGGATGCCATAATTATACCCATCAGGGGGCCGAGCCCATTCTGAAGAGAAGTCTCCTTGAGATAGCGACGCTGTCCGTCGCTGACCTCTACCGTTACCTCATCGTAGGAATCATAATCCCGGAAAATGCCCACAATCTCGGCCAGCTGCAGGGCTATGGGACAATGGGGATGAAGACCCGGATCAAGAGGACAAACGCTGCATTGATGAAAAGGGAGCTCCGACCAGAACGGAGGCGTGCATTTTATTTCGCAATCAAGGGCGAGGGTACTCTCGTCGAGCAGGAGAGCTATTTCTCTGGTTTCGCCATTTCGGAAGCGAAAAAGATACTCAATTTTTATATGATTCTGCATGGTAAGCGATCCTCGCGTCACTAGTGCAGTAGAGGGTGTTAGCTAAAACGGCCCGGCTACTTCTGGCCCTCATCCCCTTTCACAGACTTGTTGATGGTCTCGTTATGCTGGTCGGTCTTGTTGAGCGTATTGTCCACACTTTTGCGGATCGCGGTACCGTCGTAGCCGGCTGCGTCAGCCCCCTGCAGTTTTTTGGTCTCGTTGCGCCCCTCGTATTTGGCGCGCTCCTCGGCTTTGCTGCAACCGCACGACAGCGCTGCTAGCATCATCCACAGTAATAGGTGTCTCATCTTTTTGCCTCCTGTCATGCTGTCGAGTTTCCCCTACCGCCGCACGATCAGCATAGAGAGATAATCGAGCTCTTTGCCGACCAGGGATGTCAGGTCGAAGATCACCTCCTGCTGTGGTGAACCGACCCGGCGGATAAATACCCCCTTGTCCACCAGACCCAGCTCCATCAGCATGGCGTAGACCCGGTCAAAGACCCGGTTCACCTTCATCAAGACGACGGTGTCGAACTCCTTCAGGATCTTGCGTAGCTCGTAATCTTCATAGGTCGCGGGGAGAATGGCGATATGCTCGCCGGCGATACCGAGCGGGATGCCGGCAGCAGCAGCAGCGGCGTTGATGCTGGAGATGCCGGGGATGATCTCGACAGTGATATCGGCTCTTTTCGCGCGGATAATCTTGTAGATGTAGAGAAATGTGGAGTAGAGGCAGGGATCGCCGATAGTGATAAAGGCGACATCCTCTCCCTGGTCGATCCGGTCGATGACCTCATCGGCAACCGCCTCCCAGGCAGCTTCAAGTTCCGGACCTTTTTTCAGCATCGGAAATACCCTGGTGAGTATCTCCTGTTTTGAACGGTCAAGGAGGTGTTCGACAATGGAGAGCGCATAGCTGGCAGCATCGGCTGCGCCGGTCGGTGCACAGATGGTCGGACAGTGCCGGATGATCCGCTCGGCTTTGCGGGTGATGAGTTCCGGATCGCCGGGACCGACACCGACGGCGTAGATGGTTGCCATATCAGTGTTCCTTTGCTGCGGAGATGATATAGACCGGGTTCTGCGCTTCGAGCAGCTTATATTCGCTGAGCGCCTTTGTCTTCGCGATGTTGACGCAGGTCACTTCGACGGTGTAGCCATGGTCTTCGAGAAACTCCACCGACTTGGTCAGGGTATCGAGGGTCACGGCATTCAGGACGATGAGCCCTTCCGGCTTCAGCCGCTTGTCAACCGCTTCGATGACCTCTTCCAGCATCCCACCGGAACCGCCGATAAAGACCCGGTCAGGATCGGGCAGCTCTTCCAGGACATCCGGAGCATCCCCTTCGATCAGCTTTACATTGCGGGCAGCAAACTTCTTCAGATTCTCACGGATAAAACCGATACATTGCGGATTCTGCTCGATGGCAAAGAGCTTGCCGTTCGGAACGAGATTGCTCGCTTCGATAGAGATAGAACCGCTCCCGGCACCGATGTCCCAAATGGTATAGTCATCCTGCAGCTGGAGCTTGGCCAGGGTTACCGCCCGTACCTCCTGCTTGGTTATCAGTTTTTTGGCAGTGGCAAATTCATCGTCGTCGATACCGATCAACGGGTAGTTGACCAGGTTCGGCTCCCAGGTCTTGATGAGTATCAGGATGTTCAGCTCCGAGGCTGGCAGCTCAAGAAGCCCCTTTACATCGGTCTTGGTGAATTTTTCCTGTGGAAGCCCCATATCCTCGCAGAGCCAGGCATCGTACCCTTCAGCGCCGCGCTCGATAAGTTCACGTGCTATTGCCGCCGGAGTATTCGTTTTATCAGTAAGGATCGCGACCTTTTCAGAGGCGATGATCCGGTCTATTGCCCTGCCGATACCTCGACCATGCACTGATACGAAGATCGCATCGTCCCAGGGCTCCTTGATCCGTGCGAACGCATACTGAACGCTGGTTACATTCGGATAGATCTCGATCCGCTCTTTCGGGAGGTTGCGAAGCAGAAAGCGTGCGACACCGAAAAAATTCGGATCCCCTGATCCGAGCACGACCGTCTGCCGGTTGGAGTTTTTCAGGGATTCGAGCATGATCGAGAGATCTTCCAGCAGCTGCTTCTCGCCCCGAAAATCCGGGAAATTGTCAAGATGACGCTGATGCCCGATCAGCACCTCGGCTTTAGCGATAACCTCAAGAGCCTTGCTGCCTAACCCTTCCCAGCCGGTGATGCCGGCGCCGACGAGGTAGATTTTCTGCTGTGACATAAGTACCTCCATAAAAGCTTTCATCTGATGAGCGTGCAGCCGGTAAGCCGGTTGTAACGTAATGCCCTAGGTCATCGCTGCCGAAATGGTGACATCTTGTTTGTCAGTGACCCCTGTCGGTTCAGATGCACAGCCAGAACAGCAAAAACCGTTTGCATTAAAGTGGAAACCGGCTTGCCGGCTGCACGCACACGATAAAGGGTTACCCGAAATACAGCACTTCCGAATCATAGCCGACCAGCAGTATGTCGATGGTCAATCCCGGCGCCATGACCAGTGCCGACTCTTTTGCCTTGCCGCAGACCAGTCGTATCAGTTCCGGATCGTTTCCGGAGTCGATCAGCACCTGCCGTGCAGTGTTGGCAGTGCGGCAGGAATCAGCGATCTGTGATTCAGGATCATTGTCAGTCAGCCAGGCTCCGAGGGCCTGCAGTTCCAGATCTGAAGAGGATACATGCGTCTGTTCATGGCCGCAGGCGATCTTCAGGAGCTTGGCAAACTGGGCGGCGATGACGACCCTTTTCGCATTTCTGGCTTTACAGGAGCAGAGGGCGTAGCCGACGTGATCTCCCATCATGACAAATGTCTCTTCCGGGAACCCCTCCCGACCTCCCTTTATGCCCCAGAGGGTACTTGACAGGGGAGGAGCTACACTTCCCCCATGAGAAGGGGGGATAGAGGGGGGTTGGTTTTCCAGAAACATCTGCGCAGCCAGCTCGCTTGTCCTTCCAGTAGACAGAATAACGATTTCGGCGCCGGATGCAAGCGCAACATCGACCGAGCAGTCGATGGTGTCTGTCCAGGCCTTTGCAGAGATCGGCTTTACCACCCCGGTCGTCCCGAGGATCGATAGTCCACCGACGATGCCCAGTCGCTCGTTCAGGGTCTTTTTAGCCAGTTCTGCACCGTTCGGGATCGAGATGGTGATGGTGAAGGCAGCAGGGATGCAGCGCATCGCCAGGAGCTCCTTCACATTCTCGCATATCATCTTCCGCGGGACCGGGTTGATCGCCGGCTCTCCGACCGGAACGGCAAGACCGGGTTTGGTGACGCGCCCTACTCCGGCCCCCCCCTGGAGGAGGATACGGTGAGGCTGGAAATACGCGACATCGATAGAAGCATGGATCTCGGCGCCGTTGGTGATATCCGGGTCATCGCCGGCATCCTTGACCACGAAGCAGGAGCTGCTCCGGTCGGTCAGGCTCTGCCCGTGAAGTCTGAACCGGACCGGTTTCCCCCCCGGCAGCAGTATCTCTGCTTCATCGACGATCCGCTGCTCCCGGAGCATCAGCGCAGCCCCCCTGGCTGCAGCAGCAGCACAGGCACCGGTGGTGTAGCCGTATTTCAACTCTTTTATCAATCAGTGACCTTTACTCGTGTTGATTGAGTTCTTGAATACGTGACAGTGAGACCCGTATCGAACGGAAACAGCCGGGGCCCATGGCCAAACGGCACATAATAACAAAGCGGTGAATTATCTCTGCCGGTTGCGGAACAGAGTGCCAAAGCTTCAGAAGCAGAGGCGCTGCAGTGAGAAACGGGTCTCGCTGTCACGTAGTAACCGAAGCCGCGCCCTGCTCGGCTGCCAGGATCAGCAGGGCATTCATGACTGCTGCCGCCACATTCGATCCGCCCTTTCTTCCCCGGTTGGTAATAAACGGGATCCGGTACTCCGCTGCGACAGTGATAAGTTCTTCCTTGCTCTCCGCAGCACCGACAAAGCCTACCGGCAGCCCGATTATCAGGTCGGGGCGAAGAGCCTCTTCCCGCACCTGACGGAGCAGCTCGAAGAGTGCAGTCGGGGCGTTGCCGATGACGAATATACCGTTTTTCGGATCAGCTGTCCCTTTTCGCATGGCAATGATGGAGCGGGTGATCCCCTGAGCCTCTGCTACTGCAGCCACGTCCGGATCAGCAACGAAACATGAGGCAGAGACCTGGAAGGCTGCAAGTCTCGGCTTGCTGATCCCGGAAAGTGCCATGGTCGTATCGGTCACCACGTCCCGACCGTCCAGGAGGGCCTTTACTCCGGCAGATACTGCGTCAGACGACATGGAGATCGTCCGGACGTAATCGAAATCGGCACTGGTATGAACAGCCCGCCGGACAAGCTGCCACTCCGAAGGTGACCAGTCATGGGGCCCGGCTTCCCGGTCGATGGTCCGGAACGACTCAGCCTCTATCTCTTCGGGCTTCAGGTGGACGGACATCAGTGCCACCCCGCAGAGGTCAGCCCTTCGGCGATCCGGTCGACGACGATCTCGGCAAGCTTAAGGTGGACGCCGAGATGAGGGCCCATCTCCATCTTCAGTCCCGGATGCCGTTTTTGCGCCGTTTCGATCTCTTCAGGCAGGTCATGCTGGACATGAGCCCCCATAAAGAGGAAGTAGGGTATCAGGAGGATCCGCTTCGCTCCCCGGGCAACACAGCTGTCGATACCCTTCTGGATATCCGGCTCGTGCATCTCCCGGAAGGCGACTTCGATGATATCGAAGCCGGTCATCCCCTGCACCATCTTTGCGACTTCACGTGCTGCGTCGTTTGCTTCGGCAATGCGGCTGCCGTGGGCCATAAGCAGAATTGCTGTATCGTTCATCGGGTTCCTCTTTCCATCATCTCGAGTATTTCTCTGCGTGCATCCCCGACAGTCAAGGGAATCCGTCTGAAGGGGAGATTCTCATCGTTTTTCAGCTGGTGGATCAGTTCGGCGATATGCGGCAGGCGGAGTTTCACCTCTGCCATCTCCGCAGGTGCCGTAAAGACCTCTTCAGGCGTGCCGCCGCGGACGACCTTCCCTCTGCTCAGGATATGCAGCCGGTCGAGGAAAAGCGGCACGAGGTCGACGCTGTGGGTTGCCATGACGATCGTCACGCTGCTATCGCGATTCAGCCGGGTCAGCAGCTCCATCATCCGCTGTTCGCCCATAGGATCGAGCCCGGCTGTCGGTTCGTCAAGGAGCAGGATCTCATGTCCCATTGCGAGCAGACCGGCTATGCAGACCCGTTTCTTCTGGCCGTAGCTCAAATGATGAATATTTTTTCCGGCAAGCGCCGCAATGTCAACCTGTTCAAGGGCTACAGCGACTTTTTCCGCTACTGAAGACTCATCAAACCCCATGTTTCTCGGGCCGAAGGCGACATCCTCGAAAACCGAGCTGGCAAAGAGCTGGTCATCCGGATTCTGGAAGACAAGCCCCATCTTCCGGTAGATGTCGCGCGGATGGAGCTTGAGGATATCGCTGCCGTCAAGCAGCATTGTTCCCTGATAGTCGCGGATGAGACCGTCCATGATCTTCAGCAGGGTGGTCTTGCCGGAGCCATTGGCACCGAGCAGGCCGCAGAATTCGCCTGCGGCGACTGCAAGATTCAGATCTGCCAGAGCAACGGTGCCGTCAGGATAGCGGAACGTATCGATCTGTATCGAGAGCCGTGCTACAGTTTCCACAAAGCCCCCATGATGGTTACGATGGCAGCCGCCGGGAGAAGTTCCCCCCAATGGAGGGGTCTGTGCCGCAGCAGCGGCATGGTACCGTCGTAGCCTCTCTGCACCATGGAGGTCGTCATGGTCTGGCTTGCATCGAATGCCTTGATGACCAGCGCACCGGCAAGGGTGCCGAATGAGCGGAACGAACGACGTATCCCGACATAGCCGAGCCGGTTCTTCTGGGCTGAGTGAATGACCTGTGCGTCATCAGCCAGAACAAACAGGTAGCGCCAGGCAAACAGGGCGACTTCAGTCACTTCCCGGGGGATCCTGAACCAGGACAGAGCGGCCAGGAGTTCAGTAAAGCTTGTTGCGAAGCCGACAGCCGCAACAACAGCGACCCCGCCGATGATCCGGCTTGCCAGACGGAATCCTTCAAAAAGCCCCTCTTTATAGAGAGGTATATCCATGAACGGGAGATGAACACTCCAGAGCGGGGTATTACCGGTCCCGAGAGTTTTCATGAGGAGTACGACCGCTGCGATGAGGAGCGGTTCGGCAAAGCGGGTCAGCAGCGTACGGATTCGTACTTTCAGGGTAAGACAGAGCCCGAGGCAGATCCCGGCGGTCAGCAGAGGGAAGATGAATCCTTTACTGCTGACGACCATCAGCAGCAGTGACAGGGCGACAAGGAGCTTGACTCTTGCATCGACATGGGAGAGCGGGTGGTTGCTGCTGTTTTGTGAGCTGATGTTTTTCATCCCTGGACCGCTTACTCCTCTCCAGATACGGCTGCGCAGGGGATACAGAGACTCTGCCCCTGAACGCTCTTCAAACGGGTCTCCATGACCGATTCATGGCAGCGGTCACACGTTACGGTGTGGAAGATTTTTGCAAGCTTCGGTTCATCTATAGAGACAGTTCTGGTAGAAATGATGGCATCTTCAGGAGCAGAGAGTATGTACTCCAGCTTTTTGCTCCGGTCATTTTTTACCTCTTCCGGGAGAGCCGAGTCAAGAAACAGTACTCTGACCCCTCTGCCGCTGGTCCGGGAAAAGAGGGTGTACACCGGCTTGCCATAGTCCCGAAAGACCAGGTTCCCCTTGCCGAAGGTGCAGCCGCTCAGGTACTGCAGCGCATCGACCCCGCAGGCGTCGTTCTCAACTATGGCCACCAGCTCTTCGTCGCCGGAGCGGCTGACGCCGAGCAATCTCATGGCTGCCAGTGTCATCCGGTAGCCGATGGCGCTGCCGGGGCAGCTGTGGCCGTGGAAACTGACAATTTCATCGTAATTCATCGATTGATCCTTTTGATTCTTGGGCAGTTGAATGTTGCCTGCATTCGTCTGGTGGAGCTGTTTCTGCTCTTCAAACCCCCCTCAGTCCCCCCTTGTCAGGGGGGAAGCCTTGAAGTCTCCCCTGACAAGTACCCTCTGGGGCATAAAGGGAGATTTAGAGGGGTTTGATGCGAAATGAACAAGGCATTCAACTGCCTTTTGCAGAGTTATTTTCCTGAGGAGGCTCTTTCTTCTCCCCCACCAGCATCCGCCAGTAATAGCCTCCGGCAAAACCTCCGACTGCCCCGGCGACAAGAAAGATGAACAGGAGCAGATCACCCTTGTCGGGGCTGACCATTGGAGCTTTCGCTTCTCTGCCGTGCTCTTTGGCGATCTTCTCCACTACTGCTTCATCCACTCCGGTCCATGATTTGGGCGCAAGCGAGAAGAAGGAAAGGGTGTAGATAAGGGTCGGAAAGAGGATCATATGGAGGATCAGAATCTTCAGGCGTCGTTTACGTTCCGGCATGGGCAGCCTCCTCCGGTTTCATCAGTCGCATCCTGATCAGCAGATCAGGCCTTTTCCGGGCAAGCAGCGTCACCATGCCCGCAGTCATTGCTCCCTCCAGAAGCCCTAATGGCAGCTGGGTAGGGACAAAGGCTATCATTATTTTCGTAAAGAGTGGAAGAAAAGGTTCTCTCCCCATGATGCCGCTGGCAAGTTCAAGCGACGTGGTCATATACGTTGCCCAGTCTGTCAGCACTCCGGCACAGAACGCCGCCATTCCCAAAGATGCTCCGAACCGCCGCATCCCCTTGAAGACCGCGTACCCGGTGAACGAGCCGACAATCCCCATGGAGACGATATCCGCGCCGAGTGTCGTCAACCCGCCATGCGCCATGACCAGCGCCTGGATCAGCAGGGCAACCGTACTGATCAGCACGCTGACCAGCGGCCCGACCAGAATCGCGGAGATGGCGGTGCCGCACGGATGGGAGCAGGTGCCGGCTGTCGGCACAGGGATCGGCATACAGGAGATGATGAAAACGACCGCAGCCAGCAGCCCCACCAGCGGCTTCATGGCCAGATCATCCAGCGACAGCCTCTTCAGCTCCCGGCAACCGAGCGCGACAAACGGTATTGCCAACGCAAACCAGAGCGTTGCCCAGCCGAGCGGCAGGATCCCTTCGGAGATATGCATGGCATGGGCAGGAGCGGCCAGGGCCAGGAGCAGGATTGTCAGGATGATACGGGGCATCATTCTTCTTTCGGTTTATTTGTATTTTTGCTGCGTAAGTCTCGATAGAGAAAGAATATATTCGATAATATGATCAATAAGTACGTTATGATTTGTAATGCCCTAAACTGGTCATCAGAATTTATCTGGTACAGTATTAGTCCTGAAAATATAACAGTTCAGGCCATTTATCCAAATCCAGACCATCATCAATAAGCAGAGCATCCTCTCCCCGCTCATGCATCAAAGCAAAAGCCTTGGCCCACCCTTTTCGCGGACTATCCATCTGTGATTCCTCCATTGCTGACACTATACTACCGGTCAGCATTCTGCGTCACCGCTTTTCCTCGCTCAAATCACCTGCAAACAACTTCCCTGCCCCGCGCGAAGCACAGAAATCGCCGCACATGGTGCAGGTCTGCTCGTCTTCGGGGGTCCGGCTGGCGCGGATCGCCTTTGCATCTTCCGGATAAAGGGCCAGCTTGAACTGCTTTTCCCAGTCGAGATCGCGGCGGGCCTTCGACATCTCCTTGTCCCGCTCTCTGCCCCGCTCCGGATACTTGTTCATATCGCCGATGTAGGCGGCGATTTTTGCCGCTTTCACCCCCATGCGGACATCCTCTTCGTTCGGCAGTGCCAGATGCTCAGCAGGAGTTATATAGCAGATGAGATCGGCGCCGTGGCTGCTCGACTGGGCTGCACCGATGGCGGCGGTGATATGGTCGAAGCCGGGGGCGATATCAGTGGCGATCGGTCCGAGCATGTAGTAGGGGGCGCCGCCGCTCATCCGCTTCTGGAGCTGGATGTTGCCGGCGATCTCGTCCAGCGGAACGTGCCCCGGACCTTCCACCAGCATCTGGCAACCCATGTCGCGACCGATTTCAGAGAGTTCGCAGTTTATGAGCAGCTCCTGGATCTGGGCCCGGTCGGAGGAGTCGTGGATGGCCCCGGCACGCAGACCATTGCCCAGGGAGAGCACCGTATCGTATTTTTTCAGGATTGAGACGACCCGATCGAATTTCTCGTAGAGCGGGTTTTCACGGCCGTTCGCCAGCATCCAGGCAACCATACTCACCCCGCCCTTGCTGACCAGGCCACCGTAGCGGTACCCCTGCTTGCGCAGCCGCTCGATGGTGTAGAGGTTGATGCCGCAGTGGACAGCCATGAAAGCCATGCCATCTGCGCACTGCTGCTCGATGATATCGAAGAGCATCTCCTCGTCGAGCTTGTTGGGATCGCCGTATTTTCGCGCCGCTTCGCAGAATGCCTGATAGAGCGGGACATTGCCGACCGGAAGATCGACGGCGGCGATGACTTCGCGCCGGACCCGGTCCAGGTCGCCGCCGACCGACAGTTCCATGAGGGTGTCAGCTCCGGATTCCTGGGCAACGAGGGCTTTTCTGACCTCTGCCTGATAATCGACGATATCGGATGATGTGCCGATGGAGGCATTCACCTTTGTCCTTAAGCCCTTGCCGATCCCGGCGATCTTCAGCGGCTTGCGGACGGTGTTCCAGGGGATGACGATCTTTCCTTCGGCGACCATCCGGCGGATGTACTCCGGTTCCAGCTGCTCATCGAATGCGACCGTTTTCATCTGCGGAGTGACAATGCCTCTTCGTGCCTGCTCGATCTGTGTTCCCAAAATCCGCCCCTTCATTTTTTTCCGAATTTTTTGCAGCTGTTTACAAATGCCCTGGCCATTCCCGGATTGCTGCCGAAATGGAGGTGGATGTAAGAGGCAACGCAGTTCCTGTATTGGTACCCCTCAGAGCCGAGGTCACTCTGCCCTTTGCTGACCTGGTACAGCCGTTCGATCTCTTTCGGCATCTCATCTATCTGTGAATAGTGGAATTCATGGCCTCTGGCGATTGCGCCCTTCTTCCCGAGGATCGAATCTTTTCTGAGTCTGATCTCCCGGTAGCCCAGTGCCTTTCTCTGCTTGAGCATGGTAGTCGTGACCGGAAACAGTCCGGCTAATTCCTTGAGGGAACTTCCCGTTTCTCCATGCATGGCGACTCCGGAAGTCAGATAGATGAGCCCTCCGCACTCCGCATAGGTCGGCATGCCGGTTTCGATTGCGTCCTTGATCGCCGTCCTCATAGTGCTGTTGGCTGACAGCTCGTCTGCATAAGCTTCCGGATAACCGCCCGGCAGATATAGACCTGAGATCCCGTCAGGGAGAGAACGGTCAGAAAGCGGGGAGAATTCGACCAGTTCTGCTCCGGCATGGCGGAGCAGCTGCAGGTTGCTTTCATAGACAAAGCAGAAGGCCCGGTCACGGGCAACCGCTATCTTCGTGACGCGCCGTGCGTGGGATTTCTGCACTGGCAGCTCGAACAGGTCGCCGGAGCCGGCGATCTCCCAGAGCAGGCCGAGGTCAACGGAGCTGCGGATCGTTTCTGCAAGATGATCCAGATACTCCCCGGACAGCTCGTTCTCTTCGGCAGTCAGCAGCCCCAGATGCCGCGACGGGATATGCAGCCTGCTGTCGCGCAGAATGGAGCCGACAACACGAAGCGACGGGACAGCTGATTCGACCGCCTCCTTCAGGATATGGGCATGGTTGCCACTGGAGACATTGTTGAAAATGACCCCGCCGATCCGTACCTCGGGATCAAACTCGGCAAAACCTTTGACGAGCGCGGCAATGCTCCGGGCAAAACCTTTGGCATCGATCACGAGAAAAACGATGGAGCCGGTCAGTCGGGCGATCTGGGCAGTGCTCCCTTCATCGGATCTGCCGCTGATCCCGTCGAACAGTCCCATCACCCCTTCGATGACAGCAATATCCGCATTTGCCGAATGCCCGGCAAACATCTCCTGAACGACTTGCGGCGGGCAGATCCAGGCGTCCAGATTCAGTGACGGCCGACCGGTCACCATCCGGTGATAGCCGGGGTCGATGAAGTCGGGGCCGACCTTGAAAGGCGCCACCTTCAGTCCGCGCCGTTTCAGGCACTCCATCAGACCGATGGTTACGGTCGTCTTGCCGGAACCGCTGACCGGCGCCGCAATGATGATCGATTTCATGATCTCTCCGCCTCAAAAATTCCGGCAGTTGAATGCTGCCTGCATTCGTCCTGTGGAGCTGTTTCTGCTCTTCCAAGGCTCATTCGCTACAGCCGATAAACTCGCTGCGCTCAGACAGTATCGGCTGCTTAACGCTTCACTTCGCCAGGAAGCGCGACGAAACAGCCCCAATGACTCATTCCGGCAACATTCAACTGCCGGATGAACTTAGCCGTTCAGCAGCGAAACAGTCTTCTTGCCGTCCTCATAGTAATCGATGATGTTCAGACAGCCATAACTCTGCTCGATGTTGAACAGTGCCGCTAGCGGCGCGCCGATGGCATCGAGCAGAATCGTCCGGTTCATACCGCCATGCCCTACGATCAGCACCTCCTCACCCTGGTGCTTCGCCACGATCTCATTGAGAGCAGGAATGGCTCTCCCGGCAAGGTCGAGAAGGCTTTCTCCTTCCGGGACCCGGTAATTGACAATGTCAGCCAGCCGGGCGTGCCACTCGCGCGGATAGGTTTCAACTATCTCCGCCCAGGTCATCCCTTCCCAGATACCGATGTTCAGTTCGCGCAGCTCCCTTTTGAGGGTCGGATTGATCCCGAACTGCTCGCAGATGATCCTGGCGCCGGTCGCGCAGCGGGTGAGATCGCTTGAGTAGCAGGCTGTGATGTTGAAGCCGGCCAAACGCTTACGCAGGCTGTGATACTGCGAAATGCCGTGTTCGGTCAGAGCGACATCCGCATGGCCGTTGTAGCGGGGGGTCCCGGCACCTTCCACTTCACCGTGCCGGATCAGATATATCCTTGTTTTCTTTGTCATAACAATCCTTGAAGCTTGTTACCCATAGCAATAATGGTCAGCAGGGCCAGAATTTCCGCCAGCTCCGACGTGCAGCCGATGATATCGCCGGTAACTCCGCCAAGCCGACGATGGAAGTAGATTCTGGAGAGCCAGGCGAAGCTGGAAACGATAAGGCAGCAGAGAATTCCGGTAATCCCCAGAAGCGCGTATGCAGCTGTCAGAACTGTGGCAGCAGCAATCGAAGCTTCCTTCCATCCTGCGCTTGAGATAAAGTCTGCTCCGAGCCCGTCGATCCTGGCTCTGCGGGAGCCTACCGTCATCAGTACCTGGGAAAAGCGGGCAACCGCCGGGAACAGGACGATCCCGCCGCACTTGACTCCGGCGGGCAGATGCAGGAGTGCCTGATACTTGAGGAGAAGGCCGAGAAACAGGGCAACAGCACCGATCGCCCCGGTCCCCGAATCCTTCATGACAGCAAGGAACCGCTCTCTTCCGCCCCGCGCCCCGAAACCGTCGAAGACGTCGGCCAGACCGTCAAGGTGCAGGGCGCCGGTGACGAGCGCAAGAGCCGCTACGAGAAGCAGAGCTGCGATCTGCTCGGGAAGAATGAGCAGCAGGCAGTAGTGCAGCCCGGCCAGCAGTCCCCCCAGCGCAAGCCCGACGAGAGGGAACCAGCGCATGGATCTCCCCATGTCCCCGTCCTGATAATTCACTCTGAACGGGAGGGGGATGATCGTCAGAAACTGGAATGCTGTGAAAAAGAGACGCATATTGCTCCGTAATGTTCGCAGTTAAGTCCTGTCGGAATGAGTGCCTTGGAGCTGTTTCGTCGCAACTCTTGGCGAAATGAAGCGTTAAGCAGCCGATACTGTCTGAGCGCAGCGAGTTTATCGGCTGTAGCGAATGAGCTTAGAGTTGCAGAAACCGCTCCGCAGCACGAATGCAGGCGGGACTTAACTGCCATACAGCGAAGTCTTAAGTATTCTGTTCCGATACCCCGGCTTCTTCAAAGCTCGCCATCTCGCAAAGTACCTTGGCACCCGCTTCGATCAGTGTCATGGCGAGCGCGGCGCCGGTCCCTTCCCCGAGGCGCAGCTGCAGATCGAGGATCGGCTCGGCATTCATCCGCTCGAGCATAAAAGTATGGCCGATCTCAACCGACTTGTGGGCAGCAAAGATGTACTCTTTGACGTTCGGATGCAGTTCACTGGCGATCAAGGCTCCTGCTGTGGAGATGAAGCCGTCGATGACAACCGGAATCCCTGCCGCTGCCGCTCCCAGAACCAGTCCGGCTATACCGGCGATCTCGAAGCCGCCGACCTTTGCGAGGACATCGATCGGATCAGCCGGATCAGGGCGATTCACGGCAAGCCCCTGCTCGATTGCCCGGATCTTTTTCTCAAGGGCTGCGTCGTTGATCCCGGTACCCCGGTGAGTCAGCTCGCGGACGGAGATCCCGGAGAAAGCGGCAATGATGGCTGAAGATGGTGTCGTGTTCCCGATCCCCATGTCACCGGTGCCGAGGATCGCGACACCTTCGGATCGAGCGTCAAGGGCGATGGTTATCCCGGCCTCAAGAGCCGCCACAGCTTCGTCACGGGTCATTGCCGGCTCTTTGGCGAGGTTTTTCGTCCCCCGCGCTATCTTCCGGTCGATCAGGCCGGGAAGAGCCCCGAAATCGAAATCGACCCCCATGTCGACAACGCGGACTTCAGCGCCTGCATGACGTGCCAGCACATTTACCCCTGCTCCGCCGTTCAGGAAGTTGAAGACCATCTGCGGAGTCACCTCTTTGGGGAATGCGGATACCCCCTCTTCGACGACGCCGTGGTCACCGGCAAAGGTGTAGATGACCTTTTTCGAGAGGTCAGGCTTCATGCTGTTGCTGATCGCTGCAATGCGGCGACCAAACTCCTCAAGCCTCCCGAGTGAGCCGAGAGGCTTTGTCTTGTTGTCGAGCTTTGCCTGTGCTGCTGCCAGCAGTGCCGGATCGACAGGTTTTATCCGTGCAAGAGCTGCTTCCAGAATCTTCATGTAATTCTCCCTATTTCAGTTTGAGCGGCAAGCCGGAAAAGGTGACATAGACCTCGTCAGCCGCTGCTGCCAGTAGTTCGTTTGCCTCTCCGGAAAGGTCGCAGAATGCCCGTGCAAGAGGATTGTCGGGGATGATCCCCATCCCGACTTCGTTGGAGACGAGAATGAGAGGTGTCTTGAGTAAAGGGAATGTAGCAGCTGTACGTCTGACCTCGTCGAGTACAGCACGTTTATCTTCGTATTTCAGCAGCAGGTTGGTCAGCCAGAGCGTCACGCAGTCCACAAGGGTCGCCTTGAACCAGCGGTCATGCCCTGAAAGCACTCCAGCCAGATCATACTGCTCCTCGATGGTCTGCCATGCAGCACCTCTCCGCTCCTGATGACGGGCGATCCTCTCCGCCATCTCCCGGTCTCCGTAAGCGGCTGTTGCAATATAGAGCAGCGGCTCGCCATGCTTCACTGCAAGTGCTTCAGCCAGCCTGCTTTTGCCGCTTCGGGCCCCGCCGGTTATGAATGTTATCTGAGACATGAAAAACCCCGTCTCCTGGAGAAGACGGGGTCATGAAAATATAACGATGCCCGGCTCCCCTCCTGCGGAGGAACTGTGAAGCTTTCAACCAGGCAGGTTTCCTGACTCACAGCTCCCGACCGCGCCTTCCCGAAGTTTTCAGTGGCATTGTGCGGCGTTCATCGCTGTTTACAGTTGCGGGACAGTGGAGGAGTTGCACCCCCTTCCCTTTTAACCGGAATCGCTTCCGGCACCTGATCTATAACTATTCAATTATGCTGTAGTAACTAACAGAGGCAATGAACAAAGTCAAACAGAATCCTGTTGACTGACACCCGCCTCACTTCTCCTGATCCAACGTCCTGGCAGCTAAAATTTCCCTGTCAGCAGCTCAGCCTTCAGCATGAGAGTCGACCCGCCTTTGCGGTCTGCTTCCTGGAGTTCCGGAATGATTGTCGGCATGGCGAGTTTCATGGTGCCGTCTTCAAGTGCCAGAAGGGCTCTTGAGGATTTTGCGACACTGAAGGTGATACCTGCCAGGACACCGGCTCCTGCTCCGACAGAGAAATAATTAAGATGATCAGCAGGTTTATGGGTGAAGGTGAGGAGCGCACCCCCGACCAGGGTGCCGACCAGTCCGCCATAAAGGGCATTTTCGAGCAGATCCCTGAGGGCATTGTCATTGGCACTACAGGGGACACTCCAGCTGGCGAGCAGTAATGT